>JACQVV010000055.1 GCA_016209595.1 Planctomycetota bacterium
CCGCTCCTCGATCCTTCAAGAATCCGCGATTCTCCGCTGCCGACCCGGTCGGATGGTCCCGAACAGCCGCTCCGAATGCAAGCTTGAGGGTCACTCACTCGTCCTTCTCTTCGGCCGCCGCGAGGTCTGGCCACAGGAAGGCGTATTCGCGCAAGTCCACTTGCTCGTGCTCCTCTCCGCCTTCTTCCGCGACCCGCATCGTCATCCGGATCGAGGCGCGGTGCGGCCGGAGTGCGGCAATCTCGTAGACGCCCTCCAGCACGGTCGTCGTCGAGAGGTTCGCGAGTGCAGCTTCGGGCCTGTCCACCGGGTGCTCGCGCAAGAATCGCTCGGCGGCTTCCAGCAACTTCTCCGAATCGGGCTCCTGGACCGAGCGGAGCCGGACGCACTCGACGCCCGCGTCCGTCATGCGCTCCTCGCACGAGACCCGATAGATCACCGGCACTGCGATCTCGCCTCCCGCGAGAGGGACGGTTTGTTCGACCTCGAACTCCTGGACCTCCCCAACGGCGATCTCAAGGCCCGTCCAGTGGCCCGCCCACGCGTTCCAGGGCTCGGCGGCCTTTCCCGCGAGCGTCTCCCGCCCCTGCGCGCTGGTAAAGAACTCGCGCAGCTTCTTCTTCACGTCCTCGCTCATCGACGGCAGCCCCTCCAAGGTGCCGACCATCGACTCCAGCCACGTGTCGAAGTCCACGATGCCGCAGAACTCGCCCTCACGGTCGACCCGGTAGGCGGGGATGAGCCCCTCCGTCGCCCTAAGCCGTGCCATCACCTCGCGGAGCTCGGGACGATTCGCGTCCATTCCGTTCACCCGGACGAACGCGAATTCCTCGTAGGCCACCCGGATCCCCCCGTCCTCCCCCTCGGGCGAGATCCGCAGCCGATAGGTCATCTCGGCCTCGCCGCCCCGCTTTGCGCGCTTCTCCGAGACCTGGACCGTCCCCTCCTTCGGCCAGGCGAAGCGGAGGACGATCTTCGGATCCTCCTGAGCATGGAGGGCCCCCGAGACAAGGCACGCAAGGAGGAGTGTTGGGATTCTCATCGTGACTCCCTCTTTTCCCGTCATACGTTCGGCCCCCACGGTCACTTCTGGCCTGCTTCAGACCAGCGCGGCAAGCAGGCGGGCGTCCACGGTCAGCATCTCCAAACCGTCGATGAGGCGCCGGGCGGCCAGGAACGTGGCCAGGTGCAACGCGTCGAGGGTCCGGAGCGGCTTTTGGGGCGCCACGTGGGAGGCCGCGTCGCAGATCGCGCGGGTGAGCTCCCATATCTGGCACCTGGCCCAGAGTGCTTCGACCTCCCTCTCCGCATCGGCGAGCGATTTCTCCGGGATCCTTCCCGTCCCCCTCAGGCGGAGAAACGCACGCCTTGCCTCCACGACGGAGAGTCGCGACGTGAAGAGCGCCTTCGCACCGCGGATCTTCGCCTCCACGCCGGGCGTCGTGCCGCGCTCCAACACGGCGCGCAGGACGGCCGATGTCTCGACGTAGAGCGCCCACGGCGCCGTCAATGCTCGTGTTCCGCTCGTAGGTCGGCCAGCACCTTCTCGGCTGTCCCGGAGGGAAGCCCCACCCCCCGAGTCTTCCACGTCCAGCGCTTCTTGCGGAGCAGAGATCGGGTGATCTCCCCCCTCTCGGCAAGCGACTGGAGAATGTCATCCAGGGTCTCCCCGGGCACCGCTCGCACGGCCGGCGGCCGCAGTTCCGCGACCGCTTCGTCGCGCTCCGTCACGAGGATCGTCTCGCCGGCCTTCACGAGCCGCACGTACTCGGAAAGCCTCGCCTTGAGCTGCTTGATGCCCACGACCTTCATGGCGATATGGTAACCACCAATGGTCACCGAATCAATCGGGCGGTACCGTCACCCAGGGCGACGGACAAAGTCGTTGGGGGGGGGCTGGTCCCCCGCCGAAGCCCGGCGCTTGGCCGAAGACGGGGGGGGACAAGCCCCCGCCCTACAGGTTATCGGGCGACTTTGCCGGGACCCTGTACCGTCACCCCCGCCGGATCTCGTAGTCGCCGCGCTCCGGGTCGAGGTGTGCGTACTCGAGGCGCCCGTCGAAGCAGGCGCCGGTGTTGACGTAGACCTTCCCGTCCCGGCGCGTGACGGCCGGAAGGTGTGTGTGTCCCATGACGAGGACGTCGGCGCCCTCCCGTGCCAGGAACTCGAAGGCCCGGCGCTGATAGCGACAGGTGTCCGGATCGGGGGAGAGCCCGGAGAGCCGGTCGTCGATCCGGTCGAGGAAGGCGAGCGCCCCCCGGACGCCACGGCGCTCGAGACGTGCGGCCGCCCACGACGAGAGCTGGCCGACGAGCGGGACGCGGTCGATCAGCGCGTCGAACTGGTGGCCATGGCAGAAGAGGAGTCGGACGCCTCCCGCCTCCATGCGAATCCGGTCGGAGACATGTTCCCGCCGCCCCAGGACGTGGTCGTGGTTTCCGAAGATCCGGAGGTATTGCGGGCCCTCGAACCGCTCGGCGATTCTCGGCCGGAGTCGCCGGCAGCGGCCAAGTTCCCCCGCGAAATCCCCGAACCGGCGGCCGAGGTGAGTCTCGTACAGGTCGCCCAGGAGCACGATCGGATCGTAGCGCGCTTCCAGCCGGGCCAGGAAGTCGAGGAAGCGCGATTCCTCGTGGCCGAATCGGTCCAGGGAACCACCCGGACCCATGTGGAGGTCGGATAGGGCTGCGATCATGGCGGGAGTTGGCGCGCGGGGGTCGCGCGTCGTAGACTGCTGGCGGGAAAAGCATGGCGCGCTCTGGGGGGGCGCGGAGATGCCCGATGAGACCGACCTGGGTCCTCCTTCTCTTCTCGCTCCTCTCGCCGCTGGCGGCGGCCCAGAACGCGGCCCCCGAGGAAGGAAACCCGCTCCTCGCCCCTGAGTTTGTGGCGCGCCTCGACCGCGAGACGTCCTCGCGCCTCGTGGGCGGGAACGGCTTCGAGCTCCTCACCGACGCGAAGGCATCGCTCGCCAGGAAGCGCGAGCTCGTGGAGGCCGCGAAAAACAGGGTCTACCTCTCGACCTTGATCCTTTTCGGCCACGCGGACCGGGAGACTCGCGAGCTCGTCGACGCTCTCCTCGCGAAGGCCCGCGCGGGCGTCCGGGTCCACGTGGTGATCGACGGTCTTGGCTCTCTCCTCGACCCCCTGACGCCCGCGCGGCTCGAACGTGCCGGCGCGCGGATCGCCTACTTCAACTCCCCGACCCGAGACGACGACGACATCCCGCTCGCGGTGCGGAGCCACGAGAAGTTCCTCGTGATCGACGACCGCGCCGCGGTGATCGGAGGGGCGAACACGGTAAACGAGGAGTTCCCCTTCCTGCCCGTCAGCGGCTTCGAATGGAAGGATACGGACCTCTACGTGGAGGGCCCGGCCGCGGCCGAGATCGCCCGGCGCTTCGTGGCGGCCTGGAACGCCATCCCTGGACCCATCGCCCTCGAAGCGCCTCCGGCCCCCGAGGCGGCCCCCACGCCGCCGGGCGACGCGGGCGCCTGCCGGCTCCTCGTGAACGAGCCCTTCCGCGGCGAGAAGCACATCAACGCGGCCTACAAGATGCTCCTCGCTCGCGCCTCGCGCCGCGTGGTCTGGCAGGGGAACTGGCTCGATCCCTCGCCCGACATGGCCGAGGCGCTCGAGGGCGCCGCCGCCCGTGGGGTCGAGGTCATCCTCCTCACGAACTCCGGCCGCCTCTCTTCGTACCTTTCGGGCCCCTACCACGAATATCTCCTCCGGCGGAACCGGCGGCTCTTCGAGGGGAGCGGGGTCCAGGTACGCGAGTACACCGGCGGCTTCGACCACTCGAAAGTCTTCCTCGTGGACGGGACGGTCGCGAGCATTGGATCGTACAACCACGACTGGATGAGCATGGAGAACGACTCCGAGTCCACGCTCCTCGTCCATGATTCCGATCTCGTGAAAGAGGTCGAGGCCCGCGCCGAAGAGGCGATCCGCGCGAGCCGGCCGTTCCTCTCGAAGGGGAAGTGATCGGGTCTCGCTGGCCCCTCCGCCCCGCCGCGTGATATTCTGCCTTCATGTACGGGAAAATCCTCCTGCTCCGCTTTCCCCGGAAGAGGTTCCACGGCCGGATCGGCTACCTCAGGCCGCTCCGGGTGGACCCGAAGAAACCGCGCGAGGTCTCCCGGCAGGAGGCGGCAAGTGGCGATTCGAGTCCCTCTCGAGATCTCGGCGCCGGACGGTAGACGGCTCGTCGCCGTCGCCGTGCTGAACGCCGGGTTCGAGGTTCCGGACCCGCGCCTTCACTTCGCCTCCGACTCCTCTGGCACCGTGAGCCTCGTGCCGCATGCGGGGCAGGAGATCGTGGAGCCGGCGCGCTCGGGAGCGACGGAGTAGCGCTTCCCGCAGGGGCAGTTGAACTTGATTTTCTCCTGGGGTGAGACCTCGGCGCGAGGCGGGGCCTCGGTGCGAGGCGGGGCCTCCGCGCGAGGCGGGGCGCCGGAGCGCGCCTGCGCGACCGCGGACGAGGATCCGACTCCGCTTGCCGGGCGCGGCGTTCGTGCAGGCGAGGGAGTCTCGGGGATGGGCCGGCCGTCGTTCGCCGAGCCACGTGGCGTTGCGAGGTCATATTCCTCAGTGGCCTGCGGGCGGGCGCCCATGACCTCGGCCGTGAGCTCCCGGTCGACGAGGGCAGCATAGATGTCCACGATGTCCTTGTAGCCCTGGTAGTCGCCACCGAACTTCTGCCGCTTGATCCGGATCGCGATCCGCTCGGGCGGGTCGCCGGCGAGGATCATGCGCACGATCGGCTCCGCCCGGATCCCCTGCATCCTGAGCGCGCCGAGAACGATCTCGTCCCGCGAGACGCCCCGGTCGATCGACCGGAGGACGAACTCAAGGACTCCGCCCATCAACAGATTCCCTTTCCTTTAGCGGGGCTCCACCCCAGCCCGACAAGTCGTGCCGCCTACACGGTCACGGTCACGGTCACGGTCACGGAACACGCTCACGGTCACGGTCACGGAACACGCTC
>JACQVV010000056.1 GCA_016209595.1 Planctomycetota bacterium
GTCGTAGCATCGATCGATGAGGGGCTGGAGGTCGGCCACCACGTCGGGGTCCTTGCCGGCGAGAGGGATCTTGATCCGCGGGAGGCGAGCCTCGAGTCGGACCGGGTAGAGTTCGAACTCCTCCCGGTCGGTGGCGCGACTCACCGAGACGAGGTAGTCGAAGTCGCAGACGTCTCGGGCGGCGGCCTCGGGGATGGCGAGCGCCCACTTCCCGGCGCGCAGGAGGTCGATCTCGACCAGATGGACGTTGCTCTCGAGAACCTCTCGCTGCTTTCTGAGGTACTCCCTCCTGCCGTTCGAACCGCGGGCCTTGTTCGAGGGGCTCAGGAGCTCGACCACCGTCACGACAGTCGTTCCCCGCCGGTCCCGGATCTCGAGCCAGGGCTCGCGGAATTCGAACTCCTCGATCCGGACGCGGACGGGCTCGGTGTGCTCCGCAACGGCGATTCCGCCCCCCTCCGGACGGCGCCGGACGACATGGACGTCCGGAAGGATCCCCCTCAGCTGCTCCGCCGCGGACTCCACGACCACGCGTTCGCCCGTGCGGGCGACGTAGTTCGAACCGAGCACCCCGTTCAGGTCATCGCTCAGGTAGGTGATGAAATGGCTGTGCACGTCGCGCCAGCTGTCGGACTCGAGGTAGGGGTCCATGCCGGGGAAGGGGGAAGGCATCTCGCGTGGCTCTCCTGTCCGTGGCGTGAGCATAGCCGAATGGAGGACCGGAAACAAGCGGCGTGGAACGGGTCAAACGGGCGGCAGGAGCGAGCGCCCGTCCATGTGATCGGGCGCGGCGACCCCGAAGGCGTCGAGGACCGTCGGGGCGATGTCCTGGATGTGCGGGGGGCGCTCGGCGAGCGGGCGGTTGGAGAAGAGGATGCCCGGCACTACCTCGGGGTCGAAGGCGTGGTCCCCGCTCCAGGAGAGCGTATTGTCGGAGAAAACCGTCCGGGAGATCTTTCCGGCGACCTGCCCCCAGCTCGATCGGTAGCAGCGCTCGAAGCCGGCGACGAGGTCGGGGGCTTCGCCTGCATAGGGGCCGCGATAGGCGTCCCTCGCCAGGTGGACGCGGCGCACGGCGCGCCGCCCCGACTCGGGATCCACGAGGGCTTCGAGCCTCGCGGCGATCTCGCCCGCGAGCCGGTCGGCCGCCTCGCCGGGGTCGACGACACCAGAGCCCTCGCGTCCACGGAGGTTGAGGTAGATCCCGCCCATCCCGAGGGCGTAGGCGCGCGTCCGGCTCCAGTCCACGCCCTCGAACGGCTCGGGGCCGGGCTCGGCTCCGTCGGCCAGGGCGAGATACCCCTCGGCGAGGAGCCACGCGTTGATGTCTACCTGGCGGCGGAAGGAGCCGAACCCGTGGTCGGAAAGGACGAGGAGGAGCGTGCGTTCGTCGATCGCCGCGAGGGTTTTTCCGAGAAGGTCGTCCATCTGCCTGTATAGATCCCGGAAGACCCCGGCGTACCGCGCGAAGTCGCGCCCGCGGTTTGCCGGGTGGTCAGGGTCTCTCGTGCGAAAGAACATGTGCTGCACTCGGTCGGGGTCTTCCAGGACAAAGACGACGAGGCCCTTCCGGTTCCGGGAGAGGACGTCGAGGAAGAGCCGGGCGCGCTCCTCGTGGAAGCTTCGCGCCTGGGCGAGAAACTCGTCGTCGGAGAGGAATCCCTGAGAGAGCGCCCATGTGTCCTCGGCCTGGCCGAGCGTGGCGAAGCGGCCGTGGCGGAGAGCGAGGTGGACCGAGTAAAGGAGGGGGCGCGAGACCGGGAGGACGGGCCGCGCGGGATCGACGTGGATGGGGCCCGCGAAAAGGGAGAACGCCGGGTCGGTCGCGCGGAGAAGGAATTGACACATCCCGGGGACCCCGAGGCCGGGCGCGGCCCGGAAGGATAGCGGGATCCAGCCGCTCCACTTTCCGACTTCGAGCGCCACGCGCTCCGGGCCGATCGAGAGGCGCCGGCGGGCGATGTCGAGCCGCCAGGGAATCGAGAGCTCGCGGCCCGGCCGCGCGGACAGCGGATCCTCCGGGCCCGCGAGCCTTCCCTCGACTCGATTCCCGTCTCTCCGGACGCGGATCGTGCGCCCCCCGATGGGGGCATCGGGCAGCGCGGGGTCGTCTGTGAAGCAGGTGAAGGTCCCCATCGTCCCCCGGAGATCGGGGACGTCCATCCCCGAGAGGCAGGCGCCGAAGAAGGGCTCGGGCGGGAAGGTGATCGGGACCTGGAGGATCTCGGAGAAGATTCCGTAGTCGCCCAGGATCGACCAGAAGGGCCGGCTCGCGCGGTGGAGGCGAGCCCGCGCGCGGCCGAGCGGGACCCCGAACCGCCCGATGCGGATCCGCCGCGGTGGGTCGATCCTCATCGAGGCGAGTTCCACGCGGTAGCTGTGGGGAGCGCGCCGGAGGAAATCGAAGATCCGGTGCTTTCCGGGGTTTGTCCCGGTCTGGAAGCTCGACCACGCGACGGGGCTCACGGCGGGGAGCGTCGTGCCCAGCCGGCGGAACGCTCCGCTCTCGGCGAGGCGCCGGAAGTTCGGGAGGTCGCCCGCCGCCAGGAACTCGTCCAGGATCTCGGGGTCGAGCCCGTCGAGGCCCAGGACGACGACGCGGCGGAATCGGGGGGGGCTCTCGGGACGCCGGCACCGAAGCCGCCGGAGCACGGCGAGGACCGGGTAACCCGCCAGGGCGAAGACGGCCGCCGCGATCCCGCCCAGGAT
Source organism: Planctomycetota bacterium (assembly GCA_016209595.1). Taxonomy (GTDB): domain Bacteria; phylum Planctomycetota; class JACQVV01; order JACQVV01; family JACQVV01; genus JACQVV01. The sequence goes on from JACQVV010000056.1 coordinate 2,710, forward strand.
GGCCAGGAAGCCGACGAGGATCGCGAAGCCGCCGCCGGGGCCGACGTAGCCGAGGACCGGCATGCGCTACCCGCGAGTCGTCGAGAAGCCGGCGCGCAACACTACTCTAGATACTGGCTGCGGTCCTTGAACCGGAGGTTTTCCTCCTTGAGCAGCCGGTCGACCTCTTTGGGTCGCTTCCCCATGAAGCGGACTCCGACCTGGTAAACGTTCCGATCGGGCATCTTCTTGCACCAGGTGACCTCGGACTTGATCTCGAGCGCCTTCGTGAACGCCGGGATCTTCAGGGTGACGATCAGGGTCTGCTTCGGCGTGAGGGCCTCGCGCGTCACGAACTGCGCCCCGCCGCTCGACAGGTTGACCAGCGGGTATTCCTTGGTCGGCGTCTCGGTCTTGGTCTTGAGGAAGCGGAGCAGTGTCGCTTCTTCGTAGAGGATCGTGGCGTCCTTGACCCGGACCCGTTTCTGGTCGGCACGGCGATCGGAAGGCATGGCACCCATCTCCGGACGAGACGTATCTTTCGGCGGGGAATGGTACTACACGGGGGCGGGTCCTGGTAAGATGACGGCCGCGCGCGGGTCGAGCCTTGCCGGAGAGCGGCCGGCGGGCCCATACTCAAAAGGTGGGGGTATCCTCGTGACCAGAGAGGACGCGTACGCGGCCGGCCCGATCACACGGCGGGTGGATCCCGTGCTCCGGCTCGGGCGGCTGGCGCTCGACTGGGAGCTCGTGACGGCCCGTCAGGTCCTCCAGCTCCGCCTTGCGGCCGAGGCGGTCGCCGAAGCGGGCCTGGATATCCCCTCGGGCGACCTCTTCCTGCACCTTGAGTTGCTCTCCCCCGCGGAGCTCCAGCTCCTGCTCGCCAAGGCCGGGACGGACGAGATCGAACTCGCCCGGAGGAGCCCGCTCGCCGAGATCGCGGAGCGCCTCCGAGGTCTGGCCAAGAGCGCGTTCTCCGAGGGAAGGGTCTTCCCTCCGGCCCTCGTGGAAGAGGTGAAAGCGACGCGGGCGAAGCTCGAGGAGGTGGGCGTCAGGCTTGAACCCTGGCAGATCCTCACGTACCGGGGAGAGCTCGGAGCCGAGCGGAGGATCGAGCTGGAGGTCGCGGAGTCCGATCGCAAGAACACGACGCGCCGGGAGGAAAGGGAAGAGCTCCTCGAGCGGCGCGGGCCGGAGAGAATCTTGCGGGCGGTCCATTCCTCGCCGACCGTGAGGCGGCGGTGGGTGGCCGGCGCGGCGGTCCTTGCAGTCGTAGGCATCTTCCTCTCCGGCTGGGCGATCTTCGGGGGACCCTCGAAACGTCCCGGGGACGGCGACCTCGCGGGGAGCGGGAACCGCCGGACCGGGCCAAATCTCGCGGGGACCGACGATACAGCGGGCGCGGGGCTTGCCGAGGCGCTCTCCGGCGATGGCGTCCAGCGCTTCCCGGCGGCGCCCTCGGCCGACCGCAGCTCGTACCGCCCACCCGGGGCGGGGCCCGCGGCGGCAGGCGAAGAAGTTCCCGCCAAGGCTTTCGAGGCCTACGAGGAGAGGGAGCGCGTCCTTCGCCAGGCGCTGGGAAGACCCGCGGTGGAGGGCGGCTCGCCCCACCCCTCGGGAACGCGCCTCGCCGCCGCGAGCGGCTCGGCCGCAAGCGGTTCGAGTGCCGGGCGTGCCGCGATACGGATTGCAGGGACGCTTCCGCTCCCCGACGGCGCCTGGCTCGACCTCGTCCTCATTTATGAGGGAATCCCGATCCTCTCCCGGAGGGCTGCCGTGAAGGCGGCGGCGTTCGAGGCGACCTTCGTCGCGCCGGAGGGGAAGCGTTCGCCGGTCGGCCTCTACGAGGCCGAGGTCCGTTGCATAGCGGCGCGCCAGCCGCCTCAAGTGGCCGACGCGGTCCGCTCGGCGCACCCGGACGGGTTCCTGGCGAGGATCGAGGTCGCGGTGGGAACGCCGCAGGAGCTCCGGGAGGAGGCGGCGAGGACGAGGGAGCGGTTGGAGACCCTCCTCGCGACCGCGGCGAAGGCGTGGCAGTCGTTCGAGGAAGCGGCGGCGAATCTTCCCCCGCCGCCGGAATCGGGGAAGGCCGACCCCGCCGAGCTCGCGGCGTGGCGGGGTTTCGTCGACGCCTGGCAGGAGTCGGTCGCGAGCGAACTCGCCAGGCCGCTCGCGGACGAGCACGCGGAGTACCTCGTTCCGCCGCGACCCGGAGCCTCCGCCGCCGCGCGGGAGCTCGTCGCGACGCTGGCCGACCTCGCCCGCGAGCGCTCCTGTCGCCTCTACCGGGAGCGGGATCTCGCGCCCCCCGCGCAAGACGTCCGGCCCTTCATCGAGGGCGACCGCGGAGAAGGGGAACTTGCCCGGGCCGCAGAGCGCCTGACCGGGATCGTGTCCGAAGCCGTGTCCGAACTTCAGAAGATCCAATGACGACCCTTCACCACGCCGTTCTCTGCCACGTACACCGTGTAGCGGCGTTGTCAACAGGAAGCGGAGTGCTGCGCGCGATTGCGGGTCTTTTCGATCCGCAATCCGCAATCCGCACTCCGCAATGGGAGGAGCCATGATCGCCAGCCCAACGCGCGCCCCGAACTCAAAACGCGCCGCCGCTCTCATCGTGACGATCGCGATCCTGTCCGTCCTGGCTGTTCTCGCCCTCACCCTCGCCCGGGTGACCTGGATGGAGGCCGGCGCGGCTGGACACGAGGTTCAGGCCGCGCGCGCCCGGATGGCGGCCGACGCCGGCGTCGAGTTCGGAGTCGAGCGGCTCAGAGCCTGGCTCGCCGTCCAGGGCTTTCTGGGTCCGACCGACCCCTGGTACTACCCGCCGCGGCGAGCGGGGGACTACGCACCTCTGGAGTCGTCCGCGCGGACGTCGTTCGCCTCGTTCCCGGGCGGCCCCGCGGGCTTCCTTCCGCCGGCGCCGGACGGCTCGGTCGCGTCCTTCCGGCTCAAGATCCTCGACGCCTCCGGGATGCTCTGGATCGGCGGTCTCGATCCCCGGGAGATTTCCTGGCTCAAGCCCGAGGACGAGGCCAGGCGCAGGAAGGAAGTCGGGCGGCTCCTGAACACGCTCTGCGATCTCCTCCTGGGCCGGGAGTACCGGGGCCTGGGCACGAGGATCCTCGCCGCGCAACCCGCGCGCGGCTGGCACGACAAGCGGGAGCTCTCGACCTGGCTCGCGAAGGAAGGCTACGAGGAGGAGGTCTTCGCGCGGCTCGCCGATCACGTGACGCTCTCGCCAGGCTGGCTCGACCGGGACCTCGCCCGATTCCTCGCACCGCCCTATCCGGCCGCCTACGAGCCCTGGGCCCGGGCGCCGGTCAACGCGAACACGGCCTCCCCGTACGTGCTCGCGGCGCTCTTCGAGGGGGTCTCCGGCATCCATCGCGTCGCGCGGCGCGATGGCCCCGGCTCCTTCAAGTACGAGGCGGAGGCCATCCCGCCGATCGACCGCTCGACCGCCATCCGGATCGCCCAGAAGCTCGTCGCGACCCGCGAGATCGCGCCGCTCCAGACCTGGGAGGACTTCCGCTACTTCCTGCTCGCGATGGTCCAGTGCCGGGAGATCTCTTCCGAGCAGGCGGGCGCGCTCGGCGCCAACTTCAATCCCAACTCGGACGGGAACTGGTTCAACCACGACGCGACCCTCCACCGCGAGATCTGCAAGGCCGATGTCTTCCGGTTCGACCTCGCCCGCGGCTCGACCGAGTTCGTCTTCCACCCGACCGGGGTCTTCGAGATCGAGTCCCAGGGTGAGGTGACCCGCCCGTCGGGCGAGATTCTCGCGCGGGCCCGCTCCTGGGCGTCGGTCCGGATCTTCGAGGTCGCCCACCAGACGACCCAGGCCCAGTTCGAGGCGAACTACCAGGGAGGCTCGGGGACGAGTCCGGCCCCGGCCGCGATCCGGGCGACCGCCGACTCGATCCGCTCCGAGGACAACGTCGCGAACTTCGACGGCCAGGTCGTCCTGGCCGGCATCGAGGACTCGAGCGCGCCGGGGAACGCGATCTTCAAGGCCCCGTGCCTGGGGACGCTTGCCCCCTGGCGGAGCCGCGTCTCGGGAAACGACCCGCGCGGCTACCTCGGGACGGCGACGGAGGACGTCCGGCAAGCCGACACCGCCAAGGGGGTCGCGGCGATCGCGAACCTTCACTACGACGGGGTCTTCTTCGACTACGCGCGGATGAACACGCTGATCTACCCGACGCAGGCCGACGCGCAGCCGCTCGACACGCTCTCGGGGGTGAACGCCAACCTGCCGCCCCGCGAGGGCCGGATCGAGTTCTGGTTCAAGCTCGACGACTGGTCGACCGCGCTCGAGTCCTGGCCGCTCGTCCTCGCCACGAACCCAGACTCGCCGTACTCGGGACTCCAGACGAAGATCTACTGGCGCGACGGCCAGATGATCGCGAGCCGCTACTACTTCGTCCGGCTCCGCGGGCAGCTCGCGGGCGCGCGCTACAACGTGAGCGAGGACGGCCAGTCGGTCCGCGCTGGGGCCGAGATCAAGGCGGCGCTCTCCGGTGGGGGAGAGGTGCCGCCGGAGCTCGCGCCCGACGACATGGTGAACCGCTTCTCGCGGGTCGATCTCCCGATCCAGCCCGAGCCGCACCGCTGGTACCACGTCTCGCTCTCGTACCAGGACTACGTGACGATCGACCTCGAGGTGGACGGCCGGACCGCTCACGCCGACGGCCAACCCGGGCCCGAGGCGGGACTCGCGAGCGTCCTCCCGCACATCTACCCCGACGTCTACTTCGGGCCGGTCTACTTCGACGTGGACGGGCGCTTCCGGAGCCCCGGAACGGCGGGCCCCACGGCCGTCCCGAACCTCCGCCATGCCGTCTGGACGCTCACCAACCCGCCGCGCTACACCCTCGCTGGGCTCGTGATCCGCGACGCCGCGAGCGACCCCGCGAGCGTGCCCGTCCCCTCGCGGTACCCCGTCGGCGGGCCCGGCCGCTCCACGCCCCCCGCGACCTACATCGGGACGGTCCCGCTCCCCGAGGGCGCGATCCCCGTCTCGCTTTCGTGGACCGAGTACGAAACCGCGAGCACCTTCCTCGACGTCTACTACGCTTGCGGCGGGAAGTTCATGCCGGCACTCGACCCGGACGGCCGGCCCGTCCCGGTGCCCGGGTTCCTTCCCGCGCCCGCGGGCGCGCCGAACGACTTCCACTACCTCGTCCAGGTCTCCGACGAGGGGCCTGGCTCTCTCGTCGCGACGCCCGTCCTCGACGACGTCACCGTGCTCTACCTCACGCGCGTCCAGTACCTCGCCTACCAGAGCGGGGAGAGGCCCGTCGCGAGTGTCCCGCCGCTCACCGCCGAGGAGAGCCCGTTCGCGGGGCCCGTGAAGTACGTGGGGACCTGGTTCGTGCCGCAACCCCGCGCGGTCCGCGGAGGCCAGACGGCGGCCGGGCAGCCCGCGGGCGGATCCACCTCAACCCAGCCCCAGACCGGGGCGGACCGGTTGGGGAGAGACCCGACCCAGGCCGGGAACCCGGCGGTGCCGCAGGGTCCGTCCCGCGTGCCCCAGCAGCCTCCGCCTCTCGTCCCGCCCCCCGGGGGCCCCATGCGGAGCGGCCAGCCGCCCGGCGGCCCGCCTCCCCCCTGGAATCCGAATCAGCCGCCCATGCGGGTCATCAACATCACGGGCGACCAGGTGACCTACGAGATGGGCGGACAGGTCTACACGACCCGCGCGACTCCCGTGGTGACAAACCCCGGATCTCCCGACCCCGGCGCCTGGGCGACCCGCGGCGGGAGCAATGACCCGGGAGGCGCGAGCACCCCCCGAGAGAAGCCCGGGCCCAACATGGTGACCGTTCCTCCGGGCGGCGGCGGGTCGTCCGAACCGGGGCTCTATCAAGCTGGAGACTAGATGCCTAGAAGGGAGAACATGTTGACGAATGAGTCAAGTTCGCGCGGGCGAATCGATGACGGTCACGGTCACGGTCACGGTCCACGACCACGGTTCACGACCACGGTCCACGGCCACGGTCCACGGCCACGTGTTCGTGTTTCGTGACCGTGAGCGTGTTCCGTGACCGTGAGCGTGACCGTGACCGTGTAA
>JACQVV010000545.1 GCA_016209595.1 Planctomycetota bacterium
AAACGCACTCCGACACCGACTTCGCCCGCGTAGCCCTTGAACGGGGCTATTGCACCCAGGAGATGATCCAGGAGGCAACGCGGGAGCTCACGAGTCTCGGGGATCGGGGGCAGCACGTCCAGCTCGGCCAGGTCCTCGTCCGCAAGCGATTCCTGACGCCGAAGCAGTTCGTCGACCTGGTGGCGCTCCTGGACGAGTCGATCATGCGCTGCCCGTCCTGCGGAACCACGCACCACGTCGTCGACTACGACGACCATGAGATGTACGCCTGCAAGCGGTGCGGCGCCGAGCTCCGACCCCACTCTCGTCCTCAGTCCGCCGTCCTCGACACTCACATCGACGGACAGAAGAGCGCCAACGCCGACACCTCGCCACTACCCGCGGAGCCGGGGGCCAAGCAAGAGGACCACACCCTCCTGTACGGCCAGCAACCGGACAGCGATCCGACGAGGCCCGCGGCCCCTGCCCCCGAACCTCGCCGCAAGATCGGGAAGTACGACGTCCTCGAACAGGTAGGTCGCGGCGGAATGGGGGTGGTCTACCGGGCTCGCCAGGAGGTGCTCGGCCGGGAGGTGGCGCTCAAGGTCCTGTACGCCCAGGGGACGCAGGAGTCGGAGCGGGTGCAGCGCTTCGTCCGCGAGGGCCAGATCATCTCGCGTCTAGAGCACGAGAACATCATCAAGATCTACGACTGGGGCCAGGACGGCGAGCTCTACTACTTCGCCATGGAGTTCGTGGAGGGGATGACCCTCGACAAGTACGTGGAGAAGCACCCCCTTTCCCAGAAGCGCGCCCTCCAGCTCATCGAGACCGTCGCGCGGGCTGCCCACTACGCGCACACCCAGGGTGTGATTCACCGGGATCTCAAACCTGGAAACGTGCTCGTGGCGAACGACGGCTCGATCCGGATCATGGACTTCGGCCTCGCGCGAGTGATGGGCGACGACGACCAATCGCTCACCCGGACCGGACAGCCGATGGGGACCCCGTACTACATGTCCCCCGAGCAGTGTCGAGGCGAGAAGCGGAAGATCGACCATCGCTCCGACATCTACTCGATGGGGGCGATGCTCTACGAGCTCCTGAGCGGGCGGCGTCCCTTCTCCGGTCGCTCCACCGTGGACCTCTACCAGAAGATCCAGTCGTCCGACCCGACCTCTCTCCGCCAGCAGAATCCGGCCATCCCCAGACCGGTCGAAGACGTCTGCATGAAGGCGATGGCCAAGGACCCGGAAGAGCGATACCCGTCGGCGGACGAGCTCGCCGAGGATCTCGCCCGCTTCCTCGCCGGGCAGCCGATCGATCCCAAGACGATGACCGGGGCGTGGCGGCGGAAGAAGCTCCAGCGCCTGCCGCTCCTCGTGGCGATCCTGGGCACCACCGCCGCGGCGCTCGCCCTGGTGGCGGGGTTCCTCTACTTCACGCGGGAACCGAGGAACACGGAGGACTCCCCCGGCAAGAAGCAAGCATGGCGGGAACCGAAGGCGGACTTCGAGGAGGCAATCCGGATCCGGGACTACGAGGCCGCCAAGGGGCTCCTCGCTCAGATGAAGGAGAAGAAGGCTCCCCGGGAGGAGCTCGCCAGGGCCGAGGAGCACGCTCGGCTCAACATCGAAGCCCACTTCAACGAACTCGTGGACGAAAACGAGCTCCGCCTTGCAGCGGAGGTGCTCAAGGTCTGCCCGGAGCTCGGAGTCGCGGGCGAGCACGCCGACAGGCTGAGGCAGCGCGCCCTCGACCGGACTTTCGAACGGGTCCGCAAGTGGCTCGTGAACCAGAACTACGAGAACGCCGAGCAACTCATCCTCATCGCCCGGGGCGCCTTCGGGGACGACCGCGAGCTCCGGTCTCTCGAGTGGTGGGCGAACGGCCTGTGCCCCCTCACGCTCATTTCCGAGCCTCCGGGGCTGCCGGTCCGCGTTCAGAAGTACGACCAGGAGCGGGACCGGCCGCTCGGAGAGGAGCTCGACCTCGGCACGACACCCGTCGAGGAGCGGGCGATCAAGTTCGGTATCTACCTCGTCCGCATGGAGCCGCCGGGAAGACCCGCCTGGACGTTCCCCCTGGAGCTCGCGCGTGGTCCGGACGGGCGGCCCGTCCCGGTCCAGTTCCATTTCGATCTCGCACGAGTCCCCGATGGAATGGTCCTCGTCCCGGCCGGCGAGTTCGTCTTCGGTCCGCCGGAGGCCGAGCGCCGGCTGCCGCTCGGAAGTTTTCTCATCGACCGCACCGAGGTCACCAACGCCGAATACGCGCGCTTCCTGGCGGCGCTTCCGAGCGACAACCACCGGCTCCGCTACTCGCCATCCTTTGCCATCGAGTCCCCCGAGACCTACGAGAGCCCGTTCCAGTGGATCGGCTTCCAGCCTCCGGCCGACAAGGAGAACGTCCCGGTCACCCGCGTGACCTTCGACGATGCGCGGCAATACTGCCGGTGGGCGAAGAAGCGCATGCCCACTCGCGAGGAATGGGAAAAGGCCGCCCGAGGCATCGACCGCCGCGCGTATCCCTGGGGGCGGACCTTCGATCCCAAGAAGGCCGTGCTCGCCGCGGCCGGCGTCTCCAACCTGGTCGCCGTCGGGTCCATTCCGGCAGGGGCAAGCCCCTACGGATGCCTCGATCTCTGCGGGAGCTTGAAGGAACTCACTTCATCGCGGGTCGATGACAACACCGTCTGGACCAAAGGAGGCTCCTACACTTCGGAGGTGGGCGAGGCGGTGACCTACGCCGAGGAAGAGATCAAGGACAACGTCATCGACTCCGAGGTCGGCTTCCGCTGCTGCCGGACGTTTCTGGAAGACGACGGTCCCGACGCGCTGGTCGCCGCGCTCGGAAGCCCGCTCGCGGGAACTCGGCACGAGGGGGCTCGCCTGGCGGGCGAAGCCGCGGAGGCAACGCCTGAGCTCGTGCACGCGCTCCTTGCCGCGGCGCTCGGCGACTCCGACGAGGACATCCGATATCTCGCGGCCACAAGCCTCGCGCGGCATCTCGACGATGCCACCTTCGACGCGGCCCTCAAGGCCGTCCGGGAAGGGAAGGGCGACGCCCGCGACTGGGCCATCGACGCGGCCGCGGTCCTCGCTCCGCCCGAACGGCTGAAGGAGGTCGTGGCCTTCCTCCAAGATGAGGACGACGGTGTCCGCCTGCGCGTGAAGGACGCTCTCCTGGAGCGTCACATGCCGGCAGCTGAGCCCCTCTACCTGACGATCCTCCAGGACCCGTCGCAGCCCGCCCTGGTCCGGAGCAAAGCGGCGATCCTGCTCGCCGCGCTCGGGAACGACCAGGGCCGGCAGTTCCTTGTCGATTCGCTCGCGAGCGCCCCCGACGACCATCAGAGATACGCCGTCGCCTTCAACCTCTGGTGGGTCGGGGAGCCCCTCGCGATCCTGCCCATCCTGGAGATGCGCTTCCGGGAAACGGTCGGGCTCACCGACGGAAACATCAGCTGGTTCCTCGGCCGCTACATCCGGGATCGGAGCGGGGTGCCCGAGCTCCGGAAGTGCCTCGCGCACGAGAAGCCCGAGATCCGCGCGATCGGCTGCCAGTATCTCGGGCTGGTGCGTGACAAGGAGTCCTTCGACGCGATCTTCCGCCTCGCGTCGGACGCCGACCCGAAGGTCCGCGAGGCGGCGAACAAGGCTCTGGAGAGACTGAAATGAAGGGAGTCCTGGCGATCCTGGCCGCCCTGCTGCTCGCGCCTCTCCCGGGAAGCTCCGCCGACGAGGGCGCGTTCTCCGTCTCATGGAAGGCTCCCGGGGACTCGATCGTCCACGTCCGGGCAACCCCACCCTCGGACCATCCCGATCCGAAGCCCCAGTCACGGGACCTCCGCGTGAACGGCTTCCAGCTCCTTCCAAAGGGCCCGGACGGCGGGAGCGTCCAGTCGATCGAGGGGATCCCGGATCCGCTCGTCCTGGCGATGCCTCCGGACGGGACGAAGCTCGGCGGTCGCTGGCGTCACGCGATGGCCGCCGACAACATCCCCGGCTTCCCGGAGATGGAGGTCCGCGGAGGGTTCCGGCTCAAGGAGCCGGCGAAAGACGCCGACCCCAACGTCCTCTTGGTCGAGGGGAAGTTCGAGGTCGTCGCCGTCCGGCGTCCCGATCCCAAACCCACGGGCTACCGGCTCCGGGCGGGCCAGATCTCCACCACCTCCCGGATCGACGTCCAGAAGGGGGAAGTCTCCTCCGGCGAGGCGGCGTACGAGGTCACGTTCAACACCGACGGAGGCGAGGTGAAGTTCGCGGGGAAGTGGGTCTACTCGCTCGTCGAGGTCTGGTCGCTCCCCGACTCCGAGTTCCAGGCTGCCGTGGACGGCGCGGTCGAGAAAGGGGTCGCCTGGCTCAAGGGGCAGCAGAAGGATGACGGCTCCTTCGGAGACCCCGGGTACACGGCGCTCGCGCTCTATGCCCTTCTCAAGTCGGATGTCCACAGAGACGACCCCGTGATCCAGAAGGGCTTCGACTTCCTCAAGGACAAGCCCTTCGAGCGGACCTACAACGTGAGCTGCCTCGTTCTGGCGCTGGAGGCCCGCTGGGAGCCCCCCCGGGACGTCCCGGAGCCTCCGGGCCATCCCAAGGTCCGCATGCCCGCCGATCAGCTCGACTGGACGAAGCGCGCGGTGGACTGGCTCCTCGAGAAACGGACCTCGGAGGGCGTCTGGCACTACCCGAGCCAGGGCGCGAGCTACGACCACTCGAACACCCAGTACGCGGTCCTGGCCCTGAAGTCGGCGACGCGTTGCGGGATCGAGGTCCCCCTCGACGTCTGGACCAAGACGATCGACCACTTCGCCGGCGCTCAGGATCCGGACGGTCCCGCGGTCGGTCTCGATCGGACCCTCGACGCGCCGGGCGGCGACGCGCGCTACGACGGCCCGCGCGAGTACGTCCGCGAGGCGCGAGCCCGCGGCTGGGCGTACACCAAGGGTGGGAGCTCCTACGGCAGCATGACTTCCGCGGGGGTCGGATGCCAGGTTCTCGCCCTCTCGGGGCTGATCGACGCGGGGCGCCTCGACCGCGCGAACCGCGCGAAGGCCGAGGTTTCGATCCGCGACGGCCTGGCGTGGCTGGGCCGGCACTACTCGGTCCTGGACAACCCCAAGTACGGTCAAAGCTGGTACTACTACTACCTCTACGGCCTGGAACGGGCGCTCATCCTCTCGCGGACGCGCACGCTCTCCGGCCGCGACTGGTATCGGGACGGAGCGCGCGTTCTGGTCAAGCTCCAGGGCGGCGACGGTTCCTGGCCGGTCCAGGCCGGTACCACCGGGACCGTGGACAATGCCGCCTTTGCACTCCTCTTCCTCAAGAGGGCCACCCGACCCGTCGCGATCACGTCAGGCGAGTGACGGCGGAGACAGAACGGATCGACGAGAAGCAGCGCCCTGTCCTTTCCGAGAACCTGGCAAAGCCCGCGAGCGGTGTCTTTCCACGGGGCCCTGAACGGTCACCTGTGATTTTCGACATCTCCCCTCCCATCACGCCCTCGCTCGCCGTATGGCCGGGGGATACGCCCCCGTCGCGCGAGGTCCTCCTCGACATCGCCGGGGGGGCGACCGTCACGCTCTCGACGCTCCGGGCGACCGCTCACCTCGGCGCGCATGCCGACGCGCCCAGCCACTGCTGCGCCGGCGCCCCCTCGATCGATGAGAGGAACCTCGACCTCTACATGGGCCCGTGCCAGGTGATCCGCGTCGCGGCTCGCCCCCGGACCCGGATCGGCCCCGGCGACCTCGACGCCCCCGTCCGCGCGCCGCGCGTCCTCTTCGCGACAGGGACCTACCCCGACCCGACCCGTTTCCGGGAAGACTTCGCCGCCCTCGAGCCCGCGCTGATCTCGGACCTCGCGGGGAAGGGCGTACGGCTCGTGGGGATCGACACGCCGAGCGTCGACCTCTACGACTCCAGGGATCTCCCCTCCCACCAGGCGTTCCTCTCCCACGACATGGCGATCCTCGAGGGGCTCGTCCTCGCGGGCGTGCCGGAGGGACTCTACGAGCTCGTCGCCCTGCCGCTCCGGCTCGCCGGGTTCGACGCGAGCCCCGTGCGGGCGATTCTGCGGGAGCTGCCCTCGACTCGGGAATGACTCGCCCTTTCCGCCAGTATGTCTTGCGGAACCTGCGTGCACGGTCCCGTCAAAGTCGGCTTGCTCGGACTCGCACTCGTAGTCGTTGGCGTTGGCGTTGGCGTTGTCGGTCGAGGTGGCTCCCGGTTTCGATCACGAGAACGAGAACGAGTCCGACACCGACTACGAGTACAAGTACGAGTGGAGATGACCCCCGCGGGTCGCGGTTCAGGGGTTGGACGACTTTGACGTAGCCCGGAACCGGCGTGCCCGTTGGGCGTCCAAGCGTAGGATATGGGTCATCTGAGGAGGGACCATGCGAACGATCGTCCAGGGAATGGCCGCTTGCCTTCTCCTCGTGGCGGCCGGCGCCGCCGGCCAGGAGAACGGAGGACCGACGCCGTACGACAAGGCGATGGCGAGGGGCCAGAAAGCTCTCGCCGCCGAGGACTGGCTCACGGCCGCGCAGTCGTTCGGACAGGCGCTCCGGTTGAAGCCCGGCGACGAGGAGGCGGCGAAGGCCTTCAAGGACGCCGTGAAGAAGATCGAGGTCTACAACACCCGGATCGATCCCCTGAAGGGCCGGACGATGGAGAGGTACGGCTCAACGGGATCGCGGGACGCGATCCGGGACGGGCTCGCCTGGCTGGTGAAGAAGCAGGCCGAGGACGGGCACTGGACCAACACCTCGCCCCAGCCGCACGCGAAAGACGACCTCGCCCCGACGGCGTTCGCTCTCCTCGCGCTCCTGGCCGACGGGTCGTGCGAGGTGGAGGGAGAACACCGCGAGGCCGTGAGAAAGGGAATCGCATGGATCCTCGCCCGCCAGCAGGACGGCGGGAGTTTCGGCGGAGCGACCCACTATAGCGAAGGCCTCGCCGCGCTCGCCGTGGTCGAGGCCTTCGCGATGGGCGGAACCGACGAGACCTTCCTCGCCGCGCAAAAGTCCTTGAACTACGTCGTCGAGGCCCGCTGCCCCAAGGGGGGCTGGGTCTACCAGCCCTCGACCCAGGAGGGCTACGGCGACGTTTCGGTCTCCGGCATGATGTTCCAGCCCCTGAAGCAGGCCCAGATGGTCTACCTCGACTTCCGGTACGACACGCTGCTCGAGTTCGCCGACTGGGTGGAGAGCGTCACCTTCGAGTCGGGCGAGGTCCCCTACCGCCCCGGCCAGGCCGCCCCCCATCACGCCCCCTCGCTCACGGCGATCGGCTGCCTCACACGCATCTATGCCGGCGACACGCGGGAGACCTCGCCCAGCCTCGCTCTGGGAGTCGATCGAGTCTTCGCGGCCAAGGACCAGCTCCGATCGCACATCTACTTCCTCTACTACGGGACCATGCTCGCGTTCCTCGTCGGCGGCGATTCCTGGCGGACCTGGAACGAGCCGATGATGGAGTACCTCCTGTCGAAGCAGGCAAAGGAGGGCGACGACAAGGGCATGATCTGGGACCCCGAGGAGTACTGGGCGAAGCTCGGCTACGTGGACCCCGTCCTCTTCCACTCGATGGCGATGCTCTCGCTGGAGTGCTGCTACCGCTACGTCCCCCACCCGATGGTTCCGGAGGAAGAACCGAAGGAGGAGTGACGGGCGAGTCCCTGTTTCTCACGCCGCCGCAATGGCGGCGTAACCGTTCAGGGGGAAGGGAACAGCACCCTCTTCCCAACTCAGAAGGCAGACGTCGGAAGTCAGAAGTGGAAACAACAGTAGGCATGCTGTCTCACTTCTGCCTTCTGTCTTCTGCCTTCTGCCTTCGGCGTTCAAGCGGCCCCCTCCCCTTTTCTGGAGACCCTCGAAATCGCCGATCCGATGCGTTCTGCGGGGGCCTGAACGGTTCCATGGCGGCGAGATCCATCGCGATCGCGGCCGGGAGCTCACGCCGGGGAGCGACTCAAACCTCGGCCTGCTCCTTGACCTTGCATTCCGGCAGCAGCTTCACGGGACGGAAACCGATCTGTTTCCCCCAGTTCTCGGAACGGGCCAGACGGTGCCTGTGGGCCGAACGACAGCCGACCGCATGGCTCTCGTATCCGCCCCCCCGGAGCACGTGCAGATCCTCGGGTCCTTCCTCCGTCCCCGTACCCACCGGGGCGCCATGCGCGGCAGAGTAGAGATCCCGCGTCCACTCCCAGACGTTCCCGTGCATCTCGTGCAGGCCGTACGCGTTGCCCGGGAGGCTGCCGGCGTCGACGGGAATCCCCCGGTGCGGGCCGCGCGGCCCCTTGTTGTAGGGGTGCGTCCCGTCGAAATTCACCTGATCGGTCGTGAGGGTGCTCCCGAAACAGAAAGGCGTCTGCGTCCCTCCCCGGCAGGCGAATTCCCACTCGGCTTCTGAGGGGAGTTGGAGACCGAGCTTCATGCACCAGGCGAGCGCCTCGCTCCAACCGATCTCCACGGCGGGCAGAGAGGACGACACCCCGACCTGTCCGAGGATCGCCGCATGGACCCTGCGCGTCACCGCCGTCCGGGCGATCAGGAAATGGTGCGGGAACTTCACGACGTGCTGCTGCTCGTGGTAACTGCGGCGTTCGGGCTCGTTGAAGGGGGAGCCCATCTTGAACTGTGATTCCCCCCCGATCCGCGGCAGGAGCACGAACTCTGTGTCCAGGGCGCGCGCGGACTCGCCAAGGCCGATAGCCTTGGCCATGGAGTCGCAGCGATAGACCGCCACGCCGAGGTGTTTCTTCCCCTCGACGTCGTTCTGGCAGATGAACGACTCGACCCCCAGGAGTGCGAAGCCCGGCACGGTCGGGTACGAGGCGGCGAGCTTCTTTTCCATGATCTCGCGCCGGACGCGGTTCAGGAGTTCCGAGGCCGGGGCGATCTTCAGTATCTTCGGGATGAGAGCCGCGAGCGCCCCGTCGGTCCACCGTTCGTGCCACACCTCCTCCAGGAACCGGTACCAGAGCTCGACCCGGTCCCGAGTCTCCTGTTGCAGCTTCGCGCGCGCGGGATTCGCCTCGTCTCCTTCCTGCCGGATGACGCGGCGGAGCTCGAAGAGGGTTCGCAGGGCCTCGTAGATGCCGTTCGCCTCGGCGAGCTGGATCGCTTGGGCCAGCGACTCCCGATACCCCTGGACCCGGGCGACGGGAAGTCCGCAGTGCTTGCAGAAGGGAAGGCCGATATGCACCGGCTTCTGGCAGCCGGGGCATTCCCAGAACTGCGAATGACCGCACATCGGACAGAAGGGCGCGTCGGGCGTCGCTTCCAGCCCGTCGAAGCCGCACTGCACGCAGGAGAAGAGGGAGACGCGAGCCGCGACCACGCGCCGCGTCGAACACGACCTCGCTTCGTGTAGGAGCTCCAGCGCCTTCTCGGGAGAGGCGGGGCGGTCCCCCGGCTCGATTTTCGTGAGGGCCTCCAGCAAGGGGCCGGCCACCCTCGGCACTCGCGAGAGATCGACGACCGGAAACGGAGACCGCCCGGTCAGGGCGAAATACAGCGTGACGCCGAGGCTGAACAGGTCCGCCCGGATATCGACCTTCGAGGCGTTTTCCCACTGTTCGGGCGCCGCGTAGTGCATCTTGCCCACGAAATGCCCCGGCGCCGTCAACCCCGAGCGTGTCGTGTCGGTCGCCAGGCCGAAGTCCCCCAGTTTGGGCGTGTCTTCCTGGAAGAAGATGTTCTCGGGGCTGATGTCCCGGTGGACCAGCCCCTGCCCATGGGCGTGGTCGAGGGCCTCCAGGAGCGCACGCGCGGCGTCGAGGAACCACTCCTCCTCGCACGGTTTCCCGCGGCGTTCGAGCAGGTGGCGGAGCGTCCCCTGGCGGCAGAATTCCATGATCAGGTATGGCCCCGGCGGGTCGGGACGGAACAGGTGGAGCGTGACGATGCTCGGGTGGTTGAGCCGGGCGATCGCGGCCGCCTCGCGCTGGAAGCGTTCGACGAGCTGCTCCTCCAGGATCGTCTTGAGGACGACCTGACGCCCCGCGCGGTCCTCCACAACATAGATCCGCCCCATCCCTCCGCGACCCAGGTGGTAGATGGGCCGGAAGTCCGCTCCGAAGTCGGGGAAGCCGCCGGTCTCCTCGCCGGGTTCATGAAAACCGCGGCAGCAGATGAAGCAGTAGTCCACTCCCGGAGCCACCTCCGAATGACACGTGGGGCATGCTCCAGAGGACTTGGGAGGGGACGGAGGGGGAGCGTACACGGTGCTTCTCTCGGCGAGCGCCTCGGGCTTCCCGCGCGCGCCCTCTGCCGGGGGTCCCGGTTGGGGGAGCAAGACCGTTCGCTCCGTGGCCGGCCGCGAACGGTCCTGCGCTTCGGGACGACCTGCCGCGTCGCCGCCTGGCAGGCCGCCCCGCGCGCCGTCCGGGCTGGCCTGCGCCGGAGGCGAAGGCAAAACCGTCTCGCCGCAGGCAGGACAGCACGTGGAGTCGGCCGCGATCTCCGTCCGGCAATGCTCGCAGACTGACATCATGTTTCAGGTTATCCCCCGCCGCCCGCCCCGTCAACGCCGCCCGCCAGGGTCACGTCATAGTCGGCTTGCTCGGACTCGTACCTGTAGTCGTTGGCGTTGTCGGTCGAGGTGGCTCCCGGTTTCGATCACGAGAACGAGGACGAGTCCGAGACCGACTACGAGTCCGAGTACGTGTGGAGATGACCCCCGTAGGTCGCGGTTCACGGGTTGGAGGACTTTGACGAGACCCTGCGCCCCGGGGTGCTAGGATCCGGACATCATGAGGAGAAAACTCTTTGCGGGAAAACGCGCGCTGGTGACCGGCGCCTCGAGCGGACTGGGCGCCGACTTCGCGCGGACGCTTGCCGAGATGGGCGCCCACCCGATCCTCGTCGCGCGGCGTGCCGAACGGCTCGAGTCGCTCGCCGGCGAGATCGCCGCGCGGCACGGCGTGGAGGTCCTCGCTCGGCCAGCCGACCTCTCCGACGAGACCGCCCGGGAGAACCTGTGCCGGCGGCTCGCCGAGGAGGGGCTCGCCATCGACATCCTCGTCAACAACGCTGGACTCGGCGTCTTCGGCGAGTTCGTCCGGACACCCTGGGAGAAGCAGCGCGACCTCCTGCGGGTCGACGTGGAGGCCGTCGTCCACCTGACTCGGCTTCTCCTCCCGGGGATGCTCGAGCGCCGGGAAGGCTACGTCCTCCTCGTCGGCTCGATCGGGGCCTTCCAGGCGGCTCCAGCCTACTCGACCTACGCCGCCGCGAAGAGCTTTCTCCAGAGCTTCGGGGAGGCTCTCGCCCTCGAACTCCGATCCTCGGGGATCCGCGTCTCGGTCCTCTGTCCTGGTCCCGTGCGGACGGAGTTCTTCTCGGTCTCCGGCCAGGAACTCACGTCCTACCAGCGCCTCACGATGATGGAGGGTCCGGTCGTCGCTCGCGCCGGTCTCGCCGGCCTGGCGAAGGGGCGGCCGATCGTGGTGCCCGGTCTCGCGAACCGTCTCGGGGTGCTGGGGACGCGAGTGCTCCCCCGCATGCTCGCCGCGAAGATCGCGGGGCTCTTCATGCGGAACGGCTAACAGCCCACACAGAAACTCTCCCGTCGCCGGGCGGGCGGCGACCCGTCCTCATCTCATCCTCTCGACGGCCTCCCGGGCGAACCGGCGCACATCGGGCGAAGGGTCCGCGCGGGCGAGCCTCTGGAGCTCCGCGAGCGCCTCACGGTCCCGGGCGATGCCGAGGTAGAGGGCGGCCAGCGCGCGGATCGTCCCGCTCGCGTGCGCGAGGGCACCCCGGAGGACCGGGAGGCCGCTCCCATCGCGAAGGAACGGGGAGAGGTACCACTGCAGGTTGGCGCCGAGTTTCGGCCCCTCGCCGAAGTGGTCCTCCAGGAGGGGGATCAGGCTTTCCGGGTCCCGCATCCACCAGAGGTAGAGCGCGGCGGCGTGCCGCTCTGCCCCGCGCCCCCGGGTGGCCTGACGCAAGAGGTGCTCCCGCGCCTCGGCGTCCTCGAAATCAACGAGGAGCGTCGCGGTCTTCGACCGGACGGCGAAGGAGCGCGACTCGTCCTGGAAGATCGCCCGGTAGAGAGGCTTCGCCGCCTCGTCGTGCCGAACGAGCAGGGACTCCATGAGGCGCGCCCAGACCGTCTCGGGTTCGTCCTGGAGGGCGGCGAGGAGCTCGGCAAGCCGCGCGCCCGGAAGGAGACGGGCGGCGGCCTGGATCGCCCAATCGCGGGCCTCGCCGCGCCGGCTCCGCGCGGCCTCCAGGAGCCCGTCCGCGGCGGACGCGGACAGTCGTCCCCGAAGGGCGTCGCGAGCCTGGGCGCGCACGGTCTCGTCGAGATCCTCCAGGACCAGGCCAAGGAGCGCCTCCTCCACCTCGGGCTCGAGTCCGCTCTCCATTGCCCGCCGCGCGGCCTCCTGGCGAATGCCCGGATCGGTGTCGGACATCGCAAGCAGGGTCCCGGCTGCCGTGCTCGCGCCGAGGCGGCTCCGCGCGCAGCGGAAGCCCATCTGGACATTGATGACGCTCTCGCCGCACTCCTCCTCGTCGAACGCCCGCGCCCGTTCGGGGTGCGCGTTGAACCCTCCGCCCTTGACCACTCTCGTGCCCTTGCTCGCCGGGGTCGAGGTGCGCTCGGACACGTTCCCGCAGAGGTCGAGGCACCCGTAGGGGCTCGCGCCGGAGGGATGGAGGCCGACCGGGCGAGGGAATCCTGCCCCGGCCGGCGAGAGGAGCGCCCGTGAGGCGTCGAAAGTGTCGCCCCAGGGGTAGGCACGTCCGTCGACGCCGCGGGCCGCCTTCTCCCATTCTTCCCGGGTGGGAAGGCGCTTCCCGGCCCAGACGGCGTACCGGACGGCCTGATCGTGCGTCAGGAACGAGACCGGGTGATCGAGAAGAGCCGGATCGGGCCGCTCCAGCCGCCAGACGTCGGAGCTTTGATAGGCATCGGGAACGTCGGCGGGGAAGTAGGGTAGATAGCGCGAGCGCTCGTAGGCGCTCGGCAGCGCGTCGATGAAGCGCGCGTACTCCCGGACGGTCACCTCGGTCCTGTCCATGAAGTAGGCTGGAAGGCTCGACCGCGAAACCGATCCGGGGGGTCCGAACGAGAACGCCCCGGCCGGGACGAGCACCATCTCCTCGGGCACATCCGCGAGGTCGAGCGCCAGAAGAAGCGGGATCGGCCGTCCTCGCTCGTCCCGGACCACCTCCACCGGAAAGGAGTGGTCGCGGCCCTCCGGCGTCCGGACGCGGACCAGGTAGAAGCCGAGCCCGAGGCTCGCCCCGGAGAGTGGAGTGGTCCCGGCAAGAGCGGTCGCTCCCGATTCCCCCCCCGCCGCTCCCACCATCAATTCCACACGGACCTCGCAGCGGGCCGGGTTGGTCTCGACCGAGAGCTCGGCGGTCCCCTCGGCCCACCGTTCGAGCTCGAGAAGTTCCCGGTCCTCGCCGAGGGTGTCCCGTGCCGCTCGAAGGAAAGCGAGCGACCATTGGTGGTCCCCCATCTCCAGGCGCTGGCGGACCCGCTCGGCGGCGCGCCGGCGTGCCTGGTCACGAAGGGCCTCCAGCTCCGCGGGAGGAACCTCGAATCCGGCCGCCTGGCGGAGGATCTCTCCCGCTCCCGCTGGATCGTCGGCGGCCATCCGTTCCGCGCAGTGCTCGGCAAAGGCCGAGCCGGCCTTCTTCCTCGCCTCCGCGAGGACCTCCTCGGGGGCGGAGAGTTCTTTCATCTCGTCCATCTGCCGGCGGGCCGTGGCGTAGTCGCGCCGCCCGAGGGACTCCGCGTACTGGTCTCGCAGGTCCTCGAGCGACTCGATCCCCTGTTCCTGGTCGCGCGCGCCGGCGCGAGTTCCCACGAGGAGCGCGCCGCCCACGACGGCGAGGGCCGCCGCCCCGAGAAGGGCAAGAAGGGCCGGTCTCCGGAGGAGCCGCCGTCCCGCCGCCGGGAACCGGCCGGACAGCGACCTCGCGACCGGGAGGCCGGCGACGTGCCTTGCGACGTCCTCCGCGAGCTCGAGCGCGGTCGGGTAGCGATCCTCCCGGTCCCTCGCCATGGCGCGCGCGCAGAGCGCCTCCAGGTCACGAGGCACGTCCGGGCGATGGGAGCGGAGCCCTGGCGCCTCTCCCTTGAGAATCTTCGAGTAGACGTCGAAAAGGTCCGGGCCCGTGAACGGACGATGGCCGCTCAGGAGTTCGTAGAGGACGACTCCCAGCGAGTAGACGTCGGTCCGCCGATCGATCTTCTTCCTCCGGCCCCGACACTGCTCGGGCGACATGTAGTGCGGCGTCCCGAGGGGCTGGCCCGTCCGGGTGAGCGCGTCCTCCCCTTCCTCCTGGTCCACGGCCAGGCCGAAATCGGTGATCTTGGCCCGTCCGTTCTCGCCGACGAGGATGTTGGCCGGCTTGAGGTCACGGTGGACGACCCCCTGTTCGTGCGCGTAGTGGACCGCGCGCGCCGCCGCCTCCACGAGCTCCAGCGCCGTCCGCCGGGAGAGATCCTTCCGTCCGACGAGACGATCGAGGCCTGTGCCCTCGACGAACTCCATGGCGAACCAGTGGAGAGGCCCTTCCCGTCCCCACTCGTAGAGCTGCACGATGTTCTCGTGGACGAGCCGCGCGACGATCCGGGCCTCGCGCAGGAAACGCTGCACCCGGACCGATCTCTCGCCTGGCGGCTGCCACAGGACCTTCAGCGCGACCTGCCGGCCCAGGACCAGATGGCGGGCGCGGTACACCACTCCCATCCCGCCCCGGCCGACCTCGCCCAGGAGCCGGTAGTTCCCGATCGTCTCGGGGATCTCCCGACCGGGACCGGACGCGGTCCTCGACTCGCTCCCGGCCCCCGCCTCGAGGACCGTCGCTGCTTCTCGCCTTCCTCCCGGTTCCTTGTGCCTTTCCCCGTCGACCCTCCGCACGATCGTCGCGTACCCTTCGGGCGTCAGGCGGTGCCGCTTGAGCAGGATCTGGGCCAGGTCGAGCGCGGGAGCGCCCGCCTTCTTCCGGCCTAGATCCCGCAGGGCGTCGCGCACTTCTTCGGTCGTGCAATACCCGAGCTCGACGGCGATCCGCGCGAGCTCGAGATTCCGGCTTCCCATGCGAGGCCTCGGTGGAGCGTTCCGATCGTACCACGCGAGGCTACGCCCGCGCGTAACGATCGCGATCCGCGGCGAGGTCGGCAAGCCCTTCCTCCAGACCGATCCGGGGCGCGTAGCCGAGCTCCTCTCTCGCCCGCAGGGTCCGGACCCGCCGGCCCGTCACGGCGGCTCGCAGACCGAAGCGGGCGAGGGCCACCGGCGCCCCGATCCACCGGGGCGGGACGTCCGCGAGCCAGGCAACCGCCGCCGCGACCGGGTAGGGAATGCGCCGGAACTTCGGCTCGACCCCCACCGCCCGCAGCTGGAGCTCCAGGAAATCCCGGAACCGGACCTCGAAGCCGTCGGCGATGTAATAGGCACGGCCCGGCGCCTTGGGGGAAGAAGCGGCGAGCAGGAGTCCGTCCACGAGGTTCTCGACGTGAGTCGTCGCCTCCTCGCGGTCCCCTGGGCCGGGGAGCGGGATCCCGAAGCCCCGCGAGAGGCCGACGAAATTCGGGAGCACCGTCGTGTCCCCCGCCCCCCAGACGAGGCATGGCCTCACGGACGTCGTCTCGAAGCCGTCCTGGTTCGCCGAGAGCACGAGCCTTTCCGCCTCTGCCTTCGTCTCGCTGTACGGGTCGATGTAGCGGTCGGGGTAGGGCGCTTCCTCGTCCACGCCGACGAGATCCTTGCCGGCGAAGAGAACGGCCTGGCTCGCGACGTTCACGAATCGCCGGACCCCGGCGCGCCGGGCCGCCTCCAGGAGCTTTCTCGTGCCCTCGACGTTGACGGCGGCGAACCGGGCGAGCGGCGCAGGCCCCGTCACGGCAGCGAGATGGAAGACAACCTCGGCGCCCGTGAGGGCGCGCTCGAGAGTCGCGAGCTCGCGGGTCACGTCCGCCAGGACGGGCCGCATCCCCGAGGCGAAGAGGGGCCTCGCCTTCTCGGGGTCGCGGACCATCCCGGACACGGCGTGCCCGTCCCCGTCCCCGAGGAGCCTCTTCACGAGACGCGACCCGATGAAGCCCGTCGCGCCGGTAACGAGAATCCTAGCCACCGCCCGAATCGAGCGCCGCGAGGTGCGCCTCCACGAGCCGGCCCATCTCACCGAGGTCGTAGCCTCCCTCGAGAACCGAGACGAGGCGGCCCTCGGCCGTCGATTCCGCGAGCTCCACCGCGCAGTGCGTGAGCGTCGCGAAGTCCATCGTCTCCAGACCCAGCCCCCCGATCGGATCGTCCCGGTAGGCGTCGAAGCCGGCCGACACGAGGACGAACTCGGGGGCGAACGGCTTCACCTTCTCCTCCAGCACGGTCTGGAAGCGGTCGAGGTACTCCGCCCGGGGTGTCCCGGCGGATAGGGGCACGTTCACGGTGAAGCCCTTGCCCTCCCCGGCGCCGGTCTCGTCCGCCGCGCCGGTCCCGGGGTAGAAGGGCCAGCGATGGAACGAGAGGTAGAGGACGGTCGGATCGTCGTAGAAAATCTCCTGGGTGCCGTTCCCGTGGTGAACGTCCCAGTCGAGGATCGCCACCCGCCGGACGCCGCGAGCCACGCGCAGGTGACGCGCGGCGACGGCGACGTTGTTGAGGAGGCAGAAGCCCATGGCCACGTCGCGGGTCGCGTGGTGCCCCGGCGGACGGACGAGGGCGAGAGCGCGGCGGACGCGGCCGTCGAGGACCGCCTCCGCGGCGGAGATCGCCCCCCCGGCGGAAAGGAGCGCAACCTCGAACGACCGCTCGCTCATCACGGTGTCTGGATCGAGCCGCGCCCCTCGCCCGGCCGCCGCCGCTCGGAGGCGCTCCAGGTGCTCGGAGGCGTGAACGCGCAGGATCTCCTCGTCGGTCGCCGGCCGCGGCGGGACATGGAGCCGCCCCTCCCAGAGACCCGACTCGATCAGCCGCTCCCGGATCGCCACCAGGCGTTCCGGGCACTCCGGGTGATCGCCCGTCCTGTGCTCG
Organism: Planctomycetota bacterium; assembly: GCA_016209595.1. Classification (GTDB taxonomy): domain Bacteria; phylum Planctomycetota; class JACQVV01; order JACQVV01; family JACQVV01; genus JACQVV01. The sequence goes on from JACQVV010000545.1 coordinate 16,996, forward strand.
AGGAAGAGGTCGTCGTAGACGAGGGCGGTCTTTTCGCTCACGCGAGTCGCCGTCACTCCAGGAACGCCGCGCGGAACTCCTCGAGCTGATCCCGGCGGACGTCCGGGTCGTCCCGGAGCCGTTCATCGACTCTCGACGCGCCGGAAAGGACGAGCTCGCTCGCGTCCTTGGCCGCGGTGATGAAGAGCGCTGCCTTCTTCGCCACGACCACGCGCAGCGCTTTTTCGGCCGCGCGGCCGAGCCGGTCGAGCGTGTCGTTCCTCGCCTTGAAGTCGATCGTCGCCACCGTTTCCAGGACCCTCTCCTCGCGCGCCCGGTAGTCGAGGACGATCAGGGCGTCCCCGTAGATGCGCACCGAACCCAGGATCTCGAAGAACCCCTTGGCCAGGTAGAGCCGCCTCGTCCACCCCTCGCCCTGCGGGCCCTGGTAGAGGAGCCTCGCGTCGGCGACCGCGCCGTCCCCGTCGTCGATGTGGAAGGCGTCGGCCCCCATGGCGGTGATCTCATAGTCCCCCATCCGGAAGCGCCGGACGATGCGGCCAGTGAAATCGAGCCGATCCAGGAGGAACTCGTAGATCTCCACCGTCGCCGCCACGTCCTTTTTCTCGAGAGGGCACGTGAGCGTGGGCTGGCCGTGGATCCGCTCGACCTCGGCGCGATCGGCCTGGGCAAGCCCCTCCAGGGGAACCGGCGGCGAGTCGTCGGCAAGGAGCGCGCCGGAGACAGTCAGGGCGAGAACCGCGACGAACGAGGCGCGCTCGAGCGGGGACAAGGTCTTGTCTCGGGATCGGTCCGGGCGCAATGCGTTCGTCAGCATCGCGGAACCGCCGCCGGCTGTCAACCGCTCCGCCTGAGACCTGGGTGCTCGCGCGACTCGAGTCGTCGATTCCCCGCCCATGCGCCCGGAACTACAATCGAGACGAACACGGCTCGGGAGGGAGACCCATGGCGATCCGCCTGGTGTGCGAGTGCGGGAGGCAGCTCTCAATCGCGGACGGTTCCGCGGGGAAGAGGGTCCGATGTCCGGGGTGCGGGAACGCGGTCGAGGTCCCGGCCCCGACCGCGATCGAGGCGCCCGATTCGAGCAGGCCGGCGGCGACCGCGCCCCCCGGGGCATCGTTCTGGGAGAAGATCCAGGAGACCGTGGGAGACTTGCAGACCGTGGTCGTCGGTCGCAGGCCGGACGACGTCGCGGTCCCCTCCGAGCAGGCCACGGGAGCGCGGCTCGGGCGCTACCCGCTTCTCGCGACGCTCGGCAAGGGTGGGATGGGGGAGGTGCTTCTCGTCCGCGATCCCGAACTTGGCCGCGACCTCGCGGCGAAGGTGATCCTGGGCGGCGCCCGGGCGGGCCGCGCGCCGCTCGCGAAATTCCTCCTGGAGGCCCAGGTGACGGGGCAGCTCGAGCACCCGAACATCGTCCCCGTCCACGAGCTCGGCATCGACGAGGGGAACCGGGCGTACTTCACCATGAAGCGTGTGAAGGGACGGGATCTCGAAGCGCTGCTGTCGGATCTCGCGGCGGGCGAGGGGAGGCAGTCGAGCTCGACATCCGGCCGCCGCCGAGCCGCGGGTCGGGCGAGCGGCGTCCGGAAAGTCGAGCACGCCGAGGCCGCCCTCGTCCGCCTCCTCGCGATCTTCCTCAAGGTCCTCGACGCGGTGGCATTCGCCCACAGCCGCGGCGTCATCCATCGCGACCTCAAGCCCGCGAACGTGATGACGGGGGAGTTCGGCGAGGTGCTCGTCATGGACTGGGGGCTCGCGAAGGTGATCGGGCAACCTGAGGT
>JACQVV010000546.1 GCA_016209595.1 Planctomycetota bacterium
GCCAGGCTGCGTTGCGCCTCCTCAACAACCGACTCCGTTAGGTTGTTTCGTCGGCGCGCCTTGCCTGGCGGCGCCTCGCTCGGCCTCGGTGTTGACGCATTTATTTCCTCACAGCCCCTTAGGCCGACAGGTATTTCTGGGCCACGCGGACGAGGAGCTCGACGCCCGTCTCGAGCGCCCGCTCGTCGAAGTCGAAGAGCTCGCTGTGGTGGGGGGCGTTCCTGCCGAGGGCCGCATTCCCGGAGCCCAGGAAGAAGAAGCAGCCGGGGACGCGCTGGAGGTACTCGGACATGTCCTCGCCGCCCATCGTGGGTTTCCAGACCTCAACCTTCTCCGGGCCGGCGACCTCGATTGCGACGTCGCGCACGAGGTCGGCGATGCGGGCGTCGTTCACCGTGACCGGGTTCAGGCGTTCGTAGCGGATCTCGGCCCGCGCCCCGAGGGCCAGGGCTGCGCCCTGGACCGCGCGCTCGAAGAGGACCGGGATCGTCTCGAACGTCTCGCGGTCGAGCGTCCGAACGGTGCCCTCGAGCTCGACCCTCCCGGCGAGCACGTTGAAGGCGGATCCCCCCGCGATCCGGGCCACGGTGACGACGGCCGGAACGAAGGGCGAGAGCTCGCGCGCGACGATCCCCTGGAGGGCCGTCACGACGTGGGCGGCGGCGAGGACGGCGTCCGTCCCCTCGTGGGGCATCGCCGCATGGGCTCCCTTGCCCAGGATCTCGACCACGAACCGGTCGACCGCGGCGAGGATGGTCCCCGCGGCGACCGAGACCGTTCCCACGGGGAGCGGGTTCCAGAGGTGGAGGCCGACCGCGGCGTCCACGCGGGGCGAATCGAGAACCCCTTCCTCCACCATTCGATTCGCGCCGCCGAGGCCCTCCTCGGCCGGCTGGAAGACCATCTTCACCCGGCCGGCGAGATGGCCCGCGCGGGCGGCGATGATCTTCGCGGCCATGAGACCCATGGCCGTGTGGCCGTCGTGCCCTCAGGCGTGCATCACTCCCGGGGCGGTCGAGGCGTATTCGGCTCCCGTGGCCTCGGCGATGGGGAGGGCGTCCATGTCGGCGCGGAGCATGAGGGTCGGGCCGGGCCGGCCTCCCTCGATCACCGCCGTAATTCCAGTCCCGGCGAGTTGACTGGGTGAAAGACCGAGACCCCGGAGCCGGTCGGCGACGATGCGCGACGTGCGTTCCTCCTGGAAGCCAAGCTCGGGGTGCCGGTGGAAATCCCGGCGGAGCTCCACGAGTTCCCGTATGTCCTTGGGGGAGAGGAGTCGCTCCGTCATCGCAGGTCGTCCTCCGCGTCCTGGACTAAAGACTGGTTCGGATCGTGTCGGTCAGATCGAGGATGGGACCGGTTGTTTCGACTTCGTCCGCACCGCCGCCTGGGCGGCCGCCAAGCGCGCGATCGGGACGCGGAACGGCGAACACGACACGTAGGTCAGCCCGATCTCGTGGCAGAACTCGACGGCCTGCGGCTGACCCCCGTGCTCCCCGCAGATCCCGATCTTGAGGTCCGGCCGGGTTTTCCGGCCCCATTCGATAGCGATCTCCATCAGCCTTCCGACTCCCTTCACGTCGAGGATCTCGAAGGGGTTGTCCTGGAGGATCTTTCGCTCCGTGTACAGAGGGAGGAACTTCGCCTCGGCGTCCTCCCGGCTGAAGCTGAAGGTGGCCTGCGAGAGGTCGTTCGTCCCGAAGCTGAAGAACTCGGCGATCTCCGCGAGTTTCCCGGCGCGCATGCAGGCCCGGACGACCTCGATCATGGTGCCGAACGGACATTCGATCTTGACGCCGCTCGTCGCCTCGACCTCGGCTTTCACCTCGCGCTCCAGGCGATGGACCCACTCGAGCTCCTTGGCGGTGCAGACCTGAGGCACCATGATCTCGGGTCGCGGGCTATGCCCCTCCTGGATGAGCTCCACGACCGCCTGGTAGAGGGCCCGGATCTGCATCTCGTAGATCTCCGGGTAGGTGATCCCGAGACGCACCCCGCGGTGTCCGAGCATCGGGTTCACCTCGTGGAGCTGCCGGACCCGGGCGAGCTCCGACTCCTTGCGCTGGAGGAGTTTCTCGTCCTGATGCCGGTTCTTCACCTCGGCCAGGAGGCGGCGCATGGAGTCGATCGCCGTCATCTGCTCCCCGAGCTTGGGATCCACGAGCCGCACCATCTCCGGCAGCTCGTCGAGGTGCCTCACGATCTCGGAGAAATCCTGGAGCGTGCTCATCTCGTGCAGGAGTTCCTCGACGGAGGGTAGGAACTCGTGGAGCGGCGGGTCCAGCAGTCGGACCGTCACCGGGAGCCCGTTCATGGCCTTGAGGATCCCCTTGAAGTCCGCCTTCTGGAGGGGCAGGAGCTCCGCGATCCGCGCGGCCCGCTCCTTCGGGTCGGAAGCGAGAATCATCGCCCGCACGATCGGGAGGCGGTCCACCGCGTTGAACATTCGCTCCGTGCGGCAGAGCCCGATGCCGCCCGCGCCGAACCTCCGCGCGCGTGCCGCGTCTTCGGGCGTGTCCGCGTTCGCATAGACCCCCAGCGTGCGGGCCTCGTCGGCCCACTGCATGAGACGGGCGAACGCTCGAGAAACCTTCGTCTCCTGGGTCCTGTCTCCCTGGAGTGCCTGCACCACCTCGCTCGCAACGAGGGGCACCTCTCCCAGGTAGACGTTTCCCGTCGAGCCGTCGATCGTGATCCGGTCCCCTTCCCGGAACACGGTTTCGCCCGCGACGGCGCGGCGCTCTTTCGCGTCGATCCGGATCGATTCGGCGCCGCAGACACACGACTTTCCCATGCCGCGGGCGACCACCGCGGCGTGGCTCGTCTTGCCGCCCCGGCTGGTGAGGATCCCGACGCTCGCGAAGAAGCCGTGGATGTCCTCGGGTTTGGTCTCCTCCCGGACCAGGACGAGCTTCTCGCCCAGCTTCGCGCGTCGCACCGCCTCGTCCGCGTCGAAGACCGCCCGGCCGCACGCCGCTCCCGGCGAGGCCGGCATCCCCTTGGCGAATGGCTGGATCTTCGCCTTCGGGTCGATCCCGGGGTACATGAGCTGCTCCAGGTCGGAGGGCCCGATGCGAAGGAGCGCCCTCTCCTTCGAGATCAGGCCTTCCTCCACGAGGTCGACCGACGTGACGAGCGCCGCGTGAGCGTTCATCTTGGCGTTTCGCGTCTGGAGCATGTAGAGCTTCCCGCGCTCCACCGTGAACTCGATGTCCTGGACCTCCCGGTAGTGCGACTCGAGCTTCTTCTTGACGTCCAGGAGCTCCGCGTGGACCGACGACATCTCCCGCGCGAGTTCCGCGATCGGCAGGGGAGTGCGAATGCCCGCGACCACGTCCTCGCCCTGCGCGTTGTTCAGGTACTCGCCGTAGAAGGTATTCTCGCCGGAGCCGGGATCCCGGGTGAACGCGACCCCCGTCGCCGACCGCTCGCCCAGGTTGCCGAAGACCATCGCCACCACGTTCACCGCCGTGCCGTTCGCCTGGTCCGGACCGATCTTGAAGTGCGCCCGATAGTCGCGGGCCCGTTTCCCTTCCCAGGAGTCGAAGACCGCTGTCGTCGCGACGCGGAGTTGCTCCCAAGGGTCGACCGGAAGATCTCTGCCGGTCGCTTTCCGCGCGATCTCCTTGAACCGGGCGACGACCCCGGTGAGCGCGCTGGCCGTGAGGTCCGAGTCGAGCTTCGCTCCACTTTCCGCTTTGGCCGTCGCGAGCGCCTTCTCGAAGAGATCCCCGTCCACGCCCAGGGCGACCTTGCAAAAGATCTGGATGAACCTCCGGTAGGCGTCCAGGGCGAATCGCTCGTCGCCGGTCTCCCTGGCGAGCGTCTTCGCCGACTCATCCGACAGGCCGAGGTTCAGGATCGTGTCCATCATTCCGGGCATGGAGAGGGCCGAACCGGATCGCACCGACACGAGGAGCGGGTTCCTGCCCCGGCCGAAGGCCTTCCCGGTCTTCTTCTCGAGCGCCGCCATCGCCGTACGGATCTCTTCCCAGATGGCGTCGGGCAGCTTCCGGCCGTTCGAGTAGTAGGCCGTGCAGCCCTGAGTAGTGACCGTGAAGCCGGGCGGGACGGGGAGCCCCAGCCGCGTCATCTCGGCAAGGCCCGCGCCCTTGCCGCCCAGCAGCATCTTGTTCTTCCCGTCGGCCTCTTCGAACATGTAGACGTACTTCATCGCACGCTCTTCGTCATGGGGTGGTGGGGACGCTTCGCCAGTGGCATGAACCGGGCAGGATACCCGAACCTGGCTGGAACGTAGAAGCCAGAACTGAGACACCATGCGCGTGGTTGTTTTTCACTTCTGCCTTCGGCCTTCTGCCTTGGTCTCTACTCGCTCCGTAGCGCCGCGATCGGGTCGAACCGGGAGGCTCGGTGGGCGGGGCAGACTCCTGCGGCGAGGCCGATCGCGGTGGAAGAATCCGCGGTTGACGGTCAGGACGAACTCTCCCCGGCCTCTTCGAGAGCCTGCTCGATGACGCCAGGCGAGAGCCGGAAGCTTGTCTCCCGCTGAATCCGTTCGATGAGTTCCCTGACCGACGGAATGCGGCCCGCTTGCTTGGCGATCCCGAGGATACCGAGGACCCCGGTGAAGGTGAGACGGAGCCGTTCCGCCTCCCTCCGGCCGGGTGCCTCGTCGATGAGGAGCAGGTCGGCCTGCAGTTCGAGGGCGAGCTCGATGGCCTCGCGTTCGCCCGTTCCCAGGGCGGGACGCACGCCGTGGCCGCCTGGCCGCCTCGGGGAACGGACGCTCATCCAGACGTGGTCGTCCGGGACGATCGGGCGGTCTCTACCGCGTGCAAGCTCCTCGCCGACGGCCGAGGGAACGATCACCGGCCCGAAGAGTTCTGGTAGCAGGGTCAGCTGCCCGATCGCATCCAAGACGATCAGCGGCGAGGCGTCGGAGACGACGATCACCGAGGAGCGAGCTTCCCGGCGAGGTCCCGGACCACGGCGAAGTCGTGTCGCACGTCCTCTTCCGTGTAGTTGACACCGAGACCGCGGTTGTCCAGGAGCCGGTAGAAGCCCATGCGATCCGTTCCGGCGAGCTCCGCGGCGAGAGAAGCCGAGATACGTTCGGCCTTGTACAGGACGACGGCGATTTCCTCTGTAGCCGACTGCTCCGTGCCCCCTAGGGCCTCGAGGACTTCCTTCGGGACGTTCAGCGTCATGGCGGCTTCCTCCCTCAGGTAGCATACACCAGACCTCGAACCGGATGGCCTCCCGGCTCCTACCTCTCCTGGCGGATATCCGACACGTCGTTCCAGACGCTTGTTCGTGACTGGATTTCCTCCCGGCCTTGTAGCCAGCGATTCGATAGGCTAGCCTGGGGCGCGGTTCTTCTGGAGGGGAGGCGATCTCTCATGGAAGACACGAAGATGGCGAACGGCAACGGCTGGATTCGGGCAGCCTGTGTTTGTGCTGCGCTATCTCTCGCCGGCTGCAACTGTTTCGAGGACCTCTTCGGGATCGACGACGACGATCCCGTGTTCGTGGCCAACTCGCCCGCTCCTTCCGCTTCCCCGGCCGCCACCCCGCCCCCCGCGCCCTCGCTCCTGGTGATTGCAGCCCCTAGATTCAACGGCAACACGGGCCGTGTCTACATCTTTCGCGGCGGCCCCGGCCTCGTGGGGACCCTGGCGGCGGGGACGGCCGACGCGATCATCGACGGCGAGGCGGCCGGTGATTACTTCGGCGATGGCCTGGCCCTCGCCGATGTGGCGGGGGACAGGGCGGTCGACCTCCTGGTTACCGCGCCCAGCCACGAGGAGGCCGGCGCACTCAACCGGGGCCGGGCCTACGTCTTTGCCGGCGCCACGGGTCTATCCGGAATCCTCGGCGCCGCCGCCGCGAGCTCCGCTCGCATCGACGGAGAGAACAACACCGACAACCTGGGGAGGGCGGACGGGGTGGTCGGTGGCCGCCTCGCGGTCGGCGCGGCCGACGTGACCGGCGACGGCACGGCCGACCTCCTGGCGGCGGCGGTCGAGCATGAGGAGGCCGGCGCAACCAGCCGGGGCCGGGTCTACGTCCTCACCGGAGGCGCGGGCCTCTCCGGCACCCTCGGCGCCGCCGCCGCGAGCTCCCTTCGCGTCGACGGCGAGAACGACTTCGACCGCCTGTCGACCCTGGCCCAGTGAGAGCGAGATTCGCCCCCACGCCGACGAGGCGCTTTCTTGCTGGGGCCACGGTCGTCCTGGCTGTCCTTCTCCTCTTCTTCGCGGTCTCCGGACCGGAGGAACCAGGCGTCCCATTCGCCGCCCGGCATGCCGCCAAGGCGCCGGGCCACGCCTCCGCCGACCACGAGAGCGAGGATGCCCCGACGCGGGCGGTCGAGGCCTTTCGGACGTCCGAAGAGCCGCCGACGGACACGCCGTCCCTTGTGGCGCCCCAACGGCCGAGGGGAAGCTGCGCGCGTCGATCGCGTTTCGAGCGGCAGAGAGCCCAGAGGCTCAGAGCCTTGGCCGGGAGGCTCAGAGCCTTGAGGGAGGGGAAAGAGCCCTCGGAAGCCGTGGCCCTCCTCGTCGAGGCCGAGTCGCTCTCGGCGCTCGAGGTCGAGATCCTCCTCGGCCGGGTCGCCCGCGATCCAGTGCCGAGCACGGCCAGCATCCTCGATTCCGGCGTGGACGACGGCCGAGCGCGCGTCCGGGCCCTGTTCCTCGCCAGCCTGACATCGGTCGCGCCCGAGCGAGGGTTGGTCCGGGCAGCTGCCCTGGCCTGGAGCGACCCCGACCCCAGCCTGCGCCGACTGGGCCTCCGGTCGCTGGGCCGCCTGGCGACGCCCGAGGCGATGGGCGTCCTGGCCGAGATCGCCCGGGCCGAGTTCGACCCGGAGATGGCCGAGCTGGCCCGGCGGATCCTCGCCCTCGCCCAGGAGGAATCGTCTGCGCCGGCAGGGCGGTGATGGCTTCCATTCCTGGGTGGTGACCGTGAACCCTGGCGGCACGGGGAGCCCCATCCGCGTCATCGAGGATACCCGATCCGGTGGTCAGTGGTCAGTGACCACGGATTCTGTGAAACTCGATTACTCGCTCCGGAGCGCCTGGATGGGATCGAGGCGGGCCGCGCGGTGGGCTGGATAGACCCCGGCCGCTAGGCCGATCGCCGTGGAAAAGAGGACCGTGCCCGCGAGGAGCCACCAGGGGGCCTGGTAGAACGCGAACCCTTCCCACTCCTTGATGAAGAGCGAGACGCCCCAGCGGTTGATCCAAGCCCCGGCCCCGAGCGCCAGAGCGGAGCCGAGGACCGCGCCGGCGAGGCCGATCCCGGCGGCCTCGAGGGCGAAGAGGCGCCGGATCTGGCCGCGCGTCGCTCCGAGGGCTTTTCGCAGGCCGATCTCCTGAGTCCGCTCGAAGACCGCCATGAGGAGGGTGTTGGCGATCCCGATCGCCGCGACGAGGAGCGCGATCAGGCCGAACGAGGAGAGGAAGAGGTCGACCACCTTGAAGATGCGCGCGACGGTCTCGAGGGCCTCGTCAAGGGTGCGCACGCGATATCCCTTCGCCTCCATAGCGGCGCGGATGCGCGGGATCTCCTCAGGCGTAGAAACTCGCACGCGGACGGTGGAACCCCAGCGGCGACCGGAGGGTTCGGGCGCCTCCTCGGCGCCTGGGGCGAGCCGGCCGAGGAAATCGGAGAGGAGTTTCCCCAGGCGTTGCACGGCGGTGGGGCCCTCGGCAAGCGAGGCCGATAGCGCGGGATCCGCGACGAGCGAGCGGATCTTTTCGAACTCCAGGAGGAGGGCGAGCGGCGCGATCCAGCCGGCCTCGGAATCCGTGGAGGGACGTGACCCCGGGATCGCGCGGAGCCGCTCAAGAGAGGCCCAGAGCTCGCGCTCCTTCTCGGTCCCGGAGGAGAGGGCTGCCGCGAGTTCGGGGTCTTCGAGGAGGCGGTAGAGCTCGACGAAGCCGGCGGCGATCTCGAGAGCTCCCTCGATCCCCCGGGCAGCTCCCTCGGCGCCGCCCGCGAACTGGAACGCCTCGACCTCCTCGCCGAAGGCGGGGGTGAGGAACACGACCGAGGAGAGGATAGACTTCCGCGTCACGCCGACGATCCGCGCGCGGTAGGAGGCGTACCGCGCCTCGACTTCGTCGGGGCGCACCCAGTTCCACGCGCCGTAATCGCCGAGCGCCGGGAAAAGAAGCTCCACTTCGCGGCCCACGAGGTCCTCCGGGCCTGCGAGGTCCCACGCCTCTGCGTACTGGTAGCTCACGATGACCGCGCGGCGGTCGTCCTCCTCGAAGTTTCTTCCGGCCTGGAGCCGGAACGGCGTCCCCGTGTCGCGGACGAGGCTGTATCCCACCCAGAAGGTCTCCGGGAAGACCTCGGGAGGGCCGAGGCGGTCGGAGTTCCCCGGAGGCGTGCTCGAGTGAAGCGCCTCGTCGCCCTCGGGAACGAGACGAACGCCGTCGATGACCACGTAGGTTCGCGGCCGCACGTCCTCGACCCCCTGGATGGCGCGGATCGCCTCGATGTCGGAATCGGAGAACGAGTCGTAGCCCGCCCGGAGCTTCCCGAGCCGCTCGAGCGATTTTTCTTCCAGAGGGCGCGGGGCGCGGCCGAGCTGCTCCGCCCGGCTCCCCAGGACGTCGTCCCAGTCGAAGGAAGAGTTGACGACCCACAGGGACAGGGGATCGTTGAACGCCTCGGCCTGCGTGACGATGAAGTCATGGAGGCCGATTCCCAGGCCGACCATGAGCGCGATGGCGAAGCCGCCGACCCCGATCCCGATGGCGGTGAGCGCGGTGCGCAACCGGTGGCGCGAGAGCCCGAGCACCACGTCGCGGAAGAGCCCCGCGGCCAGCGCGAGCCTCCGCCGCGGGGGCCTTTCGCGTGGAGCGGCTGGCGGCCGCGAGGACGGAGGCGTCCGGGCGTCGCGCCTCTCCTCGCCCGTGATCCGCCCGTCGCGCATCCGGAGCACCCGGTCGGCGCGGCCGGCGAGCTCCGGGTCGTGCGTGACCAGGACGACCGTGAGGTCCCGCTCCTCGTGGAGGCGGCCGAAGAGCTCCATCATCTCGTGCCCGGTCGCGCTGTCGAGGTTTCCCGTCGGCTCGTCGGCGAGCAGGATGCGCGGGCTGGCGGCGAGAGCCCGGGCGATCGACACGCGCTGCTGCTGGCCGCCGGAGAGCTCGTTCGGTCTGTGGCGCATCCTGTCACCCAGCCCCACCGCCTGGAGCTGGCGCGCCGCGATCTCCCGGCGCGCGCGGCGCGGCACGCCCGAGATCGCGAGCGGGAGCTCCACGTTCTCGAGCGCCGTGAGCTGGGGCTGGAGGTAGAACTGCTGGAAGACGAAGCCGACGTTCTCGTTCCGGTAGACCGCCCGCTCGGTGCCTGAAAGTTCCCCCAGGTCCCGGTCGTCGGCCAGAACGCGCCCGGAGGTCGGCGTGTCGAGCGCCCCGAAGAGGTGGACGAGCGTCGACTTCCCCGACCCCGAGGGCCCGAGCACCGCCACGATCTCCCCGCGCGCGATCTCGAGATCCACGCCGTCCACGGCGCGGATCGTCTGATCCCCCATCTGGTAGATCTTGGTCAGGCGTTCGGCGCGAAGCATGGCGAGCGAGGATACCCGAAGCAGGCCCTAGGCGGGAGGCTGTAGGCTGTAGGAACGGGGCTACGGACAAAGTCGCGGCTTCTTTGCTCCGTGCCCGTGCCCGTGGCCGTGCCCGTGCCCGGCCGTTTTTTCGGGCACGGGCACGGGCACGGCCACGAAAACACCCACGACTCGACGGTTTGAGGCGGAGCCTCGTTAGCTGCCTTGAAGGCGATCCATGTTGAAGAATGAGTCAAGTTCGGAGAATCGGTGCCAGGCGTGTTAGCCGGGAACAGCAACAACAACCGGTAGCTCCGGGCAGAGCGCGACAAACGGCTCTCTCTCCCGCCCCAGGATCGCGGTAGACATCGCCCGCCGCCTGACGGCGTGCGACAATGCCGGCATGGAGGGCGAGGAAGGGTACGAGATCCTCCGCGAGCTCGGGCGCGGAGGGATGGGGGCCGTGTATCTCGCACGCGACCAGGAGCTCGGCCGCGAGGTCGCGCTGAAGGTCATCTCGGGAATCGAGGCCTCTCCCGAGGTCCTCCGGCGCTTCGTCGCCGAGGCGAGGGCGACGGCCGCCTTCGCCCATCCTGCCCTCGTCCCGACCTACGCGCTCGAACGGGACGGGAAGAACCTCTACTTCACGATGGAGGCGATCCGTGGGCGGACGCTCGGCGTTGCGCTGAAGGCGGAGATCGAGCTTGAGGACGCCGTGCGCGCGCTCGCGGCGGTCGCGCGAGGCGTCGCCTTCGCCCACGCGCGTGGCATGGTGCACCGGGACCTGAAACCCGCCAACATCATGCTCACCGAGGACGGAGGCGTCCGGATCCTCGACTGGGGCCTCGTGCGCGGGGGAAGGCCCACCAGGAAGGCGGGAGAGACAAGGACGGAGACCGGGCTGATTGGCCTATCGACCCGGCTGACGGTCACGGGCCAGGCGATGGGGACCCCGGCCTACATGAGCCCCGAGCAGGCGGACGGACGTCCACAGGAAATCGGACCCGCGACCGACATCTATTCGCTCGGCGCGATCCTCTACGAAGTTCTCGCGGGGACGCCCCCGCATCTCGGCTCGTTCGCGCAGATCGTCGCCCGCCTGGTGCAGAAGCGGTACGAGCCCCCTTCCGCCCGCGCCCCGGACCGGAGGATCCCGCGGGAGCTCGAGGCCGTAGCGGCGAAGGCGATGGCCCACTCGCCCGGCGACCGCTACGCATCGGCCGCGGCCTTCGCCGGCGATCTCGAATCGTATCTGGCGGGCCGCGGCGTCTCGGTGCTTCCGCCTCCCTGGCCCGTGCGCGCCGCGCGGAGGCTCGCCGCGAGGCCGCTCGTTTCGTTCGCCGCCATCTTGGGAATCCTCACGATCGGCGCCGGAGCCTGGGCCGCGGTCGAGGCCCGAAGGAGGGCCATCGCCGAGGAACAGGCGGCGGCCGGCGCGGCGACAGGCGAAGCCGCGCGGAACTTCAAGGATGCGTCTGCCGCGGCGAAGACGAGGGTCGAGGAGGCCGTCGCTGCGCGCGACGCCTGGCGGGCGAAGCGTGACGAGTGGGCCCTGCTCCTGGAAGAGTCCCAGAAGCTACTCGCCGAGCGGCCCGCGCTGCCCGTCCTCCTTCCCGGTCCGTCGCTCGATGAGTTCGAGACGAAGACGCTCGACGCCTGCAAGAAGCCGGGCGGTACCGAGAACTACTGGAAGAGATTCGACGAGGCCGTGCGTCGTGCGACCGGGGAGGATCCGGTTCGCGACGAGGCCCTCGCCCTCGCGCGCGAGCTCTCGGGCGCCCTTGCCGCCGCGAAGCGCGCGCTCGATCGCGCCAGGGACGCCGCGGCCACGGCCGGGGCGGAAGCCGCAGAGCTCGAAGCCGCGAGCGGGCGGATCGCGGAAGTCGCAGTCGAAAGCGAGCTCGACAGCGTCCTTTCCGCCCGCGAGGCCGAGCTCCGGGCGCGACTCGCGGGCGTTCCCGAGGGGAGCCCGATTCGAGCGCGGGCCAAGCGATATCTCGACAAAGAGGTCGCCGTGGAGATCGCGCGCCTTCCCGAGGGAGGGGCGGCGAGACTCTTCTCGATCGATCCGGGCAAGGCGCTCTGGGATCTCGAAGGGCATCCCACCGGCCGTGAGCTCGTTCGGCAGATCCCCGCGGAAGGCGCCTCCATGACCCTCACCGCCGGCGAGTACGTCCTCGCCCTCGACGCCGGGGGCCGCAAGCTCCTCTTCCCGTTCCTCGCCGCCGGCCCCGAGCGTGCCGTCCGCGTCGTTCCCGAGGTCCCGAGCTACTTTCCCGAGGACACTGTTTACATCGCCCCGGCCGCATTTCTCGCCGGGAACCCGGGGGACAAGACCTACCAGGCGCTCCCTCGCCACCCGTCGCGGCTCGAGAGGGGGTTCTTCATCCAGACGACCGAGGTCACGATCGCCGGCTGGCAGGCGTTCCTCGATGCGATCCGTAGCGACGCACCCCTTCTCGACGCCTGCACGCCGAAGGTTCGATACGAGCGGTCCATCGAGCCTCTCCTCGTGCGCCAGCCTGACGGGCGATGGAAGATCGCGGACCAGACGGCCGACGCCACTCATCCGGTCTTCGGCATCACATACCTCGCCGCGTGTGCCTACGCGCGGTGGAAAACCTCGAACGACGCCTCCGGCTGGACCTGGCGGCTCCCTACGGCCCAGGAATGGGAGCTCGCGGCCGGCGGACCCGCGGGGCGGGTCTACCCCTGGGGGAACGACTTCGAGAAGCCTCGCCTCCGCTGCCAGGAAACTCGAAGCGTCGAGAGGAACGAGTACAGGGTTCCGGCCGACTCGTTGCCGGCCGGAGCCTCGCTCGCAGGCGTCCGCCACATGGCAGGAAACCTGTGGGAGTGGATCGCGACCCCCTACTCCGCCGACTGGATCGAGCTCCGCGGCGGAAGCTGGGGAAACGATCGCCGAGGCGCGCGGCCACCCGCGCCCAGGGTTCATCCCCCGTTGACCACCCACCGCGGATGGCGACGAGGCCCGCGCCGCAGGGGGACGACGTCCACTCGCGGACGTTGCCGGCTACGTTCGCGAGCTCGAAGATCGATCGGCCCTCGAGGTCGCCTGCCCTGACGAACCAGGCTTGCCCGCGACTGGGGTAGTTGCCGAGGTTGTCCAGAGAGGGATCTTCGAACCGGTCGCCCCAGGGATAGATAGAGCCCGAGGCGCCCCGGGCGGCCGCTTCCCACTCATCCTCGGCCGGCAGGCGGTAGACCCATCGACCGCCTGACTGGCTGGTCCTCCACTCGGCGTACGCGGTCGCCATCACCTGGGAGAGGCCCCCCACGGGCATGTCGTCCGTGTACCAGCTCCCGATCCCGGGCCCGAGCGATAGGTCGGCGTTCAGGATGTACCCCACCTCGTCCGTCCACTGGACCCTCGGCAGGAGTTCGTCCCTCGCGCCGGAGGCCCTGAGGAACTCGCGGTACTCGCCGAGCGTCGTCTCCCGTTTTGCGATGAAGAAGCCCTGCGCGATCCTGGCCTGGCGATACGGACCTGCGTTCGGCGCGTCGCCTCCGGCGCGGAAGCGAAAGCGCGGGACGTAGGCCCAGTCGCCCTCCTCCGGCCACTCCTGGGGCCACTCGGCCTCGTACTCGTACGTCTCGCCCGCGGCGAGGAGGATCGGGTGGCGCACGGAGCGCGTTCCGTCCGAGAGCTCGACCAGGTACTCGCCAGCCAGGAGATCGAGCGACTCGCCGCCCCCAAGCTCGCGAAGTTCTTCGAGGCGCCAGGTGGGGCCGGAGCTCTTGATCTCGAAGAGCCTGGCCGAGAGCTCGGGGGGAGTCTCCCCGATGGCGACGAGACCGGAGGGCGAGAGAAGGGCGAGCGCGTCCTTGGCTTCACCCGGGAGCTTGTCGAGAAGCTCGCGAAGGCTCTCGATCGTGGCCGCGGCGGCGACCCACGGGCCGGCCGAGCGGGCGCGAACCGATTCGACCGTCCGGCTCGAGTCGTCGCGGTCCTCCTCGAAGCGCGCCCGCGCGACATCGGCGCCGAATCGAAGCAGGGCGGCGCGCGTCGCGGTTTGTTCGAGCTTCTCGCGGATGGCGTCCGAGCCCGCGACGCCAAGGGTGGCGGCGAGCCCCGAGCGCACCGCGTCGAAGACGGCCGCGAGCTCGATCCTCGCCGCGAGCGCCGCTTCGTCGAGGGCGAGGATTTCGCTCTCGGCCGATCCCGCTAGCGGTTGCCTGTCGCCTGTTGGCTGTTCTTCATTTCCCTCGCGCGAGGCGAGGAAGCCCTCGATGGCCTTCCGGTGCTCGCTCTCGATCCGGCCGAGACTCTCGCGCTCTGCGGCGAGGCGCACTTCGAGGATCTCGGTCGCGGCGCGGGCTTCTTCGAGAGCTTTCTCGGCGGCGGCGAGCCGCTTCTCGCGAAGAACCTCCGCCTCTTTCTCGCGCGCGGCGGCGAGGCGGGCACGTTCGAGCATGAAGACGATCCCTCCGAGGATCCCGGCCGCTGTGGCGAAGAGAAGCGCGAGCGTCGCGTACGGGTGATGCCGCCCGAACCGGGCGAGCCGGCGGCCCACGGGCGACGGTCCGGCCGACACCTTCTCTCCCGCCAGCGCGAGCTCGACCTCGCGTGCGAACTCTCCCGCGCTCTCATAGCGCACCGACGGCCTGCGGCTCGCCGCCTTCCGGATCACGTGGAGGATCTCGGGAGGCAGGCCGTGCGGCAGGCTGGCGCGCTTCGAGGGGAGGCTGGGCCGACCGGTCGCGGCGAGAGCCAGGAGCTTCCCGAGCGAGTAGACGTCCGCCCGGACCTCCGGCGTCCGGCCGTGCCCGAGCTCCGGCGCGCGGTACGGATCGCCCCCTTCCGGTTCGCCGTCCTCGACGGCCCCCCATTCGGCGGACGACCCCGTGCGCTCGCCGCGCCGCGCCTTTTCATTCCGCAATCCGCAATCCGCATTCCGCAATGGGCAGCCCCAGCCGCTCACAGTCACGGCCCCGTCCTCGGCGACGTGGACGTGCTCGGGGAAAAGCGCGAGATGGAGCCTGCCTCCCTCGTGCGCGCGATCGATGACCCGCGCGACCTCCGCAAGAGCCTCGACCGGGGAGCCCAAGCCAAAAACCGTGGACCGCGAACCGCAAACCGTCGACAGGAAGGCCCGCCCGTCCGGCGCGATCCCTCGCGCGAGCACTACCGGAACGCCCGGTCCCGCGATCTTCCTGAGCGTTTCGTCCAGCGCACCCACGGCCGCCGCGCTCCCGAGGTAGATCTCGACCGTCCTGGCGAGGTCGCGCTCGAGTGCCTCGTGGACCTCGAGTTCCCCTTCTCGCCGCACGGGCCGCCGGAGCTCGAAACGCGCCCCGGGCTTCGTCCCGGGAACCGCCCCTCCGAGCGCGCTCGACCACGCGGGGACTTTTCTCAGGATCTCGGGCGAGCCCGTTCGCGGCCGGTGGCCGGCGCTTTGGGGCTGGCCGACAGCCGTCGGGATCTGCGACCGCCTCGCGGCTCCGAGCACCGTCGCCGCGGCCTCGGGGTCGACGAGGCCGCTTTCCAGGATCGTGCGTTCCGGATCGCCTCCGAGGCCCCGCGTGACGAGCGTCGCCGCGTCCTCGGGCGCGAGAACGCCCGCTTCGATGAGCGTCTCGACGAGCCGGGTTTCCTCTTCCCCGTTCTCCCTCATGAGCGCCAGTCTAGCCTCTCTCGCATCGACCGGGGCCGGACGTCTCAGGGATCGGAGCGACGGGACCGGGATCACCCTCCCTCGGGCGCGGGCTCGCTCTGGCGAGGCCGCGCGAGCTCGTCGGCAAACGCCCAGACTCCCTCACCCGGACTCAGAAGCACGATTCTCAGCGCCGTGAGAAGCGTGCTGCTCATGAGGCTGTACGGTCTCTGCGGGTTGATGTGCACCTCGGCGACGACCGGGCCCTGAACCCGGTCGGGCGTCAGCACGCTCACGTCCACAGCACCGGGAATCGCCCACGCCTGGAACTGCCCTCCGGCCGAGCCATACCATCGGAGCTGCGCCTCGGGGGGGAGCGTCGGCCAGTAGCCAAGCGCGCTCGCCAGAGGTAGCGGCATCGCAATCTGGGGGTTCTCGGCTCCGTAGCCCGAGTTCGCAAGGGCCACAAGCTCGACCGCCAGGCGGCTGGCGCCGCTACCCAGGCCCGCAACCGCGCGCAGGCGGAGCCACGTTCTCAACGGTCGCCGGTCCGGGGAGTTCGAGGATCTCGTCGAGGATGCCATCGATCGAATCGGGCAGTAGCTGCGGACCCTGGCAGGTCGCGCCGCCGAGCTCGACGATCTCGTCCATCACTTCCAGAGCTGTCCCGTCGATATGGGCCATGGTCACTTGCAATATCGAAGGGGGCCCAGATCTTGTCAAGGCCCAGCCCCCCAAGTATCAGCCACCCGAGGGCGAGAGCCGGGCAGCCGAGAGCGTCGGAGTTGCAGCCCGGACCGCGCGGCCATACGATGAGCGGCTCGAGATTTGCCTGAAAGCCGCCTTCCTCTTGAACAGGATCGAGGAACGCCCATGAGCAAAACTCGGTGGTTGACCCTTCGTCATGATCCGCAGCGCGGACGGCATGTGGAGGTCGGCCTGCGCGGTCACGCCATTCTCGGCTCGCCCATCCTCAACAAGGGCAGCGCCTTCAGCGAAGAAGAACGCGATCGGTTCGGTCTTCGCGGTCTCTTGCCGCCCCGCGTCTCCACGCTGGAGGAGCAGGTCGTGCGCATCCGCGAGAACTACGATCGCCACAAGGACGACCTCGCCCGGTACATGGAGCTCGCGGCCGTAATGGACCGGAACGAGACGCTCTACTACCGAATGCTGGTGGACAACATCGAGGAGCTCCTACCCATCGTGTACACGCCCACGGTGGGCCAGGCCTGCAAGGAGTTCGGGCATATTCTCCGCCGGTCGCGGGGGATTTTCCTCACCCTGGATGACAGCTCCCGCATGGACGAGATCCTCGACAACTGGCCGACGGACGACGTCCGCGTAATCGTCGTCACGGACGGCGAGCGGATCCTGGGCCTGGGCGATCTCGGGTCCGGCGGCATGGGCATCCCGATCGGCAAGCTTGCCCTCTACGTCGGGGCCGGCGGGATCCATCCGGCCAAGGCGTTGCCGATCACGCTCGATACCGGCACGAACAACAAGGACCTCATCGGCGACCCTCTCTACATGGGCGTCAAGAAGAAGCGCCTCCGCGGGGCGGACTACGACAAGTTCATCGAGGCTTTCATGGTCGCGACCCACAAGCGCTTCCCGGACGCGCTCATCCAGTTCGAGGACTTCGCGACGGCCAACGCCTTCGCCCTCCTTTCGCGCTACCAGGACCGCTTCCTCTGCTTCAACGACGACATCCAGGGCACGGCGTGCGTCGTGGCCGCCGGTGTGTTCGCGGCCATGAACCGGCTCTCAACGGAAGTCGTGGATCAGCGGTTCGTGATGGGCGGGGCGGGCGAATCCGTCGTCGGCATCGCGGGCCTCCTCACGGCCGCGATGCGCGAGCAAGGCGTTCCGGAGAAGGAAGCGGCGAGCAAGTTCTGGCTGGTGGACAGCCAGGGGCTCGTCTATCACGGCCGTGGCGAGCTCCCGCCCCACAAGCTCCGCTTCGCCCGCTCCGAGGTCGAGGGGACGGACTTCGCCTCCCGCCACGGCGGGATCGATCTCCTGAGGGTCGTCCGAGCCGTCCGGCCAACGATCCTGATGGGGGCGAGCGGCCAGGCCGGCCTCTTCACTCGCGAGGTGATCGAGGCTCTCGCCGCGGGGACTCCGCGTCCCATCCTCTTCGCCCTCTCGAACCCGACCTCCAAGTGCGAGTGCACCGCGGAACAGGCCTTCGCCTGGAGCAAGGGCACGGTCATCATGGCGACGGGGAGCCCGTTCCCGCCGGTGACGTACTGCGACTCCACCTATCGGATCGGCCAGGCCAACAACGCCTTCGTCTTCCCCGGCATCGGCCTGGGAGTCATCGCCTGCAAGGCGAGGCGCGTCACGGAGGGCATCTTCCTCGCCTCGGCGAGGGCGCTCGCCGCGCTCGCCCCGCGCGACCCGCGCGAGCCGCTCTATCCGTCGCAGAGCGAGATTCGCAAAGTCTCGCGCGCGGTCGCCATCGCCACGGTCGAGGAGGCGCTCCGCACGGATCTTTGCCCGCCGGCGACCGCGAAGGCAGAGGAGCTCGTGGACAGGGAGATGTGGGAGCCCGGCTACCTGCCCTACGTGGCTGTCTGACCGCCTCGAGTCTTCTCGATCCGGGCGACAAGCCTCTCGGCCACTGCCCGCGGTCGTCCCTGCTCTCGGAACCAGCCGGCTATAATGGACGGGAGGGCATGCCGTGAACGGAAGCACAGCCGGCCTGGGACTCGTGCTCGCTCTCGCCACCGTCCAGGGCACAGCCGGTCAGGATGTAGACGAGGTCCTCTCGCGACTCGACGCGGACGACTGGAGGGAGCGTGAAGCCGCCTCGCGGGAGCTCGTCGAACGATGGCGGGAGTGGGACGAAACCGCGCTCGCCCGGATCGAGGAGGTGGCCGGATCCGGAGAGCTGGAGCGTGCGTCGCGGGCCGCCAGCGCCCTGCCCGTCGTGCGCATGCGCCGGGCGCTGGGGCCCGCGCTCGTCGAAGCCGGTGCGGACCGGGTCCTGCTTCGGGGCAGCGCCGAGGAGCGGATGAGGCTGCTCGAGGACTCCTGGGATCGATCGATGTCCGGCGGTCTCGGCGAGGACGATCTCCGGCGGCTGGCCGAGGCCGCCCGCGATCTCGAATGGCCGGAGCAGGAGGCGATTCGCATCGCCCAGTTCATAGCCCGGCAGCAGGCGGCAGCCTATGGGCCGCTTCTCGAATCGTGGCTCGGGCGGCCGGAGCCCGAGCTCCTGGCAGCGGTCCTCGCGGCGGTGCGCGCGATCGGCGATCGGCGGTCGTTGCCGCGCGTCGTCGAGCTCCTCGCCTGCGGGGAATCATCTGTCCGGCACGAGGCGTTGAAGACGCTGAAGGAGCTCGGGGATCGCGATCTCGCCGGGCCGATCGTCGATCTGTTCGCGCGAGAGGATCCGGCCGTGCGCCGCGCGGCTATCGCGGCCCTCGTGGCCGTTTGGGCCCGGGCCGCCTCGCCCGAAATCGCGCGCCTGGCCGCGGACACGGACGCCGGCGTCCGCTCAGCGGTCGCTTCAGCCCTCGCCGAGCTCCGGGCCCGGGATCAGGCGGGCACGGTCGCTGGCCTCCTCCGGGATCCCGAACCCGCCGTCCGACGGGACGCGCTCGAATCGCTCCGGCGCCTTGGAGCGGTCGGGCAGGCGGACTCGATCGAGCCGCTTCTCGCCGATCCTGACGTGGAGGTCCGGGCGAAAGCTCTCGAGACCATCCTGCTCCTCGGGATGCCCGACCGCGAGGAAAACGTCACCGCGCTCCTTTCGGACCCCGACCGCGAGATCCGCCGCAAGGCCGTCGAGGGGCTCGGGCGCTGGAGGTGCCGGCACCGGGCTGCCGAGATCGCCCGCGCCCTGGCTGACCCCGACGCCCGCGTCCGGCACGCGGCCCTCGATTCGCTCAAGCATCTGCGTGCGCGGGAACACGCCAGCGAGATCGCGGCGCTCCTCCTGGACTCCGAGTCCTACGTCCGGGAGAGAGCGGTGAACGCACTGGCCGCCATGGGCGCGGTGGAGCAGGCGCATAGGGTCCTGCGCCTGCTCGAAGACGGCGAGGTCCGCCCGACCGCCTTGAGGGCGCTGGAGAAGATGCGGGAGGCCGAGCTAACGGAGGACCTCGGAACCCTGCTTCGCCACCAAGAGCCAGCCGTCCGCGTCGCGGCGCTGGAAGCGATCAAGATGCTCCAGGACTGCGAGCTCGCCGGACCGGCAGCCGCGCTCCTCGAGGACGTGTCGCCCGAGGTGCGCGCCGAGGCCGCCGGTACGTTCGGAGCCGTCGCGCCGCTCGACGAGTCCGCAGAGCGGCTCGTGCCGCTCCTGGAGGACCCGGCCGCCGGGGTCCGGGAGGCGTCGCTCCGGGCAGCGGCGGCGCTGCTTCACCGCGAGAACGAGGCGGTCGCGGATGCCCTCCTCGCGGGGGAGGGGCAAGCGCCCTCGTCGATCCGCAACTTCCTTGGAGCGTCATCGGCGAAGTTCGCGGATCGGATCGAAGACTCCGATCCCGACGTCCGAAGAGCGGCGGTCGATCTCGCGGCCGCTCTCGGGGATCAGACGCTCTCCGGAAGGATCGCCTCCCGCCTCGGCGACGAGGACCCCTCGGTCCGCTGGTCCGCCGTGGGCGCGCTCGAGGATCTCGGAGCCCGCGACAAGTCGGCGCTCCTCCTCCCGTTCCTCGAGGACGACGACGAACGCCAGCGGCGCTGGGTGGGGGACGTCCTCCAGACCCTCGGCCGCCGGCCCGGCGCGGAGGAGATCGCGCTCCTGGGGGACGACCGGCCCGGTGCCCGGCAGGCCGGGATCGAGGCTTTCCGGATCCTGGCGCCGCGCGAGGCGATCGGGCGGATCGCCCCTCTCGCCGACGATCCCGATCCGGCCGTCCGGGCGACCGCGCTGGCGGCCCTGGGATCCCTCGCCGCGTCGGGCGAGGCGGCGCGGATCGAGGCGCGCCTGGCCGACGCCGACCCGCGGGTCGCGCAAGCGGCGATTTCGGCCCTCGTTGCGCTTCGCCGCTCGGATCGCGGGGAACTCGTGGCTCCCCTGCTCGCCCATCCGGACGAGGGGGTCCGAAAAGCAGCGCTTGGCGCCCTCGCGACGTGGAGAGACCGTCGAGGGGTCGAATCGGCAGTCGCTCTCCTGGGTGCGAAACCGCGCCTCGACGCGCTCCGTTACCTTGCTGCTGTCGGAACCAGGGAGCAGGCCGCGGCCATCGCCGAGCTCCTCCGCGATCCATATCTCAGAGGCCACGCCGCCTGGACCCTCATCAAGATCGGGGCGACGGATGTCCTGCTGGAGGCATGCGCGGACGATCGACTCCGGCCCGTCTACCTGGATCTAGCGGTTCAAGAAGAACTATCCACGAGGGCGGATCGCGCAGACGCTGATCGCCTGGTGTCCCTCCTCGGATCACCCTCGGAAGACCTCCCGGTCATGGCCGCGAGGGCGCTCGCGTCCGCAGGGGCCTGGGATCGGCGAGACGCGATCGCGCCCCTTCTCGCCGAGACCTCCCTCACCCGGCGAACGTTTGCCGCGCAAGCGTTCGGCATCATGGGGGCTCGCGAGCGGTCCGGCGAGGTCGCTGCCCTCCTGGACGATTCCTGCCCGATGGTCCGGCGGGCAGCCGCCATAGCCCTCGGCCAGCTCGAGGCAACGGAAGCGGCAGATCGCGTTCGAGAGCTCCTCGAGGATGGGGAGGTTCGAAACGCGGCCCTCTGGGCCCTCGAGCGTCTCGCCCCGACCGACCCGGACGAGAAGCCGGAGGAGGCGCCGGAGAAGCTTCCCGACGCGGACGCGCTCTGCCGGCTCCTCGATGCGCCCGATCCGCGCCGGGCGGCCGAGGCGCTCCACGGCCTTGTCTGGCGGCTGCGGGCCCGGGACCGTGTCCCCCGGATCGCAGCTCTCCTCGATCGTCCGGCGCTCCGTTGCCAGGCGATCCACGCCTTGGGCGAACTGGGAGCCCGCGACCAGGCGGCCCGGATTGCCCGGATCGCGTTTGCGGAGGACGAAGTGCCCGGGACCCGAAGCGCGGCGGTTCGTGCGCTCGGGTCTCTCGGGGCCGTGGAGTTCCTTCCCCAGATCCTCGACCTCATCGAGCCACCCGACCCCCGTTTCGTCGAGCCCGCGATCCTGGCGATCCGCGAGCTCGGCGCGCGCGAGGCGGCGTCCCGCATCGTGCCCTTCCTCCGCGACCCCCGCGAGGGCGTCCGGTCGGCCGCTTGCCACGCGCTGGCCGATCTCTCGGGCCGGGACGCCAGGAGGTACGTCGAGGAGCTTCTGAGGGATGAGAGCGTCCGGCTCGCCGAGATGGCTATCGACCGCCTGGGCGAGCTGGGGGCGGTCGGATCCGCCGGCGCCCTGGCCGGCATCGCGCGCGCGCCGCGTTCTTCGTCGCGTGTGCGGGCCGTGGCGGCGCTGGGGTGGATGGGCGCGACCGGCCAGCGCGATCTCCTCGTCTCGCTCCTCGAGGACGGCGACGCGAACGTCCGGATCGCCGCCGCGACGGCCCTCGGGCGCCTCGGGGACCCGGCAGCGGTCGAGCCGCTCGTCAAGTGTCTCTCCGACCCGGACGGGAGGCTGCGCGCCGAGGCGACGCGGGCGCTCGCCGAGATCGGCTCGCCGGAGGTCGCCCGGGCTCTCCGGGACCCGTATGCGCCTTCCCGCGCGGCAGCGGCGACGGCCGCGGGCCGCCTGGGCCTGGGTGAGGTCCTGGGCCTCCTGGGCGACCCCGTTCCTTCGGTCCGGATCGAGGCCGTCCTCGCCGCGGGGCGGATGGGGGCCGATCCAGCCCGGATCGAGCCCCTCGAACGCGACCCGCACCGTCGGGTCGCCCTTGCCGCGGCCATCGCGCTCGTCCGACTGGGCTTGAAACCGCCATCCGAAGAGCGCCGGCTCCTCCAGCTCGCCGCGCGGATCGATGGAGAAGGTCGATGGATCGGCCAGCCTGCCGGAGATCGATGGACCGGCGAGCTCGCCGACGCTCTTGCCGCCCGCTACGAGACCGGGTCCGCTTCGCGCGCCTGCGAGCCGCTCGCGTTGGAGGGGGCGATCGAGTCGGTCGGGGACGTCGCCAGGCTCTTCGAAGCGGCCGGCCTGACACTCGATCCGGGGGAACTCCGCTGGAGAGGTCGCATCGCGACGTCGGTCCGCATCTCGCCGCAGAGGGCGCTCGAGCGAGGGAATCGCGGAGGAGGGCCCTCGCTCGTCTTCGAGGGCGAGAAGGCGAGGGCCGTCTCTCGAGAGGAAGCGCTCGCGTACTGGCGGGACCGCCTCGGCGATTCCCGACGATGAGTCCGGGGGAGGGGTCCCAGCCTCAGGACGGCCGGTGGGGCTTCCGCGGCCCGAGGGAGCGCCCTGAAGGCGGCGAGACCCCGAGAGCAAGCCCGGCTCCCGAGCTTTCGAACACGACATGCGGCGCGCCCCTTGCCGATCGATGTGGGTCCGCCGAGCGGGGCGGCGATTCAAGTTCGTCCGTTCCGGCCCGGTTGTGTCGCCGCATCTCTTGCGCAACCCCGCGGAGGCGGGCGAAGTCGCATGCCGACCGGTGAGCCCGGCGAAGGAAGCGCTGACCGCACGACGATGGCCTGCCCTCCTACTCGGCCTCTCATTGCGTCATGACCATGATGGGCTTATCATGAGACCATGAAGGTCATTAACGTCAGCGAGCTCAAGGCCCACTTGAGCAAGTATCTCCGGATGGCGTCTCGCGGCTCCAGGATCATCGTCAAGGACCGCGACGAGCCGATCGCTGAGCTTGGTCCACTTCACGTCGAGGCACCCTCGTGGCGCGAGCGGTTGGCGCGGGACGGCCGGCTCCGACTGGGCACGCAACGCTGGGCGGCTCTTGCGATCTCCACCCTCGATCGACCCGTCGACATCCAGGCATCGCTACGCGCAGTACGGGAGGATCCGAGTGAAGTACGTCGACGCTAGCGCGGTGCTGCGGCTGCTCTTCTCGGAGTCGGGGCCCACGGTGCCGCTCGCCTCGGGCGATCGCATCGTGTCGTCGCAACTCGTCGAGGTCGAGACGTTCCGGGCCGTCGACCGCGAGCGGCTGCTCGGCCACCTCGACGACGCCGAGACGGCAACCAAGCGCAAGGAGCTGGCTGACTTCCTGGCCATGCTCGACCTCGCGCCGATCGACGCGGGGGTGATCGACCGAGCGAAGCGCTCGTTTGCCGTCAACGTCCGTGCTCTCGACGCGATCCACGTGGCGACCGCCGAGATGCTGGCAGCCGAAGCGGAGGGCGAACCGCTCGAGCTCTGGACGCACGACGACCGTCAGGCGACTGCCGCGTTGTCGCGCGGCATGACCGTGCGCGGCTGCTGATGCAAGAAACGCTGCGTGGGATCTGGGCGCGGGCGTGTAGCGGTCGATCTCAGCCGGAAAGCGGTCGCCGCACCGTGGCGAGCGGCAGGTAGAGGCGGCGTGGTGGGTCGGCCAGCGACTCGAAGCCATACGTCTCGTAGAAGGCCTTGGCGGAGTCGTCGATCGCTTCGACGGGAACCGCGTGGATGCCGAGGTGCTCGCCGAGGTCGAGGCAGCGTTGCATCGCATCCATCAACAGGGTGCGTCCGAGACCGCCGCCCTGCGAGTCGACCTCCATGGCGAGCCGGGCGTAGAGCTCGAGGCGGTTGGACTACGACCCTCTTCTTCCCCGGCCGCGGCTCGATTCGGCGCGAGACGCGTGGAGGGAGATTCTCGCCAGGGGCGGGTAGGACAGATTGGAGGGAGAAATGAAACGGTGTCTCGCGTACGGGATCTACGTCACCCTCGTCCTGGCTGCCGTCCTTGCGATCCTCTACTGGCCGTGCGAGGCGCCGCCGTGCGAGATGGAGCGGCCCGAGCCGAAGGACGACATAGACCGCGCCCTCGATCGGCTGGACCGGGAGCTCCCTCGGGTCCTGGCGTTCGTCCGCGATGAGATCGCGCCCGAGGATTACCCCGGCCACCTGCGCGGCCCCCTCGCGACGCTCTGGTCAGGCGGCGGGAACGACATCGACCGCGCGGCGCTCCTCGCGGAGATGCTCCGCCGCCTGGGTCTCTCGACTCGGTTCGTTCGCGGCAGGACCTGGGCGGTCGAGTACGAGGACGGCGGCGAGTGGATCCTCGCCGGTCCGGTGGACCCCGAGGGCCAGGAGGCGACCCTTGAGATTCCCGAGGAGGAATTCTGGAGAATCCGGATCGCGATCCGAGCGAGGGAGGAGATCGGCGCGGTGACCCTCGCGACGGCGGATCTATCCGGCGCGCCGATACGGGTTGGCTACGATGAGCAAGGGATCCGCATCGGACTGAAGCAAGTCTCCGCGGATCTCCGGGCGCTTCCCCGCCTCGATCTCGAGTTCACGGTCCTGGGTCCCGGGGGCGAAGTTCGCCTCGTCCGCCGGCGCGAGCTCTTCACACGGGAGTTCGACGCCTACCCGAGCGTCTTTCACCGGAAGAACGTGTACTGCATCTACCTCTTCCCTCACGCCGTTCCCCCGATGCTCGCCGAGCGCGCGCGCGGCGACCTCTTTCAGGAGGTCGCCATGGGCTTTGCGACCGCCTCCGACGTCCTGTCGAGGAAACTCGCGGCGAAGCGCGGGGTGAGAGCCTTCCCCGTCGAGCCCCGGATCGTGATCGTGGGGATCGAGCACGGGCCGGGCCGCTCGCGGCGCATTTCCATCGACCTCGTCCACGACGGCGTCCGCGTCGAGGGACCCCCCGAGGCTGTCGTGCGCTTCCGCCGGACCCGGTCGGCGTTCGACGCCGCGCTGGAGGGGGAGGTCCTCTCCCGCGTGACCGGGGCGGCGGTCGTGAATCCCCTTGCCCTGATCCGCGCCCGGCTCGCGGGCGCGAGCGACGCCGCGCCCTCCGGAGCGCGCCTCCTCGGCCTCGTCCGCTTCGCCCTCTTCGAGGCGCGTCCCGGCACGGGGCTCCTCTTCGCGGGGAGGGAGAAGGTCGCGCTCGAAGCCGTCGCCCTCGGGAAAGCGCGGCGGAACGGCGCCGACATCTCGGGAACGGCCGAGGAGATTGCCCTGGCGCTCGCCCGCGCGATCGGGCCTTCCTGGACGGTCTCCGTGGAGTGGCCGCGCCCCGCGAATCCCTTCGTCGGCACCCGCGTGGTGATGTATCGGGAGAAGGACGGCCATCCGGCCATGGCGTGGGTCGGGACTCGCCGGAGGGTCCCGGAGGGGATGCTCGCCGAGATCCGTGACTACTACAACGAGCTCGACGAGTCATGGACCGAGCAGCAAACGACCGTCCTGGTGCGCGAGGCCGACCTCGCGGCCGCCGAGGTGTTCACGCCGTGGTATCACCTTGGCACGGACGACGCGAGCGGCCGGACGTGGGGCTCGATCAGCCGGAAGGCCTACCAGGATCTCGTTCGCGATGGATCGACGGAGCTCCGCTACCTCGATGGCTCGACGGGCGACTGGCCCACCTCCGAGCCGATCCGGCTCCACCTGATCGAGCGCCGCCCGGCGACCCTCGAGGTGGACGGGGTGGACGTCCAGGTCCCCGTCCTTGTCCTGGGCGGCGACTTCGCCTCCGCCGACCCGGCGAGGCGACCTCTGGCGGAGTATCCTGACCACCCGGACAAGCTCGGCGGTTTCATGAACAAGCTCATGGTCCTGGATGACCCGGAATATCCCGCCATCGTTGGAAACGTGTGCGAGCGGACGGGACACGAGATCCTCACGGGCCTCGCCGGCCGGATCGTCTGCGACGGGGAGGCGTTTCCCGGCGCGCGGGTTCGATGCGGGCGCGAGTCGACCTTCTCGATGCCCGACGGCTCGTTCTGGGTGCCGCTTGCGGTCGAGGAGGAGGAGGTAGCGGTCGAGATCGAGGATCCCGATCTCGAACCATCGTCCACAGCCCTTCGACTCGCCGACTACAAGCCCGGGACGCTCGAGATCGCCTGCCGCCGGAAGGCCCCCCTCTTCTTTGCCGTGGACCGGTCGAATGCCGGTGCCGAGCTCGCGAAGGTCTCCGCCCGGGCCCGCACGCTCATCCTGGCGAAGCTCGAGGAGGCGCCCGCGACGCGCTTCCTCGTCGTCCCACGCTGCCCGACGCCGATCGGAACGACCACCGCGTGGCTCGAGACGAACCCCGAGACCGGCGAGGAGTTCGCGCGGATCGAGGACGGCCTCTATGGATCGACGGTCCCGATCGACCGGGAGCCCCTCCCGAGCCCGGGCGAGGACTTCGAGGCGTGGGCGGGGAAGGTGAAGGGAATCGCCAGGGAGTCGGTCGAGGGGCTTCCCGCAGCGGCGATCGATGCGAGCCTGGCCCGGGCGAAGGAGATCGGAGAGGATCTCGCGAGCGGCGTGCTCGACGGTCTCGCGGCGGGGGACGAACCGCGAGAGGTGATCGGCGAGGAACTGGGGAAGGCGGGCGACTCCGTGGAGCTCCACCTCGACCAACTCCCACGGGAGATCTTGATCGACCTCGCCAGGGAGTTCCTCGTCGAGGCGATGGAGAAGGCCGCGCTCGCCGAGCTGGAAAACGCGCTCACCGAGAAGTACGGAGCCCAGGGCAAGGCGTATGCTGCGCTCGCCGAGACGATGTACCGCTACTTCTTCCGCGGCCAGGCGGAGGGAATCGCGTTCTTCCTGGGCTACATCGGGGGCGGCTACGTCGCCACCGGGACGTTCCTCGACGCCTATCTCGACGCCTCGATGGAGGAGTCCGCCGGGGGGCGGGCCTTCAACCTGGAAGTCGTGATGGCGCGGGCGACGACCGAAGCCTACCGCTTCTACCGGGACACGTACGCGCGGCTTCCCGACGACGCGATGCTCGGCCCGATGAAGGCGGGGATCCTCCAGGGGATGCAGGACTTCTTCGAGATGGAGGAGGAAGCCAACCGCCCGCCCGGGTGACCCGTTCCTCTGCCGGCCGCGGGTAGAGCGACATGGCGCGCCCGCGAGGATTGTCGTAGGATGCCGGCGTGAAGCGCGTTTCCCGGAAGCCCGAGGAGAGCCCCACCAGAAACGGCGGGCGACTCGAAGCCGCGGTGGCGATCCTGATCGAGACGCAGGCACGCTTTGTCAGCGACATGGACGAGATCCGCCGCGACTTCGCCGCGGTCATGAAGGTGCTGGCGGAACACTCGCGGATTCTCGGCGAACACTCGCGCATCCTCGCGGAACACTCCCGCATCCTCGAGGCGCTTCCCGACGTGATCCGCGAAAAGATCGGGTTCGCGCCGGGCGAGGTCCCGCACAAGCGCGGCAGATAGGCCGGGTCGGGGGAGGGAAGAGAAAGATGAGGCCGCGTCTCGCGTTCGGGATCTTCCTCGTCCTGGCGACGCTGTCCTACGCCGACGACGAGGACGCCGCCGGGACCGTCACGGCGAAGGCCCTCAACGTCCGGGCCGGTCCCGGCACGAAGGAGCGCGTCCTCTTCGTGCTCGGCTCGGGCGATCGGGTCCGGGTGCTCGAGCGGCGCGGATCGTGGTGGCGGGTCTCGCACGGGTCGGGCGGCGAGGCGAGGTCGGGCTGGGTCCATTCGAGCTACGTCCGCCTCGATCCGCCCGCGCCGGGGCCTCTGCCGCAGACTCGCGCGGAGAAGCTCCGGTTCGTTCGAGACCCAGACCGCTCGACGCTCGACCTCCTGGGGGAGGCCGGCCGGGCTTTTCGCGCGTTCGAGTGGCAGCGGAACGACTACCCCGGCTCTCCGGACGGCCCGAACGAGGACAGGGCACGGGAGATCGCGGCCGGCCTCGCCCGGATCCTCGCGGAGAGGCGCGTCAACACGGGAGAGCACCGCCTACCGTTCGACTGGGAGAAGATCGAGCCCGCGCTCGCTGTGGTCCCAGGCGAGACGCGCTTCAGGCTCCATCGTCTCGCCGCGGAGAGTTTCCGGAAGATGCGCGGGGACGCCGAAGCGGACGGCGTCCGGCTCGTCCTCGTCTCGGCGGCCCGGACGCCGGAACAGCAGAAGCGGCTCGCCCAGGCGAACCCGAACCCCGACGCCGTTGCCCAGGGCGTCTCCGCCCACAACTACGGCCTGGCGATCGACCTCGCGATGAGCCCGGGGGCAGCAGGTGAGTTCCTGGAGGTCACGACCCGCCCGTTCTCGAACGTGATCGGGATGCGCGAGTCGCCGGTCCACAAGTGGATGTTCTTCTTCGGCCCCGAGCACGGCTGGTATCCCTACCACAACGAGCCGTGGCACTGGGAATACAACCCGGAGGGCCTCGGCGAGCGGTTCCCGTAAGCGCGTGGGCCAGGACGCGCCCCACGTCGTCATCCTCGGGGCGGGCTTTGGCGGGCTCGCCGCCGCCCGGGCCCTCGCCCGCGCGCCGGTTCGCGTGACGGTGATCGACCGGAAGAACCACCACCTCTTCCAGGCCCTCCTCTACCAGGTGGCGACGGCGGGCCTCAACCCGAGCGAGATCGCCTACCCGATCCGCCGGATCCTCCGCCGCCAGAAGAACGCTCGTGTCCTCCTCGCGGAGGCGACGGGCGTGGACGTCGCGGCGAAGAAGGTCCTCCTCACCGACGGCGAAGTGCCCTACGACCAGCTCATTGTTGCCACGGGAGCGACTCACTCCTACTTTGGCAAGGACGAGTGGGCGCGATACGCGCCGGGGCTGAAGAGCCTGGAAGACGCCCTGGAGATCCGGCGCCGGGTCTTCTACGCCTACGAGGCGGCCGAGAGGGAGCCTGATCCGGTTGCCCGCCGGGCCTGGCTCACCTTTGTCGTGGTCGGCGCCGGGCCGACGGGGGTCGAGCTCGTGGGGGCGCTCGCCGAGATCGCGCGCTTCGCTCTCTCGCGCGACTTCCGGGAGATCGACCCCCGGTCGGCGAAGGTCGTCCTCCTGGAAGGGGCCGACCGGGTCCTCCCGACCTTCCCGCCCGACCTTTCCGAGAAAGCTGCCCGGCAACTGGCCGCCCTCGGGGTCGAGGTCCGGACGAGGACGCTCGCCCAGCGGATTGACTCCAGAGGCGTCGCGACGGCGGGAGGGGAAATCCTCGCCCGCACGGTCCTCTGGGCCGCCGGAGTCGCCGCGTCGCCGCTCGCCCGTTCGCTCGGCGGCCCCCTCGACCGCGCCGGGCGCGTCCGGGTCGCGCCCGACCTCACCGTGCCGGGCGCGCCTGACGTCCACGCGATCGGCGACATCGCGGCCTTCGAGCAAGGCGGGCGAAACGTCTCCGGGATCGCGCCCTTCGCCATCCAGAGCGGCCGGCACGCCGCGGCGAACGTCGTCCGGCGCGTGAGAGGGAAGCCCACGTTGCCCTTCCGCTACGACGACCAGGGGGCGCTCGCCACGATCGGTCGCGCCGCTGCCGTTGCGGACCTCGGCCGCTTCCACTTCTCGGGGTTCTTCGCCTGGATTGTCTGGCTCCTCGTCCACATCTACAAGATCATCGGCTTCCGGAACCGCCTGCTCGTCATGATGCAGTGGGCCTGGTCCTACGTGACCTACGAGCGGGGCGCGAGGCTCATCACCGGGGACGCGAGGGACCTGGAAAAAAGACCGTGAAGATCCCGCGCCCCGCCCGTCTCTAGCCATGGAAGGACGACGGACGGATCCAGATGACGTCGAGCTCGTCCGGCGGGCGCTGAAAGGCGATTCCGGTGCCTTCTCGGAGCTCGTCGAACGACACTTCGGAGCGGCCTTCGCGGTGGCGAGGTCGAGACTCGCCAACCGGGAGGACGCGCTCGACGCCGTCCAGGATGCGTTCGCGCGGGCCTTCGAGAAGCTCGCCGAGCTCAGGCAGCCGGAGCGGTTCTTCTTCTGGCTCCGGGAGATCGTGGTCCGGCGCGCGGCGGACAAGTGGGACAGCGAGAAGAGGAGGGAACGAGCGATGCGAGCGCTTTCCGAACGCGCGACGCGGCCGGATCCGGGACGCGACCCGGAGGGGTTGCTCAAGACAGTCCTTTCGGCGATCGACGGGCTCCCGGAGTCGTACCAGCGGCCGCTCTACCTCTTCTGGATCGAGGAGAGGAGCTACGCCGAGATCGCGCGGGAGACCGGACAGACTGTCGGCGCCATCCGCGGTCTGCTCTTCCGCGGCAACAAGGCGCTCCGCGAGGGGCTTCGCCCCTTGTGGGAAGAGAGGAGGGAGGCATGAGCGAGCACGAGAGGTTCCAGGA
>JACQVV010000542.1 GCA_016209595.1 Planctomycetota bacterium
ACAGGCTTCAGGCTTCAGGCTTCAGGCTTCAGGCTTCAGGCTTCAGGCTTCAAGAAAAAAGAGGCGTAGGCAGAATGATCCGCAAGGCTTTTCCCATCCTCGTCCTCCTCATCGTCCTCCTCGCTCCCGGCGCCGTCGCCCAGCGCGTGAAGGACATCGCCACGATCCAGGGGGTGCGCAACAACCACCTCAAGGGCTTCGGCCTGGTCGTCGGCCTCCCGGGAACGGGTGACGGGGACAGCCTGCTCGCCCGGAAGCCTATGGTCTCGATGCTCGAACGATTGAACCTCGCGGTTCCGCTGGAGGGGATCGCGACGAAGAACGTCGCGGTCGTCATGGTGACGGCCGTGCTCCCGCCCTTCCAGCGGCCGGGCGGCCAGATCGACGTATCGGTCCACTCGATCGCCGACGCGTCGAGCCTCCGCGGCGGGACGCTCCTCCCGACTCCGCTCCAGGGCCCCGGCTTCCGGGATCCCACCGTTTACGCCGTCGCCCAGGGGCCGGTCTCGATCGGGCAGATCCCCACGACCGCGCGAATCCCGAACGGGGGGATTGTGGAGACGGTCCCGCCGACCGAGTTCTTCACGCGGGACGCGATCTACATTCTGCTCGACCACCCCGACTTCACCGTGGCCAAGGAGGTCGCGAAGGAGATCAACGAGGATCGCAAGCTCTTCCAGGCGAGCGAGGGAGACCTCCCGGAGTACGATCGTCCAGGGCCCCTCCCCCCCATCGCGGAGCCGGTCGACGCGGCTACGGTGAAGGTCGTCGTCCCGGAGAAGTTCGCCCAGGGCGATCCCGGGCGCACCCTGGTCCACTTCGTCTCGCTCATCGAGCAGGTGAGCCTCTCGGCCGTGGACAACGAGGCGACGGTCGTCATCAACGAGAACACGGGGACCGTGCTCTTCAACCCGTGGGTGCGCGTCTCGCCGGTCCTCATCACGCACAACAATCTCCAGCTCCGCATTCCAGGCGCGCCGGGCGTCCCCGAGCGGGTGATGCCCCTGGGCGAGGTGGATCTCACGAACGATGTCACGCGCCCCCTCCAGGAGATCATCGACGGCTTGAACGCGCTCGGCGTGGGGCCGAAGGATCTGATCGACATCATCAAGGCCATGAAGGAAGCCGGGGCGATCCAGGCCAAGGTCGTCGTGATAAACTAGATGGACCTTCTCTCGCCTCTCGCTCCCCTCCCCGGACCTCTCCCCGCCCCCGGGGGCTCTTTCCTCGAACGAGCTCGCTCCGGCCGCCTCGGCCTCCCGACGCCCCCGGCTGGGCCACTCGATTTCCGCGGCGTCCTCCAGGAAGCCCTCTCCCTCCCGCCGGAGAGTCCCGCCGCGCGGGCGGCCCGGCGAGTCGCGGAACGGCGCGCCCTCCCCGCCTCCGACCGTCCCGGTGCCCCGGAGGCCGAGCGGGAACGGTTCCGACTCCGCCAGGCCGCGGGCGACTTCGAGTCGATCCTGGTCACGATGCTCCTCCAGAAGATGCGTGCCACGATCCAGAAGTCCGAGCTCTTCCACGGAGGGAAGGGCGAGGAGGTGTTCCAGGACCTCCTAGACAGGACGATGGCCGAGGGGGCGATGAAGGGGCGCGGACTGGGTATCGGACAGATGCTCTACGATCAGATGTCCCAGTATCTTGCGACAGCCCAGGTCCCGGGCGAATCGACCGCGGACGGGAGTCAAGACGGCGCCTCCGAGAGCCGATAAATAGGGATGATGACCGCGATTCTTGACCTCCTATCGGCGACGGGGTCAAGAGACGTCTCCGCGAGCCGAAGACAGGGATGATGACCGCGATTCTTGACCGCCAGTACGGGAAGCTCCAGGCGACCCTGGAGGAACTCGTCCGGCTCCACGAGCGCCTTCTCCCGGTCATGGAAGAGAAGCGCGAAGCGCTCACGAAGATGGACCGGGCGCGCCTGGCCGAGATCCTCGTCCGCGAGGAATCGCTCGCGTCCTCGATCGCGGTCGTGGACGGGGCTCGCGCGGATCTCGTCCGCGCGCTTGCCGGCCCGCTCGGGCTGCCTGCCGCGCCCCCCGTCCGGCTGGGAGCTCTCCTGGAAAAAATCGAGGATCCCGTCTGGTTGAAGACTCTCTCGGCGCTGCGCGAGAGGCTCGAGCACGTCCTCGGGCGCGTGCGGCGGGTCGCCGAGACCAACAAGGCCCTCACCGAGCAAACGCTCGGCCACATCCGCTATTTCCTGCGCGTGCTCGCGGGACTGGAAGGCGTCCACCCGACCTACGACCGGCGGGCCCGGGCTCGCGACGGAGTCGCCTTCCCGGTCGTCGAGCGGAGGGCGTAGGCGGTGGTCGGCCTCTTCCGGACGCTCAACGTCGCGGACCTCGCCCTCCGGGCGCAGTCGGTCGCCCTCCAGACGGTCTCGCACAACGTCGCCAACGCGAACACCGAGGGCTACCACAGGCAGCGGGTCGAGCTCTCGACCACGCTCCCGCAGGACCTGGGGTTCGCGCAGGTGGGGACCGGAGTTCAGGTCGAGCGGATCCGCCGGATCGTGGACCTCGCCCTGGAGGCGAGCGTGCGAGTCTCCATCTCCAATCAGACCAGCCTCGAGGAGCAGTCGCAGGCCCTCGACGAGATCGAGGCGATCTTCAACGAGTTCACCGAGGCGGATCTCTCGAGCCAGCTCCAGACCTTCTTCGGCGCGGTCGAGGACCTCGCCACCAACCCCGAGAGCGCGGGGACTCGCACGAGCCTGGTCAACGAGGGAAAGATCCTCGCCGATCGAATCTCCTTCGTGGCCGCGCGCCTGAACGAGACTCGCTCGGAGCTCGACCAATCGATCCGCACCCTCGTGGACGAGGCCAACCAGCGCCTGGAGCAGATCGCGAATCTCAACCGCCAGATCGTCCTGGCAGAGAACGGCGGGCTCGACCTCAACGCCGCGAACGACCTGCGCGACCAGCGCGATCGCCTGATCGAGGAGGTCGCGGGGTTCGTGGAGATCCGGGTTCGCGAGGACGCGGTCGGAGCGGCCACCGTCTCGGCGGGCGGCGAACTTCTTGTCTTCGGCGGGCGCTACTTCCCGCTCACCACCGAGACCCGGGCCGACCGGAATGTCGAGATCACGGACGTCCGGATCGACGGGGGAATCCTGCTCCCGGCCAAGGGCGGGCGGTTGGAGGGACTCCTCGAGGCACGCGATGGGATCCTTGTCGAGTTCATCGACTCGATGGACGAGTTCGCCCGCGACCTCATCTTCGAGTTCAACAAGATCCACACCGAGGGGCGGGGCCTGGAACGCTTCCGGCAGATCACGAGCGAGGCCGGCGTCGTCGCGGAGAACTTCTTCACTGTGCCGCTGGCGACGAACGGGACGGTGACGACGGGCGGCTCGACGATCCAGCTCACCGACTCGAACCTGCCCGCCCTCGGGATCGGAGACGACTTCTTCAAGGGACTCGACATCCTGGTGTCGAGCGGGGCGAACGACGGCCAGCGCCGACGGATCGTCGCCTACGACGACACGAATGGCACGCTTACCTTCGACTCCGACTTCGACGAGGAGTTCACCGCCGGCGACACCTTCCAGATCACGTCGCTCCCCTTCGAGATCCAGAATGGGAGCTTCGAGATCAAGGCGATCAACCAGTCGAACGGGACCGAGACCACGTTCAATATCGACGTGGACGAGGACGGACTGGGCGGCCCGGGAACCGACGACGACCTCGACGACATCATCGCCGCGATCAACGCCGGCTTCGGGGCGTTCGTGGGCGCCCCCTTGGCCGCGAGCCGGACGACCGACGGGAAACTCTCGATCGACATCCGCTCGACCAACTTCACCTTCGCCTTCGGCACGGACACTTCGAACTTCCTGGCCGCGATCGGGCTCAACACCTTCTTCACGGGCAGCGGGTCACTCTCGATCGGGATCCGCGCCGCCGTCGAGGCGAACGTAAACCTCGTCGCAGCCGCCCGGTCGAACCTCGCCGGCGACGGCACGAACGCGCTGGCGCTCGCGCAGCTCTCCGAGCAGCGCGTGGCCGCGGGGGGTCTGCGGACCCTCGACGAGAGCGTGAACGCGATCCTCTCGTCGCTCGGAACCCAGGCGGCCGGGGCGCGCAATCTCCTGGAAAACCAGAACGTCCTCACCGCAAACCTCCTCACCCAGCGCGAGTCGGTGAGCGGCGTGAATCTCGACGAGGAGGGGACCGCTCTCATCAAGTTCCAGCGGGCCTTCCAGGCCTCTGCCCGCGTCGTCCGCGTCATCGACGAGCTCCTTGCAACCCTGATCAACAGCCTGTAGCCCGATGCCAGACTTCCTCGGATTCGATCGCGTCACCTCGAACTCTCGTGAGCTCCGCTTCAACCTCGACCGCCGGCGGATCGAGGCCCGGCTCTACCGCGCGCAGCGGGAGATCTCGTCCGGGAAGCGCGTGAACGTCCCCTCCGACGATCCGGTCGCAGCGGGACGCGCCTTCGCGATCGAGCGGATCCGTGAGGACAATAAGCAATTCGTCCGCAACATCCAGTTCGGCACGAACCGGCTCCAGATCTCGGACGAGTCTCTGGGAGACGTGAACCAGATCGCGAACCGAGCCCTCGAGATCCTGCTCCAGCAGAGCCAGTCCACGTTCGACCGGACGACCCGCGCTCAGGCGGCGATCGAGGTCGATCGTCTCTTCGACGAGGCGGTGTCGATCGCCAACCGGAAGTTCGGGGACGAGTTCCTTTTCGCCGGGCAGAACGTCTCCGTCCAGCCCTTCCAGGGTGTCGGCGAGTTCGTGCGGTATCTCGGAAACGATGTCGAGCTCCGGACGCGGATCGCGAACGGCACCGACGCGGCCGTCTCGATCACCGGGCGCGGCGCGTTCGGGGCCCTCTCCGCCCAGGTGACGGGCGACGTCAACCTCGACCCCAACATGGACGGGGCGACGAAGCTCGCCGACCTCTCGGGCGGGCGGGGCGTGGGAAGGGGCTCGATCCGGGTCACCTCGGGCGGCGTCACGAGCATCATCGACCTGTCGGATGCCGACGACGTCCAGGACGTCCTCGACCGCCTCGTCGCGAGCGCGGCGGTGGCCGCGGCCGTCGTGGACCCGGTCACGGGCGACCGGCTCGTGGTGACCGGCGTCGGCGCCACGGTCCAGATCGAGGAGGTCGACTCCACGACCGCGACCGACCTCGGGATCCGCACCGTCGGCGCGGTCGCGAGCCCGCTCACGGGGCTCGACGTCAACCCCGCCGTGACGGGCAAGACGGCCGTCGCCAACCTCCTGAACGGGGCAGGACTCACCGGGCCGCCCACCGCGATCACGATCACCAACGGCAACGACACCGCGGTGGTCGACCTCTCCGCGGCAACCACTTTCGAGGACATCCTGAACACGATCAACTCCGCCGGTGTGAACGTCTTCGCCCGCATCAATGCCACGGCCGACGGGATCGATGTCGTCTCGAACCTCCAGGGGGCCCGCCTGACGATCTCGGAGGCGGGCGGCACGACAGCGGCCGAACTCGGGCTCCTCCTGGATATCTCCGAGCAGGAGCTGAACGATCTCAACAACGGCCTGGGCGTCGTCACGGTGCCGGGTCTCGACTTCCGGATCACGCTCGCCGCCGGGACCACAATCGACATCGATATCGACCCCTCAACCGTCCGGACCGTGCAGGACGTCCTCGATCTCATCAACAACGACCCCGAGAACCCTGGAACGCTCGTGGCAGATTTCGTTCCGGGCACGAACCAGCTGCGGCTCACCGACGCATCGGGGCCGGGCACGCTCTCGGTGACGCCCTTGAATGGCTCGTTCGCCGCGCAGAACCTCGGGATCCAGCAGACCGTCGCAGGAGGCGGGCCCATCGTCCTTACCGGAACCGACCTTTCCCCCGCGGGGGTCCGGACCGAGAGCCTGTTCACCGTCCTCAACGAGCTCCGAAACGCGCTGCGCGCCAACAGCTCGCAACGGCTCAGCGCCCTGGGCGACGATCTCCAGCGGGCGCAGGACCTCCTGAACGAGGCGCGGGCCGAGATCGGCGGGCGCGTCCGCCGCCTCGATCAGACCCGGAGCCGCCACGACGAGGAAGAAGCGCGCCTGGCGGTTCTTCTCTCCGACCTGACCGACGTCGATGCCGCCGAGGCGATCACCCGCCTCCAGCAGGACCAGACGCTCCTGGAGGCGACGCTCCGCTCCACGGCGATCATCGCGCGCACGTCGCTGTTCGACTACATCTAACGGGGCGCCGCCCCAGCCCGGACGAGCGCGTTCGTCGGTCGCCCCATCGAACGTCGAACGCTGAACGTCGAACTCTGAACTTCGAACTCTGAACTTCGAAGTTCGACGTTCGGCGTTGGATGTTCGACGTTCTGGATTCTGCGCGCCAAAACTTGACTCAGTCGTGAAGATCTCCCCGGCCCTAGCCGGATCTTTTCCCTTGCCCCACCCCGCGCGATGGGGTACTTAAGCGCACGGGGAGCGTAGCAAAGGGTGAGGCGGCAAGAACTTTCGGAGCCCGGAGGGATCCAGGGACTGCCATGAGGATCGCGACGACCCGGTTCGGGACCGTGGAAGTGGCCGCCGACCGGGTCTTTCATTTCCCGGAGGGGATCCCCGGATTCTCCGGCGTCCGGCAGTTCTGCCTCATCGACCACCCATCCGCCCCGGCCTTCCAGTGGCTCCAGGCGGCCGAGATGCCCGGCCTGGCCTTCGTGGTCACCAACCCTCACCTCTTCAAGCCCGACTACGCGATCCAGGTCCACCGGGACGAGCTCGCGCCGATCGAGCTCGATGATGTCGCCCGGGCGATGGTGCTCGTGATCCTCGTGGTGCCCAGGGACGACCCCCGGAAGATGACCGCGAACCTCCAGGGCCCCCTCGTCTTCAACGTGGAAAAGCGGCTGGCGAAGCAGGTCGTCCTGGCCGGGAATCAGTACCCGATCAAGTACCCCGTCTTCTCCGAGCGGACCCGGGAATCGTCCGGGACCTCGGCGACCGGGAGCGCGTAGGGGGCCGGCGGTGCTCGTCCTCTCCAGGCAGAAGAACGAGACGATCATGATCGGCGACGACATCGAGATCACGATCGTCGACATCAAGGGGGACAACGTGCGGGTCGGGATCACCGCGCCGCGGTCGATTCCCGTCCACCGCAAGGAGGTCTACCTGGCGATCCAGCAAGAGAACCTCCAGGCGGCCCAGGCCGACATCGCGCCGGACGCGCTCCAGGGGATCCAGGTAGCGCCGCTCCAGCCCGTCCCGGCAGCCCAGTCCGCTCCGGTATCCAACCCGGACGGACAGAGGGCGGTGAGGCCGGAGCCCAAGGAACGGAAGAAGAGGAAGAGAGACAAGATGTAACCAGGCATCAGGCTGAAGCCTGGAGGAACGGCAGAGTGCGCACCGCCTGTTTTTCCTCCAGTCTCGAGCCTCCGGTCTCCAGGCTGCCGTCCTAACCGCGACCCTTGCCGCTTCGCTTCGACCTCCACAATCACACCCGCGAGTCCGACGAGCCCCCGGACCACTGGTTTCCCCGCTGGATGGGGAGCCAGGAGTGCCACATCAGGCCGCACGATTCCTATTACCAGGCGACGAGAGTGCGCGGGCTCGACGGGATGGCGATCACCAACCATAACTCGGTGGAAGACGCCCTCCGGATGCAGGCGCTCCACCCGGAGACGGTGATCGCCGGGTGCGAGTACACGGTCGGCGGAGGGGAAGGCTACACGATCCATGTGGTCGTCCTGGACCTCGACGGTCCCTTGCACGAGCGCTTCTCCCGGACGCGCCACCAGGGGCTCGGCCCTTTCATGCGAGAGGTGCGCGAGGCCGACCGGCCCGCGTTCCTCGCCCACGTGGCCTGGGACTACCTGTGCACGAAGGAGCTCACGCCGGCGGTCGTGGAGTCGTGGCTCGCTCCTTTCGACCTGATCGAGACGAGGAACTCCACCCGGATGCTGGAGAACACTTTTGCCGCGAAGCTCGCCCGCTACTACGGGAAGGTCGGGGTCGGCGGGTCGGACGGCCACAACCTGGACCAGATCGGAAGGGCCTGGACCGAGAGCCCGACGGCCCGTACGAAGCGGGAGTTCCTCGACGATCTCAAGGCGGGGCGCGTCCGCGCGGGGGGGGAGTACGGTTCCGTCCGGCGCTTCGAGGCGACGATCCGGGACCTCATCCGGGGTTTCTACCGGAAGGAAATCGAGAAGGTCCGCTCGGCGGAGAGCCTCGGGGAGTATCTCGCCCGCGCCCGGCTCCAGGATCTCCTCCGCAACGCCGTCGAGATCTTCATCCTTCCCCACCTGCTCTGGCTCCCGCGAACCGGCTCCATCCGTCACATGAGGGAGATGCAACAGACGGCGATCCGGCTGGAGCGCGAGTTCCTCGACTACCTCCTCGCCCGGGAAACCGATCGTATCCTCCGATCCGACGCAACGCCCGCGGCGAGGCGCGAGGAGTGGAGCCGCGCCGTCCGGCGGATCCACGAGGCCTTCGAGCCGGCCGGGGAGGAGGAGATCGAGATGGATCACCTCCACCTCCCGTCGTGACCGCCTCCTCCCACTCGGACTCGGACTCGTTGTCGTACTCGGAGTCGTACTCGCTCTCGTACTCGTTGTCCTACTCGCACTCGTACCCGCCCTCGATTTCCTGGGCCCGGCAACCAGCCGCTTCGCCCCGTGGACGCCGCACCGCCGATCGCGTAGCCTGTCGTGGGGCTCGTGCGTTACCCGTTCTCGAGGTTCAAGTGCATGCGATACCGTCAGTACATCTGGCGTCCCCCAAAGCCACTCTATCCCGACGCCCAGCGCAATGACCCTTGCCCCTGCGGCAGCGGCAAGAAGTTCAAGAACTGCTGCACCGGCAAGATCAAGGCCGACCTCCGGGCCGGCTACCTCGTGCTGGGAATCATCCTCCTCCTCGTGGCCGCGGCGGTGGCCGCCATCGTCACCCGGTAGGGCGAGGCGGAACACAGCTCGCGGGCGGCGGTCGCGGTCGACCGTGACCGTGGTTCGTGACCGCGGTCCTTAGCCGTGAATGACTGCCCGAGGGAGTTCGACTTCTCCCCGGTGGGAATGGTCCGCCTTGCCCCGACCGGCCGGGCCCGCGAGTATTCGATCCAGAGAAGTCTCATCACGACCTGGCTCGGCCGGCGCGAACGCCCGAAGGTCCTCGTCGCCGGGGCGGACTTGCCGCTGGGTCGCTGGATCGTCCACCTCGCGACGGACCTCGCCGCCCGGCTCCCTCTGGAGCTGGCGGCCCAGGGTCGCGGACCGCGCCCGCTCTACCTCGACCAGGCCCCCTACCGGCGCGCGACCTACCTGCGATGCGACCTGGCCCGGCCGGAGGGGGCCGCCGAGGTGGCGCGACTCTCGCCCGACCTGGTGCTTTTCGCCGAGGGCGAGGACGACCGCGAACTCGCCGACGAGAGCCTGTACCGGGCGAATGCTCTCGCGCCAGCGGAGCTCGCGAGGGCGATGTCCGCGGTCGCGCGTGCGCGCCCCGGGGGCCGGACCCGATGCCCATCAAGGCTCGTCTACCTGTCGTGCGCCGGCTACGCGCCTGGCGAAGGCGCGGCGGACGAGACAGCGCCGCTCGACGAGAGCGATCCTGTCCTTCGCACCCGCGCCGAGGGGGAACGGGCGCTCTTCGCTATCGCCGGGCATCCGGCCCTGGAGCGCGTCAGCGCGACCCCGGACATTGCGCGCGGCGGCGCGACCCCGGACATCGAAATCGCGGTCCTTCGCATCCCCACGACCACCGGTCCCCTCGAGACCGGCGTGCTCGCGAAGGTCGCCCGCGCCCTTCGCCTCGGGCTGATCCCGGCTCCTCCGGGCGGCCCGCCCCGGGAGGTCTCGCTCGCGACCCTGGGGGACGCGGCCTGGGGCGCGATCCTCCTCGGTCTCGTGGATCTTCCGGCGACTGGGACGGTCCTCCACCTTGCTTCGCCGCCGATCGCCCTCGATCGGCTCCTCACGGCGCTCGCGCGAGCGGTCCAGCCCGAGGCTCTCCTCGGGATCCGGAGTCCGCTCGTGCGGCTCTTCGACCTCGCCTTCTTCGAGGAGTTCCGAATTCCCCCCTCGCTCCTCCCGGTGCTCCAGCACGGGGTCGAGAACGCGAACCGGATCCTCAACGGGATGCGCCTCGCTCCCCGCCCGCCTGCCCTCGATCGTGAAGTGGCCCAGTTCCTCTCGGGGCCGCGCCCGCTCGATGCGACGCGCTTCGCGGCGCAAACCGGCTGGCGTCCGGGTCCGGTCCTCCCGTCCGTCGCCGAGATGGTCCGCTACCATCGCGAGACCGAGTGGCAGGACCTCGCCAGGGGGGAATCCACCGGGACGCGGGATGCCGCGCGCGCCGCCCTGGAGGCGCGACACGCCGCCCGGGAGATTCGCCGCTTCCGTCCGGCCACGAGGGAGGGAGGCGAGAAGAGGCTCCTCCTCCCACGCCTCGGGATCGAAATTGACGTCGAGTCGCTCTACATCC
The DNA here is from genome assembly GCA_016209595.1 of Planctomycetota bacterium. Taxonomy (GTDB): domain Bacteria; phylum Planctomycetota; class JACQVV01; order JACQVV01; family JACQVV01; genus JACQVV01. The sequence continues at coordinate 10,437 of JACQVV010000542.1, forward strand.
TGGCAGGCGAAGCGCGTCGTTTCGCCCTCGCCCGCGTCGGACGCGCGGACCTCTCCGAGATGCTGACCTACCGGCTTCCCGGGCTCCTTGGAGAGATCTTCTCGGCGGCCCGAGAGGCGGCCCGGCGCGAGCACCACGCGCTCCTGGGGGGAGGGGGGCCGCCCACCCTTCGCGATCTCCGGCTCGCGGCCGCGACTCTCTCCCACCTGGGCCGGGGGGAACTCACCGAGCATCTCACCGCGGCGCTCCTCGACCGTTCGATGGAGGCCCTCGCGAGTTTCCTCCGGGAGCACCGGCCGGCGCTGGCCCTCGTGCCCGACCTCGTCTACGGCTTCCTCCTGGAGACCGAGCTCGGACTCGTGGGACTCGCGGTAGAGAAGACGGGGACTACCGTCGATGTCCGTTTCCCACGCGAGGAGATCTCCCTCCTCGCTGGCATCGCGGACCGCAAGAAGCGCCTCCTGGAGTTCCGGCGGACGATCCACGCCGGCGCGGTCCTCTCCGTCCCAGCGGCGGTCCTCCTGGAGGACGTGGCGTCGGGCTCGTTCCTGGCGCGCCTCCTCTCGGGGATCGGAGGCGACTACCTCGTCACCGGGGTCCCCCGCTACTACCGATTCCTCTCGCGCGAGATCTTCTCCGCCGCCGCGAACGAGTTCTACTACCTGGACGGGGAGGGCCGGATCGCCCTGGGTCTCGTCGTGGACCGCGGGACGCTCCGCCTGGCGAATCCGGATCGAGTCCACTCGCTCCAGCGTCTGCTCGATGGGCTCTTCTCGCCAGGCGAGCTCCCCCCGGCCCTTGCGGACGCCACGGGCGGCCGGATCCGCATCCGTTTCGACTCGCTCGACCGCACCCGGAAGCTCCTCGCTGCACTCCTCGCCCCTGGACCCCTCGCCCGCTTCATCCGCGTTCTGCGGATACCCCCGGAAGGGGAAACCGCCAGGACCGGCCGGAGGGGCTTCCGCCGGAAGCGCCGGCGCGAGACGCGCCGTTCGACAGGCGGCGCTGACGAGGAGAGGTCCCGATGACGCCGGAACGCCCGGGGTTCTCCGCTCGCGTCGCTCGCCGGATCGCGAGGAGGATCGGGCGAGCCCGCGATGCCATCGAGCGTTTCCGGAACGATCCGTCGCCGGAGAACGCCCGCGCCGAGATCCCTTTTTCCCCGCTCCCGATCGAGACGCGGGCCGCATCACTCCTTCTCGCCTGGTTCCTGGAGGGGCAAGGTCCCAAGAGGATCGCGCTCGTGTTTCTGGAAGGAAGGCGGATCATCGAGACCGTGAGGATCGAGCTCAGTCCGGGCGGCGCGCTCTCCGTAGAAGCGATGGCCTTCGGCCTGGAGGTCCCCCCGGGAACGAGAGCCGAGCTCCGGCGATGCGTGGCGGACGAGGTCCGATCCCGGACCGGACCGGCACGGATCGTCGCCGCGGACACGAGACTCGTGGCGGCGTTCGGGAGTAGGGCCCGTGATCATCTAGAACGGCTCTGCCGGATCCTCGCGGTCGCCGGCAAGGGCCTCCGCGGCAGCCTCCTCTGGGGCGACCCGCCCTTCCCGCAGCACCCGGCCTTCTCGCTCGCGCGCGCGCTCCTCGTCCCGCCCGATCTCATTGCCTGGACACTCCGCGAGGCTCTCCCTGACGGCCGATTCGCGGGCCTGGTCACGCGAGGAGCGGACGAGGTCGCGCTGGTTGTCGAGAGCTCGGGCTCATCGGTCGGCGTCGCCCTTCGCGCGCCCGATCCTCCCCGCGCAGGAGGAAAGGAGGGGAGGGGGCCGCTGGCACGACCCTTGCTTCGCAAGGGGAGTGCCGGCGGTCCGAAGGGGGAGGGGGCCGTTCCCCTCCCCCTGACAAGCGAGCTCGACCTCGACGGCCGGACCCGTGAGGCGCGCCGCGCCTGTCAGGCGAGCGCGTGCGTGGGCCTGTCCTTCGACCGACTGCGATCGCTCCTTGTTCCGGACCGCCCCGCTCCGCGAGAAGGAGTGGAGGGGGCCGCTGGCACCTGCCGGGCAACGGGGAACGTGGGACGGGGGACGGAACCCCCGAACCCCGAACTCCGAACCCCGTCCCCCGGAAGAGGGGACGGTTCCCCTCCCCCTGACACGGGCTGGTCGATCTCCACGCCCAGCGAGGTCCTCGACCTCGTCCGCCTCTGGGAGAGGCTCAGGGCTGCCCTGCCCTGGCACCGCGAGCTCGCGGCCTCCGGATGGACGGCGCCCGCCCTCCGGGAAGCCCTAGCGGGAAGGTGGAACCGCGGGAAAGAGAGGCTCAGGTCGTCGCGCGTCCTGGTCGAGCTCTCGTCGGGCGAGGACGTGCGCTGGGCTCTCTGGAATGGCCGGGGGCTCGTCGAAGCCGCCGTCTCGGCCAGGGCCGAGGCGGACCCGGGCACCGAGAGGTTGCCGTTCGACCTCGCCACCGTCCGCTGGGTCCTCTCGCTCGTCTTCGAGTCCGGGCTCGCGCGCGTCGTGGACGCCGCCCTGGGACGATTGCCCGCCGGGACGGTCCAGACGCTCGCGTTCGACGAGGCGAGCGTGGTCCTCGAGACGAGAGATGGAGAGGGCAGGGTGGAACGAGTTTTCCTCTCCGGGGGAACCTGCCAGTACCCGAACCGAGCCTGGGCGGGCGACGCATGTCTCGTTCGCTTCTCTCTCCCCTCGGGCCGCGTGCTCGAGCGCGCCGTGCTTCCCTCCACGCCGTTAGTCATCGAGAAGACGGGTGATGCCCTCGTCCTCCTGCCGCCGGAACCCTGGCGAGGCCCGGGAGACCCCTCCTGGATCCTGGAGCCGGCGCAAACGGTGCGTGGAGGGACCGGTCTACGGTCGATGCTCTCCGAGACCTCGGAGCTCGACCGACTCGCCCCCGGCCTTCGCTCCGAGTGGACGATCGGTCCGGTCGCCGTCCCCGGTGGGATCGTCCGGGTCGGCGGCGCGCCGCGAGCGGTCGTCGCGGCGGCCGGTCTCGTCCACCGCGCGCACGGGACGAACTACGCGTCGATCCTGGGGTTCCGCCGGGCCTCGCTCGTGGCGCTCTTCGGACCTCTCGGCGAGCCCGGCGGCGTCGCGCTCCTCTCGGGCTGGCCCGCCCTGGAAGACCGCGCGCCCGACTGGTTCGTCTCGTTCGCGCGGGAAACGGAACGCGGCGGGTTCGCGAGCGGCTCCGCGTGCGCCCGCTGGAACTTCGAATCTCATGGGTCCGCGCGACGCTTTTCGCCGGGGGAAGTCTCGCTCCCCATCGACGGGAGGCGCGAGCTCGCCCAGCCTCCGGCGCTTCACGCGGAGAGGACCGTGGCGTTCCGCCTGTCCGTCCTGGCGGCGACGGCGGTCCCCTTCGACACCGCAGGGATCCACTCCCTGCGAATCCGTGTTCTGGTGGACGCCGCGGGGGTGGCGGGTTGGGGGATGTTCGAGGTCCCCTTCTCGGCCCGCTCGGCAGGGATCCGCGAATGGGAGGACCGCGTGCTCCCCGTCTCGCTCCACCAGGGACCGCGCGGCAGCCTGGCTTTCCGTGTCGACGATAGAACGGTCTTCTCCCTCTCCGGTTCCTGGTTCGCGCTCGCCCCGACGGGCGTCCTCGAACGGGCGCGCGAGACGGCCAGAAACTGGCTGCGCAGAACCCTCGGGGAGTCCGGTGCTGGCGAATCCCGGGCCGAACCCCTGGATTGACTCGTACGTTGTGAATATACTTCGAGTTGAGTGAATCCGTCCCGCACCCGGGAAGCATGCGGAGGAGGGGATCCATGAGCGTCCGGATCGAGGTCAGCTGTCCTAGCTGCGGCACCGTCTACAAGCTCCGTGCGACGGCGGAGGGCAACCTGCTGAAGTGCAAGAAGTGCAAGACGGTGATCGATCTCTCGAAGACGGCGCCGGAGCGTGGCACGCGGCGGGGGGGGACCGGGCGGCGGGCGAAGTCTGGAACTGGGCGCCATGGAGCCGTCGGTTCCGAGGAGCGAACCGGCCGTCGACCGCGGAAGAACAAGGACGTCATGGTCTGGTGCGCGATCGGCGGCGTCTTCCTCTTCGTGGCGGTCGTCGTCGTCCTCCTCGTCGCGACGAGCGGCGGCGAGGACCAGACGAAGAAGCCCGATACATCGAAGGCCGACAACGACAAAAAGAGTTCCTACACGCCGCCCCCTGCAGGGGATGGCTCTTCTTCGGACGACAATCCCTTCGCGGAGCATCCGCCCTCGGGCGATGGGAAACGGCCCGACTCCGGGAAGCCCGACGGCGGCGGGGACAGGCAACCAAGCGGAGACGGGGGCGGCGAGCCGTCGGGCGGAGACGGCGGGCGCGACCTCCCGGACTCGCCCGGGGGGGAACCGGCGGGGAACGGCGGGGGCCTGGCCGAGCAGCCGGCTGGCCCGCCATCCGGTGACTTCTCCCGCGGCAAAGGCGTTCGTTCGAACCTCACGGCCGACCGGGTCGGCGAGACGGATCGGGAACGCGTCGCGAGCCGGCTCCAGGACATCCACGGCGGCGATCCCGTCTCCCAGGACCGCGCGCGCGACGACCTCCGGCTCATGGGAAAGCACATCCTGCCCCTCATCCTGAACGACTTCGCGAAGGTCAACCTTTCTTCCGGGGACGAGTGGCAGGTCGGCATCTATCTCGTCCAGATACTCAAGGCCTACAACAACGACAACGACTTCGGCTTCCACGACGCGACCTGGGGAGACACCCCGAACTACTCCAGGCTCCAGTCGCTCCGCCAGAAGTGGTTCGACTGGTACGACGCCGGAGCCAATCCCGTCGGCGGCCCCGAGGGCGGCGGCGAGAACCGCCGGGGCGAGGACGAGCCGGGCGGGTAGGCCGCTCGCCTTTGACGGTCACGGTCACGGTCACGGAACACGCACACGGTCACGGAACACGCTCACGGTCTCGGAACACGCTCACGACCCGTGACCGTCAAGCGTGACCGTGACCGTCAAGCGTGACCGTGACCGTCAAGCGTGACCGTGACCGTCAACCGCGTCCGAGCGGGATCTCCCCCTCCGCGATCCTCTTCTTCCGCGCGTCCTCGTACCCCGGCTGACCCGGGAGCGGATCGTGCGGGAAGAAGCACCGGGTCGAGTGACCGGGCGCCTCTTCCTGGAGCTCGGGCGCCGACTCGCGGCAGCGTTCGTAGGCGATGGGGCAACGCGTGTGGAAGCGGCACCCGGAAGGGGGGCGGAGCGGGCTCGGAACGTCGCCCTGGAGGATGAGGCGCTCCCTCTTGGCCTTCGAGGGGTCCGGGACGGGGACGACCGACAGGAGCGACTTCGTGTAGGGGTGGAGCGGCGTGGCGTAGAGCGCCCGGGCGTTCGCCCTCTCGACGATCTGCCCCAGGTACATGACCGCCACTTCCTGGCGGATGTGCTCGACCACGGCGTGGTCGTGGGCGATGAAGAGGTAGGAGAGGTGGAGCTCGTCTTGGAGTTTCCGGAGCAGGTTGATGATCTGAGACTGGATCGAGACGTCGAGCGCGCTCACGGCCTCGTCGCAGACGATGAAGTCGGGGTTGAGCGCAAGAGCCCGCGCGATCCCGATCCTCTGCCTCTGGCCGCCTGAGAACTCGTGCGGGTAGCGGTTGAGGTGGCGCGCGGTGAGACCGACTTTCTCGAGAAGCTCGGCCACGCGGATCTTTCTCTCGTTCCCCTTCGCGATCCCGTGGACCGTGAGAGCCTCCCCCACGATCGCCTCGACCGTCATCCGAGGGTTGAGAGAAGAGTACGGGTCCTGGAAGATGATCTGCATGCGGCGCCGCAGCGCGCGGAGCTCCTCCCGCTTGAGATCGAAGACCGGCCGGCCGTCGAACATGACCTCGCCCGAGGTCGGGGCGATGAGACGCAGGACCGTCCGGCCGACGGTCGTCTTGCCGCACCCCGACTCGCCGACCAGCCCGAGCGTGCGGCCGGGCGGGATTTCGAAGGAGACGCCATCCACCGCCTTGACGTGAGCGACCGTGCGCCCGAAGAGCCCCTTCTTCACGGGAAAATACTTCTTGAGGTTCCGGACGTTCACGAGGACGGAGTTCGCGGGCGCCTGACTCATAGGACGAGGGCTCCGTGCTCGCGCGCCACCGGGTGGCAGGCGCAGGTGTGCTGCGGCAGGATCGGGCCGAGCTTCGGCTCGACCGTCTTGCACACCTCCTCCATTCGCGAGCAGCGCGGGTGGAACTTGCAGCCCTCGGGGAAGAAAAGGGGATGGGGAACGACGCCAGGGATCGAGTCGAGGACCTCCTTTTCCTCCCCCAGCCTGGGGAGGCTCCCGAGGAGGCCGATCGTGTAGGGGTGCTTCGGTCGGGCGAAGAGCTCCCCCACCGGCGCGTACTCGACGATCTTCGACGCGTACATGACGGCGACGTGATCGGCCATCTCCGCCACGACGCCGAGCGAATGGGTGATGAGGAGGATGCTCATCCCGAAGTCCTTCTGGAGCGACCGCATGAGGTCGAGGATCTGCGCCTGGATCGTGACGTCGAGGGCCGTCGTCGGCTCGTCGGCGATCAGGAGCTTCGGGTTGCACGAGAGGGCCATCGCTATCATCACTCGCTGCTTCATCCCCCCGCTCATCTGGTGCGGATAGTCGCCGAACCTCACCTCGGGCGAGGGGATCCCCACCTTGTGCAGCATCTCGATCGTCCGGTCCTTCCCCTGGCGCGCCGTAACATGCTGGTGGAGCAGGATCGCCTCGAGGATCTGGTCGCCGACCGTGTAGACGGGGTTGAGCGACGTCATCGGCTCCTGGAAGATCATCGAGACGTCCTTCCCCCGGACCTTGCGCATCTCCGCCGACGAGAGGGACAAGAGATCCGTCCCGTCCAGAACGATCCTTCCCGCGACGATTTTCCCTTGAGGCTCCTGGACCAGGCGCAGGATCGAGAGCGCGGTCACGCTTTTCCCGCAGCCCGATTCGCCCACCAGCCCCAGCGTCTCCCCCCGCCCGATCCGGAAGCTCACCCCGTCGACCGCCTTCGCCACCCCCTCGTCGGTATAGAAGTAGGTCGCCAGGTCCTCGAC
>JACQVV010000554.1 GCA_016209595.1 Planctomycetota bacterium
AAGTAGTACCTCCCGCCCGCCTGCGAGTCCCCCATCCCCAGGATCATCCCCGGATTCACCTGGACCCAGTCGCGATCCGGGAACCGGCTCCGGTAGACGTTGAAGCCCAGGTTGTCAACTTCTTGCGCCGTCCGCCACTCGACGAGAATCGTAGCGTCATAGCCCCGCGCCCACAGGTCGGCAAGCTGGATGGCCGTCGGGCTGGTGGTGAAGTCGATGTCGTCAATGCCCGTGTCGCTTGCTCCGCGGTCGGCCTCCGGCAGGTTCCAGCCGTCCATCTCCCTCAAGGGTCCGTTCACGGTCCCGCCGAGCGTCCCCCCGCTGTTGACCATCGACACCGTATCGGTTGGCGAACGCTTCTCCACATTGCTCTGCCCCGCGAGTCCGCTTGTGTTGTCGAACCGGAGCCTCGAGAAGATGCTGGACGATCCGAGCCCGTTGTACGACACGTCCCCTGGCGTTACGGTCCCGCTCCCATCGAGATCGCCCAGCAGATAAACGTAGCGAGGGAAGCGCGCGTTCGGGCCCACCGGATCGACGCAGGAGTCGAACCACAGGCGGGCGACCACGCTGAGGGACGCGCTCCCGCCCGAGAGGGCGAGGGCGCTCTCGACGGTCCCCTGCGTGAACTCGTTCCGGCCAGCCGTGCTCCTTCCGTAGAGGTACTCGAACTTCACGAAGTCCAGGGCGACCGACGACCCGCTGGCGCAGTGGACGCTGTAGCCTCCGGCCGCTCCGGCGCGCGTGAAGAGGACGTGACGATTGGCGAAGCTCGCTCCCGTTCCGGGGTCGAGGGCGTTGAGCTGGGAACCGGCTCCGCTGACCAGGAGCTGCTGGTGGTCTCCGAGCCGGAAGCGGGTCGGGGTCACGCCGTTTCCGAACTCGATGTCGAGGACGCCGTTCACGGTGTGCTGGTCCGGCGGGAAGATGCCCGACGATTGCGAGAGCGTGAAGGTGCGCGCGCTCCTCACGAAGAGCCTCCCGCCGACAAGAACCTGCATCGTACCGGTAGCGGAGAGGTCGGCGGCGTCCACCGTGACGGTGGCAACGTTTAGCCCCGCGCCCGGATCGTACGTGTTCGCGGTCGGCCCGATGGTGAGACTCCCCACCGTCCATGCGGCGTTGACGGAGGGATTGAGAAATCCCGCTTGGAAGGTCCGCTTGGGGACCAGGACGCTCGAAGCCGCCCCGGGCGTCGAGCCGCGAGGGGACCAGTTGTTCCCATTGTTCCAGTTCGCGTTCGCCGCCCCGAAGAGCGCGGTCTTCCCCGTCCATGTGTACGCGTAGTTGGGATCCCCCGATCGCGATGCGTCGACCGTGTTCCCGTAGGCGCCGATGTTCACGCGGCCGCCGCCGCCAGAGCCGGCCGGCTCGTTGGCGTAGGAGGATGACGGATCCCCCGAGTCGATCAGGGGACTGTCCTCGTTGTCGTACGCGTACCCAGCGCCCAAACGGCGCCCGAACGTCGAGTTGGGGTGGAAATCCTCTGTCCCCGGGATGATCGACTCGAACCCCGGGACGCGGTCCAAGCTGTTCCCGTCCTCGCCGGTCTGACCCTGCCACCAGGCAAAGGGACCCTTCGTGTTCACGATGAGAAACGTGTTCGCATGGCCCGAGAACCAGCAGTTGTAGTTGGATGTCGCGATATCGCCGGCCGCAGCGAGCCGGATCGCAAAATCGTCGTCGGGAAACGTCTCGTCGGGCCCGCTGTTGTAAATGGCCGAGTTCCGGATCGTCATTCCCACCCCGGGGGAGACGGAGACTCGGATCAGGTTGAGGTTGTCGTCGAAGATCGAGCAGTTCTCAATCGTGACCGAACTCGCTCCGGCGTTCAGGACCTCGTACCCCGTGTTGTTGTGGATGACGAGGTTCCGGAGGGTGAGGCTCGTCCCCGAGGCGCCGATCTCGACCCCGTGACCGGTGGTAGCCATCATACCGTTGTTCGTGAAGACCATGTCGCGGATCGTGACGAAGTCGTCGTTGATGAACGCGCCGTCGTCGTCGGCGGCGGCGTTGTTGACAACGGGCCACGGAAAGGCCGCGGCGCCCCGGACAACGAGCGGGTTGGCCGCGCTCGACCGGTCCGTCGCAACGTCGAAGCCCGCGTAGTTCGAGGCACGGTTTCGGACGGTGATGAAGAAGGGCCTGGTCGGAGGACTGGGAAGATCGTTGACCGCAAGCTGGATCGTCGTGTGGGTCCCTGCGCCCGTGGAATCGACGATGAACTCGTCCGCGATCGTCCGCGCCGCGCTCTGCCAGGGGAAGGTGTCGTTCGGTTCGGTTGGAACGGTCGCGTCGCCGTAGGTGTACTCGGCCGCCGGCGAGGCGTCTGTCTGGCCCAGGCGGACGACGTTTCCCGCCGTCGCGCCCGAGTTGATGTCGAGCAGGAACAGGTAGTACCAGATCCCATCGGGGGGTCCCGGGTCGGCAAGGGGCACGGTCACCGTCGGCCCCGCGACCGCTGCAGAGCCCATCAGGAAGTCGCTCGCGTCGAAGTTCGCGTCCGCGGACCGGTAAATCTTCACCGTGTCGATGTCGGGGCCTGGCGCCGTCGAACCGGCAAAGTCGATGTCGGCCCCCGTCACGGAGGAGCCGTTCCGGATCCGGAGCCGCAGCACCGCGATCTGGAAGTCCGTCGTCCCCTTCGTCGGGCTCCTCGTCGAACCGTCGTCGACCAGCGCCTGGAACTCCGTCTCCGGGGTGACCGTCAGGCTCACCAGGGTGCTCGACACGTAGTGGGTCCCCGGCGGGTCCGTCTCGGTCGTCCCCGAGGAAAGGGTGTAGGCGTTGTCGGCCTCGCCCGCCGCGCCATCCTGGTGGATCTCGATCGTCCGCGCGACAGCGTCGGGGACGAGGAAGTCGAAGACGTAAAAGAGATAGTAGGTCTCGTGAGCCGTCGAGCCCTCGATCGAAAGCCCGCCGAGCGTGGCCGACCCCACGGCCGTGCCCGGAAGCATGCCGTTGGTGAAGGTGCCCTGGAGGAAGTCCCCGCCGTCGAACGTGGCGTCCAGGGAGCGGTAGACTCGGATCGTATCGACCAGGGTATTGAAAGCTGCCGCGTCCGTGTCGTTCTCCAGACGCACCGTGATCGAGGTGATCTCCGGCAAGCCCCCCGTCCGAACCCGCACTCGCATGTAGGGGACATTCGCGTCGCCCCAGCGGACAACAAGGGGGTTCACGTCATCGACCTCTTCGAGGACGATCCCAGAGATGAGGAAGTTCCCGTAGATGTCGGTGGCGCCGGTCCGATCGTCCTGCCAGACGACGAGCGAGTTCTGGTTGGCCCCGTTGGTGTTCGCCGCGACAAGCGGGTTCCCGGGGTTCGAGGTCCCAGGATCGGTCACGTCGAAAGGGTCCCCGCGCGTGTCGGTGCCACCGCTCCAGTAACGACCCCGGATGACGCCGCTATCGGCCCCGACGGCCAGGAAGACATTGCCCTGGTCCTGGTACGTGACCCCGGGGATGCCGGGGCTGTCGAAGATGAAGAAGGCGTTTGCCGAGATTGAGGCTATCGTATCCGGCGCGCCGCGAGTCGCGCGATACCGGATGCCCCAGATGTCCGCGTTTATCTCCAAGACGAGGAGGATCTCGTCGTTCCCCGGGTTGAAGGCAGCCCGCAGGCCGCCGTCCATCGTCGTGCCTCCGCCGAACGCGGAGTTCCCGGTCGCCGTGGCATCGCGGTCTTCGCAGTGGAGCGTGTAGTGCAGGATGACGTCCTGGCCTCCGCCTGTGGCGCTGAACTGGACGAAGAAGACCGCAAAGAGATCGTCGTTCGATTCCCAGACGATGGCGGGGCGCCAGAGGGGGTTGCCGCCGTCGCTGGCGCCGTCGGCGAGGAGCTTGTCGGCGGCGTAGGGATCCCCGTTGGAATCTGACCCCACCCCGCCGAAAAGGCGCGCGAGGTTGTTCGTCCGGATGTCGACGTAGCAGTCGTCGTCGTGCTGCCAGGTGAAACCGTACGTGTTCTGGGTCTGGGACCATGCGACCTGGGGACGGCGCTTGTTGATGCCGGCGGTGGTCGTGGAAATCGGCACCGCGGCGTCGGCCAGGGCTCCACCAGCCGTATAGGTCGCCGCCCAGATGTCGACGTTCGAGCCGCCGTCGAGCGAATCCCAGACGATGCAGAACTCCTGGTCGGTCGAGTTGTAGACGACGTCCGGGTTGGCTGGATTGCCCGTGCTCGCGGCGACCGTCGGTCCCGCAAAGACCGACGTGCCGTCGGCGCTGTAGATGGCAAAGACGAGGTCGGTTCCGCCACGGACGTAGACCACCATCCAGCGCTCGTTCGTGCTGTCGAAGGCCACCGCGGGGTCGGTCTCGGCCAGAGCGTCCAAGGTCAGCCGCCGGTTCAGGCCAGTCACCGGCTGAGCGCTCGCAGGAATCGACGAGAAGGCCACGGCGATTGCCGCGGCGGCGTGGAGGATGAGCCTCCACCCGAAGTCGCACCTTCGCGCCGCGCCGGGCAAGTGCCTCTCCCGTCTCACGCCAGTTGCCTCGTCACAGGTGCACGTCATAATTCGCCTAAAGTCTACATAACTTATCGAACGACGTCAACGTACATAATCGCGTCCTGGAGTGCATCCTCGGCGACACCCCGTTCGCGAAGAAACATGCCAAACACAAACCAAGACCCAACCGGATGAACCGGCTGGGTCTTTTTCCCCGCGTCACGTCGCGAACGGCCCTTCCCGGGCCCCTGGTGAGTCTAGCGCGCGAAGGGTGGGTTCGCCTGCTCCGGGAGCCCCGCAAGGACTTCCTCGTTCGGACCGGGGGGGGTAGGGAGAGGCACTTCATGCAGGGACGGCTTGTCAACCAGCGGCGCAGCGCCGCCTCCGACCTTCTTGAGCTCCTCCGGAGTCATGGTCCGGTCGTTGGGCAGATCCTTGACCTTGGTTCTGGGCATGGCTCTTCCTCCTTAAGCTTTTCCGAGTTCCGAAACCACCACTGGCCCCGGGCGCTCATGGTACCCACCCGTTTCCCGATGGGCACAACCCACCCTCTCGCCCTGACCAACCACAGAGATTATGGTTTCGGAGACTCTAGTTTTCAAGGGCATTTTGGAAGTTTTTCCCCTGGCGCCCGCCGAGCTGCAAGCCGCGCGGCCCCCCAGGACCCGCCGATGCCACGACCTCCCTCGCCAGGGCAATCGCTAGCAAGGTATCCGATCCGAGAAAGAGGCATACAGGCCACGCTTTGCGAGGAGCTCGGCTTCCGTCCCGGCCTCGACGACCTCCCCATCCTCCAGGACGAGGATCCGATCGGCTCTGCGCACCGTGCCCATCCTGTGCGCCAGGAGGATCGCGGTGCGGGCAAGGAAGCAGGGCTCGAGGTTCTTCCACAGCGCGTCCTCGGATTCCGCGTCCAGGGCGGAGGTCGGCTCGTCAAAGACGAGGATCTGCGGAGAACGGTAGAGGGCGCGGGCGAGAGAGAGGCGCTGGCGCTCGCCGGCGGAGAGGTTCGCGCCCTTTTCGGCCACGCGGGCCTTGTACCCCCCGGCAAGCTCCGAGATGAACTCGTGCGCGCCGGCGAGGCGCGCGGCCTCGATGACCCGATGGAGGTCGGGGTCGCCGTGGCCAGCGTGGACGTTCTGCCAGACGGTACCCTGGAACAACGAGACCTCCTGGGGGACCGTAGCGATGTTCCGCCGAAGCGTCGCAAGGTCGATCTCGCGGACGTCGATCTCGTCCACCAGGATTCGCCCCTCCTGGGCGACATGGAGACCAAGGAGGAGGCGCCCGAGGGTCGTCTTGCCGCATCCCGATCGGCCGACCACGGCAAGAACCTGACCCGGATGGACCTCGAAGGAGACGCTCTTGAGCGCGTAAGGCGAGTCATCGGCGCCGTACCGGAAGAAGACATTCTCGAAGCGGACGTGGCCCTCGAGGCGGGGCGGCTCGAAGCGCGTCCGGCGAGTTTCGGTTTCGGTGCGCGAGGTGAGGACCTCGGTCAGCCGTTCCACGGAGACGGTTCCCTGCTGGAACTCCTCCCAGGAGGAGATGAGGCCCAGCAGGGGATGAAAGACGCTCACGGCGACGATGTGGAAGGCCAGGAGCTCGCCGATCGTCATCTCTCCACCGGCGACCCGGCGAGCGCCGTACCAGAGGAGCACGACAACGGCGAAGCTCGATACGCCGCCGGTGAGGGCGCGGAAGGAGAGGGCGACGAGGTTCGCCCGGTGGCCGATCCGCTGGGCAGCAAGAAAGAGGCCCTCCCACTTCGAGCGGAGCGAACGCTCGAGGTCGAGGGCCTTGGCCGTCTCGATCCCGGTGACCGACTCGAGGAACGCGGAGCGCTCCCGCGCCCGGGCGGCGAAGACGCGGCGGTTCGCCCTCTTGAGAACGGGGACGAACGCGAGCGCGAGGACAAGGAAAGAGCTCAGGAACACGAGAACGATGAGGGTGAGCGGCAGGCTGAAATACAGCATGAGCCCGACATAGGCGAGGACGAGCGAGGCGTCCAGGACGATCTGGATCGGTCGCCCGCCCAAGAGCTCGCTCACCCTCTCACCATCCGCAAAGCGGGCAAGGATGTCGCCGGTCCGGCGGACCTCGAAGAAGCGGGCTGGGAGGGCGAGGAGGTGGCGGTAGAAGCTCCCTGCCAGTGAGACGCTTGTGCGCCAGGAGACGTGAGCGAGAAGGTAAGCACGTACGCCGTAGAGGACGAGGGCCCCGACGGTCGCCGCGAGGAGCCCGGCAAGGAGCGCGTCGAGGAGGGAGCGGCTTCCGGTCACCGCGACGCGGTCGACGATCTGCTGGATGAAGAGGGGGAGCACAGTGCCCAAGACGAGCATCCCGAGGCCGGCGAGGAAGACCTCGACGAGGAGGCAGGCGCTTGTCCGGAGGTGGGCTACGAAACGTCGCCAGGGCGTACGGGGCTTCCCGATCGTGCGGATCTCGTCGGTCGGCTCGATCACCAGGACGCGCCCGGTCCAGGATCTCTCGAACTGAGCGCGGGTGTAGCGGATCCGGTCGAGCGCGGGATCCGACACCCAGGCGTGGGTCCGGCTCACGCGATAGAGGACGACGTAGTGGTTCCCCTCCCAGTGCGCGATCGCGGGGAGGGGGTAGCGCGAGAGAACCTCGTATGAGAGCTCCATCCCCCGAGCGGTGAAACCGAGACGCCGGGCCGCCTCGGCCAGAGACGCCATCGACGCGCCCTCTGTGGTCACGTTGGCGAGGTCGCGGAGCCGGGCGAGGCTTACCCGCTTGCCCCGGCACGCCAGGAGGATCGCCAGGCAGGCGGCGCCGCAATCCGACTCGTCCTGCTGCTGGACGTGTGGGAAGAGGAGCACTGGACTATCTCTCCACGCTTGGCTCGTCCGCGAGGAGATCCTCGAAGGGCTTCAGGAAGATGCGGGCGAGCCGGCGCCGTTCCGTGACGATCTCCACATCCGCCGCGAGTCCGAGCTGGAGAGGTCGAGCCTCGCCGTTCACCACCACCTGACGGTCCACGAGCTCGACGAGAATCGTGTAGCTGGCGGGCCGCTCGGCGCCCGCCGTACCGAGACCGGGCTCGCCCTGGCGCACTACGTCTGGGGAGACCCATCGAACGCGGCCGCGCAGGATGCCAAACTCCTGGAACGGATAGGCGAGGTACTTCATCTTCGCCTCCTGCCCGACCTCGATCCGCCCGATCTTGTCGTTTGCGATCGCGACCTCGGCGACAAGGGGCGAGTCGGCGGGCGCGATGCGGACGAGCGTCTCCCCGGTCTCGACCTGCTTCCCGGTCCGACGGGATGCGACGCGCGTCACGATCCCCGAGGTCGGCGCGTGGACGTGGACCTCGTCCCCTTCAAGGCGGGCGCCGGGGCTCACCGACGCGCGGACCCGATCGCACGCGGACTCGGCATCCTGGAGCTTCGCCTGAGCGACCTGCTCCGCGGTGACCTTCGCGAGCTCGATCTCCGCGATCTCGCGGTCGATGGCGGCAAGTTCCGCCCCGTTCTCGTGCAACTCTTCCCGGTACGTCTGGATCCGGACCGCGTGGCTTGCGTCCAGTTCGCTCAGCCCACCGCGCAGCCACTCCAGCCCCTTGCGGAGCGTATCGAGATCCCCCTTCGCCTTCTCGACCTCCAGCGCGCGCAGCTCCACGTCGTGGACGAGGGCCCGCCACTTGTCCTCCGGGAAGAGATCCTTCTCCCGCAGGCTGGCCTTGTTCGTCTGCTCTTCCCTCGCCTGGCGAAGCCGAGCCTCGGCCAGTTCGATGGTCTTTTCGGCCGACGAGACGGCGAACCCTTTCTCCTCGATCTCGAGATCCCTCTGGCGCTTGGCTACCGCGAGCGACTCCTGCTCCGCGGCGATCTTGGCCTGCGTCGCCTCGTTCTCGGCTTCAATCTCCTTCTTCGCTTCGACGAGGGCCTCGGCCTTCGAGTCCATCCATCGCAGCCGCTCCGGGAGGAATTCCTCCTTCTCGCGCCTGGCCATGACGAGATCCGCCTCCGCCTTGCGCAGGTCGGAGAGCTCTCGCAGAGACTGCGGGCAGCGCAGGCGGAGGAGCAGGTCCCCCTGGGCGATCCGGTCCCCTTCCTCGACGAAGATCTGGAGGACCTCCCCCGCGACCGGCGATTCCACTCCCTGCTCACCGTCGAGCGGGACGAGCACGCCCCGACCGGAAACGACCATGTCCACCTGGCCAACGTATGACCATGCTCCCAGGGCGAGGAGGAGAAGGAGGAGGACGTAGACCACCCCCCGCCAGGCGAGCGATGGGATGCGACGCGGGAACTCGGCGCCGGCGAGCGGACGCGCAGGAGAACGTGCGTTTTTCGCAAAGGTGTCCGATGCCACGGTCTAGCCTCCCGTGAGTCGCGAGTGGAGATGGTAGTAGAGGCCGTTCTCGGCGAGGAGGCTCTCGTGCGTGCCACGTTCCACCACCCGCCCATGATCCAGGACGAGGATGAGATCGGCCTCCCGGACGGTGTGGAGCCGATGCGAGACCGTAACGGCCGTCCGTCCGGCGAGGAAGACGGCGAGGCTTTCCTGGAGCGCGGCTTCCGTGGCCGCGTCGAGGGCCGCTGTCGCTTCGTCGAGAAGCACGATCCGCGGGTTCCGGTAGACCGCCCGGGCGACCGCGATCCGCTGGCGCTGGCCGCCCGCGAGGGCGATCCCACGCTCGCCCACGACCGTGTCGTAGCCCATGGGGAGGCGAACGACGAAGTCATGAAGAGCGGCGAGCCGAGCGGCTTCCTCGATCCGGGCCGGATCCGCTTCCAGGTCGCCCGCCGCGATGTTCTCGCGGATCGTGCCGTTGACAAGAAAAACGTCCTGAGGCACGAGAGCCACCCAACGCCGCAGCGTGCCCAGCGCGACGTGGCGGACGTCCACACCATCGATCCGAACCCGGCCCTCGTCGGGCGTGCAGAGGCCCAGGAGGAGTCGGAGAAGCGTCGTCTTCCCTCCGCCCGAGCGTCCCACGACCGCGAGCCTCCTCCCCGCGGGCAAGTCGAACGAGACATCGTGAAGGATCCACGGAGCCTTGGGGTCGCGGGCGTAGCGAAATGACACGCCTCGGAACTCGATCGAGCCCTCCACGCTCTCGAGGTTCAGTCTTCCTTCGCCATGACGAGGCTCTTCCGGTTCGCGCTCGATAACCTCGCAAAGACGCTCCAGGGAGACGGTCGCGTCCTGGACGATCGCGTAGAGGACGGCGAAGTTGACGATCGCGCCTCCGACCTGGGAGGCGAGCACGCTGTAGGCCATGAGCGCGCCGACCGAGAGGCCCCCTTCGAGAACCAGGCGCGAGCCCTGCCAGAGAAGGAAGACGTAGCACGCGTCGCGCAGGAACGAGGTCGTGACACCGAATCCGAGATCCGCCAGCCCTAGCGAGTAGCGCAGGTCGGACATGCGATGGTACTCCTCGCGCCAGCGCCCGAAGAAGAAACCCTCCAGCGAGAGGGCTTTCACCGTCTCCACGGCCTGGATCGACTCGACGACCATGGACTCGTACCGGGCAGCGGAATCGAAGAGACCGCGGTAGTACCGCCGGAGGAGCGGAGCCTGGGCGAATGCGACCGCCGCCAGGGGGAGGAGGAATGCGAGCGTCCATAGCGTGAGCGTGCCGCTATAGGCCACCATCATCGCGATGCACACGGCGACGAGCCCGAGGTCGAGAACGCCTCCGGCCGCCTGCCGCATGACGATCGCCTGAATCCTGTCGTGGCTCGCGAAGCGCCGGACGAGATCGCCGCCCGTCATCTCATGGAAAAAGGCGAGCGGTAGAGAGAGAAGCCGGTCGTAGAAATCCCGCATCAGCGAGAAGCCGACCTTCTTCCCGACGTGGGCCAGGACGTAGCTCCGGAGCGCGTCAAGGGCAAGGCGGACGGTTGTGACGACGACCATGCCGGCAAAGAGGACATCGAGGAGTCCCAGGTCGCGATGAACGGCGACCTTGTCCACGATCGCTTCTGTGAACCGCGGGCTTGCGAGGCCGAGGACCTGATACGCGAGCGCGGCGACGACCAGGCGGCCGAGGAGGCCTCTGTATCGGGCAAAGTAGCGCAGGAAGTGCCGCCACGGTCCTCGAGGCGCGTCGGCGAGATCCCACGACGGCGCCGGCTCCAGCAGCACCGCCGCGTCGGGCCAGGCTCCCTCCAGATCCCGGATCGGCACCTTCGCGAGTCCGGTCCCGGGCCGCCACAGCAGCACGTGTCGGCCCATCCTGCCGCGAACCACCGCGGGCTCTCCGTCGAGGAGGACGAGCAGCGGATGGTCGCACTCGGCGAGCTCCCGCAACGGCATCGAGAGGACCCTGGCGTAGAGCCCGAGCCTGTCCGCGGTCGCGGCGAGCCCCTCGGGCGACACGACGCCCCCGCCGGCTGCCAGGACCGCCCGGACTCGCCCTCGGTCGACCTTCTTTCCCTCCTGCCCGAGGACCCATTCGAGGCAGAGGACCGCACTGTCCTCGGCGGGATCCATCTCCTTCGGCGTCCTGCCGTCACGGTGGGTGGTCCGGACGAGGATCCTCGACGAGGTGGACCGCCGGTCCCTTGCGAGGATGGCCCAGCGCTTCGATCGCTTCACGAGGTAGTCCTGGAACCCCGGGAATCGGTCCAGGAGCCCCCTCGCCTCCTCAGCCTCCAGCCGGTAGAACCGGCAGGCCTTTCGGGCGATGAACTCCAGCTCGGCGCGCGGTCCCACGAGATCGTCCTCTCCCAGCGTGTCGCCCGGAAGGAGGCGCCCGAGGACCTGCCGGATCCCGCCCCGGGCATGGGAGACATCCACTTCGCCGTCCTGGAGAACGAGGAGCGCCGGCGAGGCGCGGTCGATCGGCTCCCCCGCGGCGCAGGACACCGTGGTGAGCTTCCCGGCGAGCTCCTCGACATCCTTCGACGAGAGCTCTCTCCCGAACCCCGTCGAGATCCGCAGGAAGTTCCGGAACGCGATATCTTCAACGAAGCGCCCGAAGTACTCGCGAAGCCGGGGCGCCTTGCGTAGGACAAAGTCGAAATCCCGTTTTTTCAACGAGAGCAGCGTCGTGTCCGCGGCGGAGCGGATCGTGGCCGAGCGCGGGCGATCCTCGAGGAGCGCGACCTCCCCGAAGTGCTCCCCGGGGCCGAGCGTCTTGACGCTCACGTCCTGGCCGTCGGAGCGCTTGACGACGCGGACCCTCCCTGAGTGCACGAGGTAGAACTTGTCCCCGGGGTCCCCCTCCTCGAAGATCGCCTCTCCGAAGCGGAAGCTCTCGAGCTCAAACCGGAGCGCGAGCTGGTCGAGGATCGCGGGATCGAGAAGGGTCAGGATCTCGATCTTCGCGAGGACCTCCCGGACTCCTTTCATCGCCTACGATCCGCTCCTCCCGACCGGCTCCCCCTCCCCCGGCCCCTCCCCCGGTGTCCTGCGCCGTCCGGACCCCGCGTTTAGCAGCTCCCCTTCCAAAAACTCAGACACTCGATCCCCCGCGGCCCCGCCACGCGGTCCATCCGTCGCTGGAGCAGGATTCGGCGGATCTCGCGCTCTGCGGAGGGATCTAGAGGACCGGTCTTGAGGTCCACCACGCCGTACACGCGGTAGACCTCGCCGGCCCGGAAGGGGCCGAACACCGCTCCCGGCCGGGCCGAGAAAACCTTCGCGGCGACCTCCTCCGGCAGCGAGGCCCGCCGGCACCAGCCCAGGTCGCCGCCAAGGGCCCGCGTCGCTTCGTCCCGGCTGTGGGCGCGCGCCAGATCGGCGAAGGCTCCTTCGCCCTCGCGGAGCGTCAAAACGATCTCCCGCCCCATCGCCTCCGTCTCGACCTCGATCACGGAGAGCCGCGCTGCGTCGTATTGCTTCCGGTTCGCGACGAAGTGCTTCTCCACCTCGGCGCGATCGAAGCGCGCCAGAAGCTTCGCCTCGATGAGATCGGCCTCGCGGTCGCGCTCGAGGGCGTCCTGCGAGACGCCCGTCTCCTCGAACCAGCGCAGCGTGTCCTCTGCCCGCAGGAGCCCCGCCTCCCGGCGGAAGAGGTCCATGCGCTCCTGGAGCTCCTCGTCCGGAACGCGGACGCCTTCCTCTTCGGCCACCAGGAAGAGGACCTCGCGCCGCGCAAACTCCGACACGGCCTCTCGCCAGCGGTTCGACAGCCGCATGGACTCGAGCATGTCGCCCAGGGAGTGGATCTTGCTCCGTACTCGCACGCACGCAATCTCGTCGAGCATCCGGTTCCTCCACAAGGGGGGCCCCCCTCCGCTCCAGGGGCGCCGGCCCCTCCCCCGCATCTATGTGGAGTCTATCGCCCGTTTCGCGTCTCGTCCAGGACGCGGAAGCCGGCAGGTGTCTTTGTCCTACACTCTCCACCGGGAGGCGGCCAGGCCGTCTGCGGAGAATGACGCCACACCCGGAACCCCGAGCCCATGCGCCAGTGTAGACTGGGCCCTGTGCCCCGCCCCGCCACCTTCGCCCCTCGCTTCGGGCCCCTCGCCTTCGTCTTCTTCCTCTCGGGCATTCCCGCGCTCATCCATGAGACGGCGTGGCTCAAGCTCTTCGCCCTCGTCCTTGGCCACGGCTACTTCGCCGTCGCCGCGACGACCTCCGCCTTCCTCCTGGGATTGGGCCTGGGCGCTCTGGCGGGCGGCCGGATCGCCGACCGCAGCCGCCGCTCGCTCGCGCTGTACGGGTTCGCCGAGGCCTGGATTTGCCTCTATGCCGTGCTTTTGCCGCTCCTCCCCCGGGCGCTGCTTCCCCTCTTCCGCGCGGTCTACGCCAGGCTTGGCGAGTCGTTCCTCGCCTTCAACCTCGTCCAGTTCGCGATTGTCCTGGTCGTGCTGCTCCCGCCGACCCTGGCGATGGGCGCGACGCTCCCCCTCATGTTCCGCGCCGCGATCCCGGACGCGCAACGGCTGGCCCGTCGTGGCGGTCTCCTCTATGGCGCGAACACGCTGGGCGCCGCCGCGGGCGCCGCCCTGGGGGCATTCGTATTGCTGCCAGGGGCCGGCCTCTGGGGAACTCTCTACGCCGCGGCAGCCGCGAACGCCGGCCTCGCGGTAGCGGGCTTCGTTCTCGCCCGCCAGGCGGGGAGTGCGCGGGAAGGAACGCCAGAGGCACCGCCAGCGGCCGTAGAGCGGCCCGGCTCGGCAAGCCGCGTCCTCGTCCTCGCTGCCGTCGCAATGACCGGGCTCGCCGGGCTTGGCTGCCAGAT
The DNA here is from genome assembly GCA_016209595.1 of Planctomycetota bacterium. Taxonomy (GTDB): domain Bacteria; phylum Planctomycetota; class JACQVV01; order JACQVV01; family JACQVV01; genus JACQVV01. The sequence goes on from JACQVV010000554.1 coordinate 13,612, forward strand.
CGCGTGGACTCGTCTCCTCGCCCGGATCTACGGGCCCACTCCCTACGTCTTCGGACTCCTCCTCTTCCCGTACATCCTCTTCCACGGCATGGGAGCGCTCGCCGCCTCGTGGCTGGTCCCGCGGTTGGGGCGGCCGCAAGTCGCCTTTGGCCTCCTTCAACTCGCCGCCGGGGTCGGCGTCCTCCTGTCGCTGGACAGGCTGGGCCGGATACCGCTGGGACTCGTGGAACTCGCCTCGCGCCCCGAAGCAACCTTCGGCGCGATTACGTTCCAGGAGCTCGTGTGGACCTCGATGGCGGTCGCGGTCCCCACCCTCGCCGGCGGCGCGAGCTTCCCCTTTGCGCTCGCTCTCTGGCGTGCATCCGGCCGCGAAATAGGGCGGCCAACGGGATCTCTCTACCTGTCGAACACGCTGGGAGCGGTCGCCGGCGCATTCGCAACCGGCTACTTCCTCGTGCCGTTCTTTGGACTCGACGCCGCCTTCCGCACGCTGGTCGCAGCTCAAGCCGCTGCCGCGTTCCTCGCGCTCCTCTCCAGGCCGCGCGCGCGCGGCCTCCTCGTCGGCCTCGCCGCCGCCGCCGTGGTCGTCCTCCTGGCAACCCGAGCCCCGGGCCTGCCACGCCACCGGATCGAGAGCGCCCCGTACCGCAACGCGACGGACCTGGCGCACAAGGCCACGACCCTCGGCTTCGCGGTGGATCGGGTGATGGCGGATGAGGGCGAGTTTCTCTATCACGAGGAAGATCTCCTCGGATCGGTCTCGATCCGCCGAGACGGCGAGGGGAAAGTCTCGATCCATGTCGACGGAAACGGAATCGCCGGCGAGGGGGATTTTCCGACGTTCCGACTCATCGCCCACCTCCCCCTCGCCGCACACCCGGAACCAAGATCGGTGCTCGTGATCGGTCTGGGCGGCGGCGTGACCCTCCGGTCGGCCACGCTTCACCCTCTCCGTTCGATCGATGTCGTCGAAATCTCTCCGGGGGTTATCCGGGCCGCCGCGCATCCGTCCGTGCGGGAGGCGATGAATCACGACGCCGTTGGCGCACCCGGCGTCCGCATCCTCCATCAGGACGGCCGGACGCACGTCCTTCTCGCCGAGGATCGCTACGACGTCATCGTGAGTCAGCCCCACCAGCTCTGGGTCGATGGGGTGTCAATGCTCTTCACGCGAGAGTTCTACGCCGCGGCACGCGAACGGCTCGCCCCGGGCGGCGTGTACTGCCAGTGGGTCCAGGGCTACACGATCTCGGCCGACAACGTTGCCACGATCCTGGCCACCTTTGCCGCCTCCTTCGAATACGTCGCCCTCTGGGAGACGATTCCCGGGTCCGATTACTGTCTTCTGGGGAGCGATCGTCCGATCTGTCTCGACACGGGTCGGCTCTTCGAAGACCCCGCGCGGAGAGAGGATCTGCTGGAGATCGGGATCGACGGGCCGGGACGCCTCCTCGCGGGCTACCTTGGAGGGAGGGAAGAGGTCCTCCTCTGGGCCCGGGACGCCCCCCTACAGACCGACACGGGCGACGTCCTGGGCTATTCCGTGCCTGTTGACATCCTTCACGCGCGCGGGGAGCCCTTCCACCTCGCTCGGCCCCTGCCCCGTGCCGAGTTTCCGACGGATCTCGCGCTCGTCGGCGAGCGCGTCCTCCAGGCGGCCCGCGAGGGAAGGGAGGCACGCCTGGAGTACCTCGCCGCCGAGGCCGAGTTTTCCCGCGATCGAGAGGCAGACGGCCTTTCCAGGCTCGCGCGTGCCCTGGCGCTCGACCCGAACCTGCCCGCCGCGCGGGGGACACGTAGAAGGGTCGCCCAGGACCACCTCGTGCAAGGAGAACGGGCGCGCGAGGCTGGCCGCGTGGACACCGCCTGCCGCGAATACGAACGAGCCGTCGCGATCGACCCCGAGCTCTGGCAGGCGCACTACAACCTGGCCGGGCTCCTCGTGCAGATGGGGGAGCACGCCAGAGCCCTCGAACACTACCAGGCCGCAGTCGCTGCCGCCCCCGACCGCCCGGAGATTCACCGCAACCTCGGCAACACCCTCGCCCGGCTCGAGCGCTGGCCCGAGGCCGAGGCCATCTTCCGCCGGCTCATCGAGGAGGATCCCCGGGACACGCTCACCCTCGTCAATCTCGGTAGCCTCCTCGCCCGCACGGGTCGCCTCGCGGAGGCCGAGGAGCTCTGGGCCCGCGCCGTCGAGATCGACCCCGCCCGCCGCGCCCAGGTCGAGCGCGTCCGGCCCAAGAAGTAGAAGACCGCTCTAGTCGATCGGAAGCGGGCCATCCGGGTAGAGCTTCCGGAGGAATCGCTCGCAAGGAACCGCGCGGATGCCTTCGATCTCGAGCGTTTCGCTCCCGCGGTAGAGCAAGATGGGGCGGCACTCCGGGTAGTCCTCGCACAGCGCGCGAAGTGGCCGGAGATCGGCCGGACGAACGACCGGTGCGTTCTTGACCTCGATCCCCCAGAAGCCCCTGGCGCCGTAAACTACGAAGTCCACTTCCGTTCCTGCACGTGTGCGCCAGAAGTAGAGAGCCGCGGGCGGCTCGCCGTAGGCGAGCCAGGCGCGGAGATGCTGTGCAACGAGCCCTTCCAGGGCAGCACCGCCGATCTCGTCCGGCAGATCGAGAGCCCCAGCTGGCCGCAGCGAGCGGAACACTCCCGTGTCGAAGAAATAGAGCTTGGCGTGCGCGACGACGGCCCGTCGTGCGCGCCGCGAGAACACCGGGACGCGATACGCCAAGAGCAGGTCTTCGAGCACCTCCAGGTAGCCTTCCACGGTCTTGCGGCCCACCTCGCATTCACGGGCCACGTTGTTCACGTTCAGGAGCTGGCCGTGCGAGAAGCTTGCAGCCTCGAGGAAGCGAGAGAAACTCTCCAGGCTGCGCACCAGCCCCTCCGCTTGGACCTCTTCTCGCAGGTACAGTCCCACATAGGCATCGAGCACGTCCCTCGGGCGGGGCGAGTCCAGGACGACCGGCAAGAGGCCGAACTCGAGCCCCCGGGCGAGGTCGAACCCCTCGCCCAGCTCGGCAGCCATGAACGGGTGCATCGTTCGCAGGATCGCCCTTCCCGCGAGTAGGTCCACGCCACCTCGCCGAAGCTTGCGCGCGCTGGATCCGGTGAGCACGAAGCGAACGTCCCGCCGCTCCTCGATCAGCTGGTGAACGACCTCCAGCAACGCCGGAACTTTCTGCACTTCGTCCACCACGACCACCTGCGGGCCGCCCAGCACGAGCTCGCGTATCCGCTCGGGACGAGCGCCGTAGCGCCGGAACTGGTCTTGAGCGAGCAAGTCGACATACAGGGCCTGCGGGAACTCCTGCCGGACCCATGTCGACTTGCCCGTACCGCGCGGCCCGAACAGAAAAAAGCTAGTCCGAGGATCCCGGAGGAGGCGAGGATAGCGCACAATGCGCAGAGTACTCCACGCGGTTCCATTTTGCGACCGGATCTGGCAAGAACAACTCCATTTTCGTACCCCGTGAGCTCATTCGTAGGGCTTCGGAGGAAGCGAGCGCGATCACTGCCGGGCCTGGACAGACCGCGACTACCTGAGCCTGCTCGCCGGATCTCCCAGGAGCACCCAGGCCCGCAGGACGTCCTCGTCCGCCCAACCGCCGGTCCAGGCCAGGAGTTCGGCCTCGGTCACGGCCTCTCCCAGCGTCCGGCCCCCCTCGACGAAGAGAAGCCGCACGAGCTCCCGGTAGACCTCTTCCTGCGGCGCTGGGGCGACGAGGGACGTCGAGCCCCAGAACGCCAT
>JACQVV010000547.1 GCA_016209595.1 Planctomycetota bacterium
CCCCCTTCCTACCCCTCCCCCACCGCCGACCCCGGAGACCATCGAGATTGGCGGCGTCCAGTTCGACCTCTTGCCGGACCAGGATCCGTGGGCGGAGGGTTCCGTGTTCCGGCTCGTTCGAGGGGAGTTCGAGCGACGGGTGGTCCTCGCGAGCTTCCCGCCGATTCCCGGCCACCGCGAGGCACTCGAGCGCCGGATCGCACACGTGCGGTCGAGCGCCCCCCCGGAGTCCGTGAAAACGTACGGTGTGGTGCCGGTCGAGGGTAGCTGGCGACTCGTGACAGGCTGTCCGGACGGAACGCCTCTCTCGATCGTGGCGAGCCGGCTCCGCCCCGACCGAGTGAGGGCCGCGCGACTTGCGGCCGGGCTCGTCTCCGCCGTCTCCCAGGCTCTCCGGTCCGGCCTCGTCCACGGCTACCTGTCTCCCCGGACGGTGTTCCTTGCCGCCCAGGGCGGCATCGAGATCGCCGAGTACGTGCAGCCGCACCCGGGCCGGAGCTGGGAGCTGGCCGTGGGACCCGCCGCCACGCTCCCGGCCAGCTCGCCGTCGCGAGACGTCTTCGCGACGGCCTTCCTCGTCCACCTTCTCCTTCGCCTTTCGCCCGAGCCATCCGCGCTCCTCTCCACGCTGGCGTCATCGCCCCATCAGGGGCTCCTGTACGATCTCCTGCGGGTCAAGAACCCCGTCGAAAGCGAGGAGCTCCTGCGCGCGCTGGTTGCCGCATTCCTCCCGTGCCAGGACCCCATCGGCGCGCTCGCCCGTCTCCAGAGCTCCCTTCCCAACTCGATCGAATTGGCGAACACCCTCGTGCCCGGGAACCGGGAGGCAGCCCCCGCCGTTGGGCAGGAGAAGCCGACAGAGGGAGAACGCCCGCCCGCGAGACGGCGAGCCCGTCTGTTCCCTCTCCTTCCCGCGGGCCTTTCCTTTCTTGCCACCGCGCTCGCGCCCTTCTGGTTGCCGGGCCTCCTCGCCTGGATCGAGGCGAGAGGCGACACGCCCGCGGGTGAGGAGACGCTTCTCCTCGCTGCAGGGACGACCGCCCCCCAACCAGACGGGGCACATCGAGGGGAAACGCCGACCGAGGAGGCGGAAGCCGATTCTCTCGCGGAGGGGAAGCCCGTTTCCTACATCGAGAGGATCGATGCCGGGGGAGCCCCCCCCGCCACCGCGAACACGGCCCTCCTTTCGGTCTTCGACACCGCGGTCGCGGACTTCCCCGACGAGCCTCGAGTCTGGTTCGACCGGGGACGACACTTGCTCCAGCAAGGGGAGGCCCAGAAGGCGCTGGAGGACTTCGACCACGCGATCCGGCTCGCGAGCTCCGCCGATCGGAACGCCGACCGGCAGACCCTATACGATGCTCATCTCCACCGGGCTCTCGCCCTGTACCAGCTCGGACGAGCCGAGGGCATCCTCGCCGATCTCATCGCCGCGAGGGAGATACTCCCCGAGCGCCACGAGGCCTTCTACTGTCTGGGCCGGTTCCTCGACAGGGCGGGTCGCCACGCCTCCGCGGTCGACTTCTACAGCGAGGCCCTCGCGTCGGGCAAGGAGACCTTCCAGGGTCTCCTCCACCGCGGAGCCAGCCGGTACTACCGGGGCGATCGCGATGGGGCGACCGCGGACCTCCGGCGCGCCCTCTTGCTCGCCGGCGACGCGCCGGGACCCTATTGCTACCTCGCCAGAATCGAGGCCGACCGAGGGAACCGGGAGGAGGCCTCGCGGCTCTTCCACCGCTGCCTCGATCTCGATCCCGAGAACTACGAGGGCCTGTTCTATTTCGCGAGCTTGCGGTTCGAGGAGGGAGCGATCGAGGAAGCGGGGGAGCTTTTCCTCGCGGCGGTGCGCTCCGACCCCGAACGGCCGGGAGGCTACAACGGCCTCGGACTCCTCGCGATCGCACGGAATGATGTCGGCGGGGCGATTACCCTGTTCGAGCGCGCCCTTTCGCTCCAGCCCGCGTACTCGCCGGCCTTGAAGAACCGGGCGAACGCGCGCTTCCACCGGGGAGCGGCTGGCGATCTCGACCTCGCGATCTCCGACCTCTTGCGCGCTATCCAGGTCACGCCCGAGGACGCTGAAGCCCACCTCCTCTTGGGGGCGGCCTTCGTGCGAGCCGGGAAGGAGACGGCGGCCCTCGACGAATTCAGCCGGGCGATTGTGCTCGAACCCCAGAACGCCCGCGCCTACTACAACCGCGGCAGCCTCTATCTCTCGCACCAGAACGCCGTCCGCGCCCGAGCCGACTTCCTCCAGGCCGCCGACGCGGATCCGACCTATCCCCTGCCGCGCCTCGCGCTGGGACACCTCGCCAACGCCTCGGGCGACTCCGTCGGCGCCCTCGCCTGGTATCGGGAGGCGGCCAAGGCCGCTCCGGCGAACGCCGACGCTCACAACTACCTGGGAGCGACGCTCGCCGTGCTCGGCCGGCTCGCCGAGGCGGTCGAGGCGCTCGACCGCGCGGTCGAGCTCGCTCCCGACAGCGTGCGGTCCCTCGCCAACCGCGCCGACTGCCTGCTGCGGCTGGAGCGCTGGGGCGAAGCGCTCCGCGACCTCGACCGGGCACTTCTGCTCGACCCCGGGAACGCCGGGTTCTCCGAGATGCGCGCGCGGCTCATCGAGTACCTCGCCAAGCTCGAGGACGCGCGCAGTCGCTAGCCTTTGGCCGCATGTAGCCGATCCGTTACAGACGCGGCTGGGTCGAAGAGATCGACGTAAGTCTCCGTATGCTAGCGCTATAGGGTAGCTGCGCAAGAAACTCCGCTTGTAACATCTCTGTTACGAGCCACGCACTACGTCGGAGGCTTAAATCTCTAAGTATTTAGTGTGCAATAGATTATATTCCAGCATGAGGAGACGGCACCGGACTTGCGGTTCCCCCGTTGAACGGATCTCATCGAAGGGGGAAACGACGTGGGGCCAGAAGTCGACAGACCGGACTTCGGAGTCGTTGCCGTACAGCTGGGCTTCCTGCAGCCAGAGACGCTGGCTCGCTGCCAGACCATCCGGAACTTCTACCGGAACGAGGGGAAGGACGTCACGGTCGGGGGTCTCCTCCGGCAGATGGGACACCTCACCGACCGGATGCTGGTCGACTGCTCGGTCCGGCTCCTCGCGGTGCACCGTCCTGGCGGCGCGGCACTCGCGCCCGAGGTTCCGCTGCTTGGACAGATCCTGATCCGGGAAGGACTGGTCGCCCAGGCCGATATCTATGAGGCCCTGAGGGTCCAGGACCTCATCAGGGAGGAAGGACTGGACCTTCCCATCGGCAAGATCCTCGTGTCCCGGGGTTCCTTGAGAGAAGAGGACCTCGCCCGGGCGCTGGCTCTCCAGGCCGCGAAGCGGGAGGAGCTCCAAGCGGCGCCGCCCGCGATCGCGCTGGCGGACTTCGGCGACCTCGCCCTCCGGCTCGGGATCATCACGCCCGACGCGTTGTCCCGCTGCCGGGACTTGCAAAAGGCGTTCCGGGAACGGGGCGAGCGGGCGCCGATCGGCCGCATCCTCTACATGGAGGGCCACCTCCCAGATGAGTCGATCGTCGATTCGTTCCGTCGCGTCCACGTGATCCGGCCGAAGGAGGACCCGGAAGCGCCGGTTCGCCCGCACGTCCCGCGGCTCGGCCGGATCCTGGTCCGCAAGGGGTACGTCGCGGAGCCCGACGTCTACGAGGCCCTGGCCGTCCAGGACGAGCTCCGGGCCGAGGGTCTGGACCTCCCGCTCGGAGAGATCCTGATCCGGCTCGGCCGGCTCAGCCGGACCCAGCTCGAACAGGCTCTCGAGACGCAAGACGCCTGCCGCCGGCCGGCCCCCACGGGAACCTGGATTGCCCCTCGCATCCTGGACGAGGATCGCCTCTTCGCCCGGCTGGCTGAGGAGTTCGGCAAGATCGGACGCCTCCAGATCTCAGACGCGGAGGAGCTCCGCGACCTCTACGCCCAGCATCACATCCACCGGCGCCTCTGCGAGGTCTGTCAGGAGCTCGGCTATCTCTCAGAAGCCGAGATCGAAGTGCTCCACCACCTCCAGCGCCGGAAGATGGCGGTCGAGCCGCTGGCCTCGGCACCGCCCGTCCCCGCGCAAGCCGGACTGATCCAGGCCGCAGTTCGCGCGGGGCTCGTGAGCCAGAAGGCCCTGGCCAGCGCCGAGGAGTGCCAGCGGGCCCTGGAGGCCAAGGGAATCAAGACGTCCCTGGCGGAGATCCTCGTCGAGACGAGGACCTGCCGGCTCCAGGACCTCACCCGCCTGGCCCGGCGGCGAGAGCGGACCCGGGCGATGAAGCGAGCCGGAACGCTGGTCCTTCACCGGGCCAGAGCCGTTCGGAGCCGCGCCGTTCTCACCCTGGCCTCGCTCCTCGCCCTTGGGATACCGGCCGCGCTCTTTCTCGCCCCGGGCGAGCCGGGCGCGAATCAGGAGGATTCGCCTCGGGTCGTGGTCACGACTCCCGACACCCAGGAGCTGGCCCGGAACCGGACCGACCTTGTGGCCGCGTCCGCTCCCGGCGCCGCGGCCACGGGGAAGTTCCGGAACACGAGCGTCGAGCCGCTTCTCCGGGGGCGCGACGGCCGTTTCGAGCCCCCCTCCGGTCCGGGTCAAGCGCGCCTGGCCTCGACCGGATCCGCACCTGACGTCGCGCGTCCTCCCCTCGCGGAGGGCGTGTCCCGGCCGTCGCCCGGCGCCGCCATAGATCCGCACTCCGGGTGGAGCGGCCAGGAGGATGGCGTCCGGCTCGACGTGGCGGGCGAGAGCGACCTCCCCGACGGAGAGATCCTCCTGGTCCGCCTCTTCCGGGACCCCGACTCCACGGAGACGCCGCTCGCGGAGACGAGGGCCCAGGTCATCGGCGGGACGTGGCGGGCCTCGTTCGGCCCCTACGCGGGGCATCTCTTCCCCGGGGCCTACCGCGTCCAGGTCTCTTCCGGAAGCGGGAACCGGGCGGAGCAGCTGTCCGAACTCCAGGTGCCGGTCGGGGGCGACGAAAACGCAGAGCGGGCCGTCCTCTTCCTTGCTGAGCATCTGACCTCCCTCCTGGGCGTCGTGGGGGAACTCTCTCGGGGAGTACGCCAGTCGCAGGAAGTTCACCCCGACCCCAGGCTCCTCGCCCGGACCCAGAGCATCCAGGGCGAGATCTCGGAGCTCCAGCTCCCACCGTTCCCCCGATCCCGGCGACTCTTGCTGGCCGCGGTCAGGGTCTTCTCCGCCTCGGGCTCCGTCCCGGCTGAGAAGTTCCGCGAGGCGGTCCCGGGGCCGGCCGACCTCCACTTCCTCCACCGGACGATCCAGATCGAGACGATCCTGGCCGGCGCCGGCGCGGGACCCATCCTCGCCGCCGAGACCGGCCGCGTCCGCGACCTCGCGGAGGGACTCTCCCAGGCCGACTCGCCGGGGCCGGTTGGAGCCAAGCTCGCGCCCCCCCTGCATGAGGGTCTGGTCGGGCTGGCGGTCCTCGCCCGCCGAGTGACGGAGGGCGAGAAGAACCAACCGGCCGCGATCCTCGCCACCCTCTATGACGTCGAGGACGCGCTCCTGGGCGCCCTCGGCGCGCAAGGGCGGATGGACGGTGGAAGAGCCCTCGTCGTGGCCCTGGCCTGGGCCACCCGGACGGTTCTGGCAGCCGACGCCGAGGGGGGGGACCCGCTCGCGGCCCTCCTCCAAGCGGCCCGCCGCCTGGGCGTGGCGAGCTACCAGGCCGACCGTCTTGGCGCATCCTCGCTCGAGGCCCGGCGCCTTCTCGCCGACCTGCGGGCCCGGCTCGGAGACGTCGCCGGCCGGTCCGATTTCGGTATCGAGGACTGGTTCGCCGCGGGCGGCCGGGCGTGGGACGAGGCGCTCGAAAGCTGGCGGCGCCAGCTCACGGCCGACCTCGCCCTGGGATCGCTGGCCGGTTTGCCTATCTGGGAGGAACGAAAGCGGGCCTTCGGGGAACTCGCGAGCCTCGTGGGCGGGGAACGGGACCGGTGTCTCTCGGCCCTCTTCCTCGGCGAGACCCTCCCTTCCCCCGACCCGGCCCTGGATGACCTGTTCGCGCTGATCGAGAGAGGTATCGAGTCCCTGCGACTCGCGGCCCCCACACCTGGAGGATAGACCCGTGCACGACGAACGAAATCGCGACCGCGGAACGATCCTGGTCGTCTGCGTGGCGCTTCTGGCCGTCCTCGGCCTCCTGGGCGCGTCCTTTGCCCTGGTCCTCAGGGTCGAGAGGGACGCGGCGCGGCTGGTGGGCTGGCAGGTCGAGGCCGATCTCGCCGCCGAGGCGGGCCTCGCGCGGAGCGAGGCGGGGCTCCGAGCCCTGGCGCTCGGCCAGATGTACGACTCGATCCACGACCCGTGGATCTACGACCCGCAACCGGCCATCGGCGCCTTCGGCCCGCTGGGGCCAGTCGTCGGGACCGGCATCGATCTCGCCGCCGCCCGGCGACCCTCCTTCGCTCACGACACGAACGGCGACGGGATCTTCGACTCCGAGGCCGACGCGGTCGGCGGAGAGGCCGTCTCGGGCGTTCTCCCTCCGTCCGGAGCAGGGATGCAGGCCACGTATCGCCTCAAGATCCTCGACATCGCCTCGATGTTCGACCTGAACGGTCCCGCCGAGGTTCTCGGCCTCCAGCTCACCAACCTCGGCAAGATCCTCTCCGCCCGGCATGGACGGCCGATCCTCGCCAGCGGAACCGTGACCTCGATCCTCGCCCTCCGCGAGGAGCGCGGCACCTTCGGCGACCGCCGGGAACTGCTGGAGGCGGGCCTCCTCTCCGAGGAGGACTTCGCACTTGTCGCCGACCTCGTGACGACTCGAAGCCATCCCGACCCGACGACGGTCCGGGCCCTCTCGGCCTACCCCGACGGAACCGAAGTCTCGGCCCGGGCCCTCCCCCGGTTCGAGCTCTCCCCCCGGGCGCCCCTCAACCTCAACACGGCCGGCCTCGAGGTCCTGTCCGCCAACATGGCCGGAGCCGAGGGGGTCTGGTTCGACGACAACGACCCCGAGAGACCCGGGAGGACCATCGCCCGCCGGATGACGATCCCCCTCTTGACCGCGATGCGGGTCGCCGAGGAGATCGTCGCCATCCGGGCACAGCCCCGGGCGCCGGGCTCGTTCGGCGGCCCCTTCGCGTCCCGGTCCCAGTGGGAGGCCTTCGTCGACTCCGTGTACCAGCGCCAGATCCTCAACCGCGTCCAGGCCGACATGCTGAAGCGGATGGCCGATCCCGACAACATCCCTTCCGGGATCGTCGGCAAGCTCGGGCTGGTCGCCTACGGGACCGAGTTCGCCTTCTCGGCTGGCGGTCGTTTCGAGATCCAGTCCTCCTCGCGGGTTCTCGACGCCCGGGGAGAGACCATCGCCCGTTCGTGGCTCCGGACGGTCGTCGACATCTACCAGGAGTGGACCGACAGCACGTTCGCCGACTTCCTTCAGGGCGAGGCCTCGGCCGTCGACGGGCAGATCTCCCGGGGGCGGCCGACCGAGAACGGCGGAACCACGACGCCTCACCCCGAGATGGTCGGCGACCCCCAGAACCCCCTCGACCCGGCGACGGTGAACGGCGGCGTCCGGATCTCGCGCTACACCCAGAACTACCCGCCGGAGACGACGTTCCTGGCCGACCTGACCACGAGCCTCGTGCCGACCGTCGCCGCCGGAGGCGACCAGCCGGTCCTGCCCGCGGGACTCACCCCTTCCGACCTCTTGACCGGGGACGGGATCCTCCCCCGGAACGGCTCGGGCGTCGCCTATCCTCTCGTGAACAACTTCCCGACCGAGAAGGGGACCCTCTCCCTCACCTATCGCCCGAACTGGCAGATCGACTACGGCTACTCGCTCCTCACGCTCTTCGACGCGACCACCACGAGCGAGGACGAGAAGAACTTCTACTCGTACTCGATGCACGTCTTCAACTATTGCGGCGTCCCTTATCTCCTCGTCCAGATCCTCGCGCCGCCGGCCGTGACCATCGAGGCGCTCTATTACCTGGGCGACGACTTCGTCCTCAACAATGAAGAGAAGCAGTTCACGGTCGAGTGGGACCTGACCCGGGACCCCGATGCCCCGGCGACGCCGACGGATCGACTTCATGTCTATATCGACGGCCAGCCCGTGACGCCGGACTCCATCGATATCCTGGAGAACACCGACTATTTCCGGCCGGACGACGACAGCCCCGCCGTCGGGACCCCCCTCGACCCCTCGCGAGTTCCCGGGACCCCGCTCTTCCGCATCGGTACCACGCCGGACGACACCGAGGTCACCCCCACGCTGCCATCGACCCCGAGCTACCCCCGCCACGGCCTCCTGACCGGCCTCGGGGACAGCTACCTCAGCCGGGTCGATCCGATCGTCGACAACTACTGGTCCGAGTGGTGGCCCTGGGGCATGCCGGCCAACGACGACAGCCTCTACAGCTTCCTCGCCTCGTACTTCTCCCGCTACGAGCCGAACCTTTCGCGCGAGGACTTCCGGGCGCGGATGACCCAGATGTACGGCCGGCCCTCGGGCGACATCCTGGAGACCTATGGCTGGTGGGACTGGGTCTGGACCTGGGACATGCCCGAAGAGGACCACTACCCGCCGCTGCTCGCCTACGCCGTCCCCCGCTGGCATGACACCCGAACGCTGGGCCGTCTCCGCTCGGCGGAAGGGACGATCCGCAACTTCATCCTCCTCGATGCCGCGATGGGAGGGGCCTGGGCCCGCCAGTGGTATGCTGGGGATCCAGGAGCCATGGCCTCGGCAAACGAGTACTATCCCGGAACGGCCCGCTTCAGCCGCACCCTTCCAGCCGAGGCCGCCGGGTCCTACCACCGCCTGGCCGGCATCCGCTATCACGAGCGGTGGACGGCCAACCCGTCGGAGGGGGTCCGGCTCACGGTCCATGACGGGGCAGGAGAGCTGGGCTTTTCGACCGAACCGGCCGGACCGGGAACGGTCACGAGCCGAGCGATCCGCGGAGCGGTGACCTACGACCTCGACCTCGCCCTCGTCGCCGCGGGCGACGATGGAACGGTCCTCGAGAGCCCGCTCGTCGACGAGATCACGCTCCGCTTCGTCCACCCGCCGCGCGCTATCCTCCGGGAGAACCTGTCCCGAGGCATGATCTGTCTCCGGGAACCGCCTACCGAACCGGTCCGTCTCCCTGAGCTCGTGGATCCACCGGCAGAGGACCAGGCCCTGCCCGAGGAGGTCTACGCCGACCTCGAGGGCGGCCACTGGAACCCCTACCACGAGGTCCCGATCCTTCCGGCCGACGTCGAAGTCCTGGTCGAGGACGATCCCCAGCAGAATCCACCCTCCTCGATGACCGACGCTAAGCGCGATGCCCTGGACGAGGTCGGGCAGGGCGGCGGCTCGTCGCCCCGCTACTACGACCCCACGAACCCCTACGCCGACCAGTCGGCCGGCTTCGGCCCCTGGTCGGGCGGCCCCGGCGCCCGCGACCCGTCCCGTTCGCCCTCGGCCGGCTCGGGCCGCCCCGCCTCCGGCGGCGGGCCGGGACTCGGCGGGGGAGCACCCGGATCGAACGGACCCACGCCGGGCCCCGGAGGCCCCGGGAAATCACCAAAAAAGGGCGCGGACAAGGGGCCCAAGTCGAAGCGCGCGCTCGGCCCCTCCGCGACGAGCTCGGGAAACTCCGGCGACGGCACCGCGCCCGAGAATCAGCCCGGGCCGGGCGGCGGCGGGGGCGGCGGGGACGAAGAAGATCGCCGCGCCGTGGAGGACTATAAGGGCTGGCTCCGCGTGACGGTCCTCGCCGGCGGGGACCCGGTGGGGCTCGACGTCAAGGTCGTCGCCGTGAACGCCGACGGATCGCGCATTCCGCTGAAGGCATCGGACGAAGAAGGCGTCTTCGTCAGCCCGCCGGCGGGTCTCGTCGCCGGCCGCTACGAGGTCGAGGTCACGGGACCGAGTTTCCTTCCAGTCAAGCGCCCCGTGGCCGTCATAGACAGGAGAGAAACCTCGGTCAAGATCGAGGTCGAAGGCCAAGACTAGCAATGAGGTACGTCCCCCTGGCCGGGGTCATCCTGGCCGCCGGCTTGGGGGTCGTCTGGCTCGCCACTCGATCCAGACCCGATCCCGAGAATCCTGACGTCCGGGAGGAACGGGCGATCCCCCATTCCGTTCCTCCCGGGGCTTCTTCACTCTCCCCTCTCCGGCGGCCGATCGACTTCCCGGTCCTCTACGTCCGGATGCCCCGGGGCGGTGACGTCGCCACGGACCACCGAGTAGAGGCCGGCGGCAAACTGGCGCTGCGACGGCTCGACGGATCGCACGAGGTGCTCTTCGACCCCGGCCCCCTCGCCACGGCCGCCGAGCCGTCGGTCTCCTTCGACGCCAGGCAAGTCGCGTTCACGATCTACTCCTATGACGCGAAACGCCGGGGAGAGAGCCACGGACGACATCCGCGTGAGTCCCTGCAGAGGCCCAGCCACGCCGACATCCACGTCCTCGATCTCGCCACCGGAAGCGTCCGGCAGCTGACCTTCCAGGACAAGGCCCCCGGCCGCGGCGTCTTCAACTCCGGTCCCTGCTGGGTCGCCCCGGACCGGATCCTCTTCACGAGCACGAGGACCGGCTACCGCGACGGCGATGTCGACCAGCTCCACCTCATGGACTCGGACGGCGGAGGCGTCGAGCTCGTCGGCCACATGAACCTCTCCCGGGCCGCCTCACCCGTAGCTCTCGCCGATGGTCGCGTTGCCTGGACCGGCTGGGAGGACATGGGCCTGGGAAGCGAACCGGAGCTCGTCCTCTGGTCCTCGAATCCCGACGGTTCGGACGCGAGGTCGCTTTCCGGCGATCTTGCCAGCCCCGACCTCGACTTCCGGTCCGTCACGGAGCTCGCCGGCGGCGATCTCGTTTTCGCCGCCTCCTGGGTCCACCCGAAGGACGGCACCGGAGTTCTCCTGCGCATCCCCGGTCGAGCCGGGGGAGACAACACGAAGGTCGAGATCCTCGCGACCGGCAAGTTCGCCCATCCCGCCGGAGCTCCGGGCGGCGATCTCCTGGTCACCTGTTCGGACGGCCCGTCGGGAGCTGGCATCTACCTTCTTCCCGAGGGCCGTTCCGTCACTCGGTTCGACCAGATGATCGAGGTCGCCGACAGCTCCCTATACGACGAGATCTGGCCCCGCCCTCTCGTCCCATGGTCGGATATCCACGGTCGGGATGCCCCTCCCGTCCGCCGTGCCGAAAATGACGGAGCAACCCACGCCGCTCTCCCGCCCGGAACTCCTCTTGGAATCGTCGGGGGCAGATTCACGGAACTCGCGGAGGAGATCTACGGCGTCCGCCTCCTCGCCATCGAGCCGGCCGGCGGCCCGCAGGCTGTCTCGACCGCCCTGGCCCACCGTGAAGTGCTCCGGATCCTCGCCGAGATCCCGATCCGAAAAACGGCCCCCGACGGGAGCCTCGATACGAGCTGGCTCGCCCGCATCCCCGCGGACACCCCGTTCACCCTTCAGACCATCGACCGCTACGGCATGGCGCTCGGTACGAACTACACGCGCTACCAGGTTCGACCCGGAGAGGCGAGGACAGACTTCGGAGGCCGCCAGGCTAGCCCCGGGGCGCCCGTCCACGAGGCGGCATCGCTGACCTCGGTCGAGTTCTTCCGGGATGTGGTCCCCATCTTCAAGGCGAGCTGCGTTCCCTGTCACTCCGGCACCGCTCCCGAGGGAGGCCTCCACCTCGACACCGGCGCGTGGCAGAACTTTCCCGCGCGCCGTGATGTCCTCCGGAACGCCTGCGCCCTGTGTCACTCCGAACCCGACCGCCGCCCGCTCGAGGATGAGGGAAGCGCCCGCGATCGAGCCTACGCCTACCAGGACATTCTCGCCGGCGGGAAGCCGCTCTATGACCTCCTTCTAGCCGGGGGTCGGGGGTCGGGGGTCGGGGGTCAGGA
>JACQVV010000573.1 GCA_016209595.1 Planctomycetota bacterium
ACGATGATGACGGCGACGACGACGATGATGACGGCGACCACGACGGGGACGAGGGCCACAAGCGCCCGTCGCGCGATCGCTAACTAGTCCTGCCTCTCCACGAGGGCGGCCCGGCTCGCCCGGGCCGCCCTCCGCTCATGGGTCCTCATTCGGAGAAATGACATGCGAACGATCCGAATCCTTGTGCTTGCCCTCTTCGTCCTCGCCCTCGCGCCCGCCGCATTCGCCCAGTCTTCGTGGGACTTCGAGTCGGACGTCGAGGGCCAGCCGCCCGCGGGCTTCGAGTTCTCTACGACGCTGGCCGCTTCCGGCGGGGAGTGGAAGATCGTGGACGACGGGGGGAACAAGGTGCTCGCGCAGACCGACACGAGTCCCACGGAGCGCCGCTTCGCCATGGCGGTCGTCAAGGACTCTGTCTTCAGAGACCTCAAGCTCTCGGTCCGAGGGAAGGCCGTCTCGGGGGACGAGGACCGGGCCGTCGGCCTTGTCTGGCGCTGGCGCGACCCCGACAACTACTACGTGGCCCGCACCAACGTCCTGGAGCGGAATGTCCGCCTCTACCGGGTCGTGAACGGCAACCGCATCAAGTTCGCGGGGGTCGAGGACCAGGCCCTCGCTCCCGGGACCTGGCAGACGTTCGCCGTGGAGCATCGGGGCTCGGGGATCAAGGTCTTCCTCGACGGGAGGCTTCTCTTCGAGGCCGAGGACGAAACGTTCTCCGAATCCGGGAAGGTCGGGCTCTGGGTCAAGGCCGATTCGAAGACTTACTTCGACGACTTGACGGTGGAAGAGTTGAAGTAACGGAGAATCCCATGCGCGTGCTCGTCGTGGAGGACGAGGTGGACCTCGCCCGCGCCGTCCGCCAGGCGCTCGAGGAGGAGGGGTTCTCGGTCGACGTGGCGCACGACGGCGAGAGCGGCCTCTGGAACGCGCGCACCTGGGAGTACGACGCGCTCGTTCTCGACCTCATGCTCCCCCGGATCGACGGCTGGACTCTCCTCGATAGGCTCCGAGGTGAGAAAGACGTTCCCGTGCTCATCCTGACCGCGCGGGACGCGGTCTCCGATCGCGTCCGGGGGCTCAACGCCGGGGCCGACGACTACCTCGTCAAGCCGTTCTCGATCGACGAGCTCGTCGCCCGGCTCCGCGCCCTCGTGCGCCGCTCGGCCGGGAAGGCCTCTCCGGTCCTGGAGTTCGGCGACATCCGGATCGACACGGCGGCCCGGGCGGTGAAGCGGGGCGGGGAGCCGGTCCACCTGTCGGCGAAGGAGTACGCCCTCTTCGAGCTTCTCGCCCTGCACCGCGGGGAGCTCGTCTCCCGGACGACGATCTACGACCACATCTACGATGAGGGAGACGACACGCTCTCGAATGTCGTCGACGTTTACGTCGCGAACCTCCGCAAGAAGCTCGGGAAGGGCCTCATCGAGACCCGCCGCGGGCAAGGATACATCCTTTGTTCCGATCCATCCGCTGGACGCTTTTCTTCTGGTACGCGCTGATCCTCCTTGGGGCGCTCGGCGCATTCGGGGGGACGCTCTACCGGAAGCTCGAGGTCTCCTCCGCCCAGGAGGTCGACGCGGAGCTCCGGGCCCACGCCCAGGCGATGGCCGGGGCCCTGGAGTTCGAGGAGGGCGCGTTCGAGCTGGAGCTCTCCAGCGAGTACGTCCGTTTCTTCCGCGGCTCCGGGGAAGACGCGCCCTACTACATCCTCTGGGACGGGCGCGGGAAGGTGATCGACCGATCGAAACCCAGGCTCGAGATCGATCGGCCCGAAGGGCCGGGGACTCGCGAGCGCGGGTACGCTCGAGAGATCGCCATCGCCGGACCCGCCGGCTCGCTCGTCCTGGTCGGCCGAGGAACCCACGAGAGAGCCGCGAGGCTCCGCGAGTTCCTCTGGCAGCTCCTCGGCGCCGGGGGGGCCGTACTCGTCCTCGCGCTCGCGGGAGGATGGTTCCTCGCCACACGCGCGCTCGCGCCGATCGCGCGGATCAGCGAGGCCTCCGCCGCGATCTCGGCCAGCGACCTCTCGCGCCGGATCGACGTGGAGGGGGTCGAGAGCGAGCTCGGGCGCCTCGCCAGGCTCCTCAACAGCACGTTCGACCGGCTCCAGGAGGCGTTCGAGCGCCAGACGCGCTTCACCGCCGACGCGTCGCACGAGCTCCGCACTCCGCTCGCGATCCTCCTCTCCCACGTCGAGCTCGCGCTCCGCCGCGAGCGGACGGTCGAGGAATACCGGGAAGCGCTGGAGACCGGACACCGCGCCGCCCTGCGCATGAAGGCCGTGATCGACGGGCTCCTGACGCTCGCCCGGGCCGACTCCGGCAAGGAAGAGCTCCAGCGGGCGCCGCTCGACCTGGGCGAAGTGGTGGTCGAGACGGCCCTGCTCCTCGCTCCCCAGGCCGAGGCGCGAAAGATCTCGGTCGCGGTAGCGGCGGAAAAGGTCCCCATCGCGGGAGACCGCGAGCGCCTGCGCGAGGTCGTCACGAACCTCGTCTCGAACGCGATCCGGTACAACCGCGACGGAGGGCGAGTCGACGTCGGACTGCGGAGCGAGGACGGCGCCGCGGTCCTCTCGGTGGCTGACACCGGCGTCGGGATCCCCGAGAAGGACCAGCCGCACCTGTTCGAGCGGTTCTACCGGGTGGACAAGGCGCGCTCGCGCGAGCTCGGCGGCGTCGGACTGGGCCTGGCGATCACGAAATGGATCGTCGAAGCCCACGGAGGTCGTATCTCGCTCTCGAGCCGGGAAGGGGAGGGGACGACGTTCACGGTCGAGATCCCCCGGGGGCCGGCCGGGACGATTTCAGGTCCGGCGTCCGAGAACGGCTAGCGGGGTTCCGCACCAGCCCGGACGGGCGTGTTTCTCGGAGGCGTCATCAACTTCGAACGTCGAACTTCGAACTTCGACGTTGGGAGTTCGACGTTCAACGTTCGACGTTCCTGATGTGCCGAGTCCCGGGTCTCAGGCGCCCGAGTCCCGGGGTCTCAGGCGCCCGACCCCCGACCCCCGACC
>JACQVV010000574.1 GCA_016209595.1 Planctomycetota bacterium
CGCTTGACGTTCGTCGCCGTGTCGGAGAGGACGAGGGCGTTCGCCTTCGTGTTGACGAGCAGGATCCCGTTGTCCACGATCAGGGTTCCCAGCTCCTTCTTCACCTCGGCCGGATCGATAAACTCCAGCGGGATGATCGCCGTGAGGATCCGGTCGCTCATCTCGACCTCGTCGGGGCTTCTCACCACGACGATGTCATGGTTCTCCTTGAGCGCCTGTTCGAGCGAGAGAACCTTGATGATGTTCCCGACCTGGATCGCCGCGACCTGCTGGTCGATGAGGACCGAGTTGACAAACGCGAGAGCCTGGGAGACGGGGATCTTCTCCGCGCTCACCGCCGTGATCTTCCCCGAGATGGGGACCTTCTTCACCACGGCCATCCCGGTCTGCTGCGAGAGGTACTCCAGGACCGTGTCGATCGAGGCGTCGCGGAAGTTGAACTGGAGGACTTTCTCCTCGGGCCCGGCCGGCTCCCCTTCCTGGGCCCACGCGGCCGTGGAGGCGGCAAAGAGAAGAACGGCGACGACCTCTGCTCGATTCATGGGTGGTCCCTTCTCATTCGTTTTCGCGGGCTTCTGGCGGACCGTCTTCCGCTGGTTTTTCTCCCCCCCTGCTCTTCGCGGCCCTCTCCTTCATCTGGCGGAGGAGCTCGGCTCTCCGGTCGGCCGTGAGCTCTGGCGCTCCCGCCGTCGGAGCCGCGCCCGTCCCGCCGACCACGCCGGTTCCGTCGCCGGGTGAACCGCCCCCGGGGCCGGTCGGTCCCGGCCCGCCGGCCGCGGCGAGCGGCTCCTCGCGGACGCCTATCACCTCCCCCTCGATGGCGTTCCCCAGGAGGACCTCCAGACCCTCCCCGTCCTTCTTCGTCAACAGGAGGCCCGTGAACTGGACCTCTTCCACGGTGAAGGATCCAAGCGCGTCGCCCGCCCCGACCAGGACGACCTTCCCGTCGTGCGTCTCCACGAACATCCTGAAGTCTTCCTCGTCGTCGTCCCAGACGACTCCGCGGAGCGCGAAGCTCTCCCGGATCTCGACCTTCCTCGTCTCGGGCCGGGGGTCGGGGTCGCGGCGCGGCGGAGGCTCCGGCTTCCAGGGGGCGTAGACGTTCTTCCGGTAGACGAGATCGAAGTCCCGCGCGCTTCTCCCGGCGGGCGGGGCGGACGGGGAGGCGGGTCCGGAGGCGCCTTTCGGGTCGAGCGGCGTCGCGGTCGTGAGCTGGAGCGAGACCTCGAACTTCTTCCCGTCGTCGGTCGAGACGGAAAGCGCCGGGATCGCGAGGAGCGCGTCTTGCGCGTCGAGGAGGGCGAGGAGCGCGGTCACCTCCTCGAGCGTCCCTTCGAGCTGGTACTGCCGCCCGTAGACGGCGTATTCCTTTTCCCGGCGCACGGGAAGGTCCTTCGAGGTCGTCTCCTCCATCCCGGACCGGTCGATGAGCTGCCGCGCGAGATCGAGGAGCCGATCGGGGTGGTTTCCCTCGAGGTTCTTCTCCATCTTCGGCCAGCGGGCGGCGGTTGCCCGGTCGCGTTCCAGCCCGATCTTCTGCGCGTGGAGCTCGTCTCCCTCCCGCTCCGCTGAAAGATCCGCCGCGGAGATCGCATCGAGCGTCGGGGAGAGATACAGCGTCCAGACAAGCGTCAGGCCGAGCGTCCCGCCCGCGGCCAGGGCGAGTCGCCGTTCGCGGGGGGACAACATCATGGAGATCCCTCCGGGAGCGGCGTCACGAGCTGGACGCGGCGGGCCGAGAGGATCGAGACGGCGAGGTCGAACCGCACCGGGAAGTTCCGGAGTTCGCCCGCGGCGTTTCCGGCGGAGCCGGTGGAACCAAGCTTCGCCTCGTACCGGCCGCTGTCGTTCATCCGGCGAGCGAGGGACTCGGCCGCCTCGACCGATCGCGCGCGCCCCGAGATCTGCATCGAGCCCGCCCCCTTCCGCGAGACCGACGCGAGGACAGTCTCCCGGTTGTCCACGAGGGTCGCGAGGTCGCGCTGGACGTCGATCCAGGGGAATCGCTCGTGGCCCCAGGGAGAAAGCGAATCGACACGGGCCACCTCGGGCTTCAGACGTTTCCTCTCCTCGCGGATGGCGTCCACCTGCTCCGCGAGTTCCTGGGCCTCGCCGGCGCGGTGGACTTTCAGGGCGTACGGAACGGCGAGAAGCGCGAGGACGGCGGCCGCTCCGGCGACCAGCCGCCCGCGTCCCGGCTTGAACCGCCAAAGGCGGCGGGGCGCCCCGCTCGACACGAAGTCAAGACCGGCCTTCGGAAAGCACTCGGCCGCGAGAAGAGCCCCGACCGGAGCGGCGAAGACCGGGTCGAATTTGCCCTCGGGTACTCCCGCGGACAAGAAAACTCCTCGGGCCGCCGCGGGCGAAAGAGGCCGCACCTCCTCGGCGCCGGCTGCCCGCGCGGCGGCTGCGAGAGCCTCGTATTGGGCCTCGGGCGCGGCGATGTGGACCCGCGGACCCGCCGCGCCGGGGTGCCGGGATCGATAGGCGTTCACCGTGCGGGTGAACTCCCGGCGGAAGGCGTCGGGCCAGGGAAGGACCCCGGATTCGAGGTGCTGGTCGCCGAACGGGATCGACCGGGCGAGCAGGTACCCTTCCGGGTCTTCGATCTGGATCTGGAGGCGGTTTCCCTCCGCAACGAGGGCGGCGTTCGCACCCGGGCTGTTCGGGGGTTGACCAAGACCGGAGACGAGGACGCTCACCGCGAGCGGCGAGAGCGTCATCCCGGCAAGTTCGAGGCCCGCCTCGGCAACGAGCTCGGCGTGGCGGTCGAAGACCTCCGAGCGGACGACGGCCGCGTGGACACGGATCCCTCGCCCGCGCTGTGCCGCCACGAACGCGAGCCGGCCCTTCTCCAGCGGGAACGGCAGGTCCTTCTCCACCTGGAGCCGGACCATCCGTTCGATCTCCTCCGGTTCGCCGGGCGGGAGCTCGAGCTCGCGGAGGATTCCGTGCTCGACGGGGAGCACAAGATGGACCCGCCTTGCCTCGACCCCCGCGGCCGAAAGGCCGCTCCGGATCTTCTCGGCGGGAGACGAACCGGCGGGGAGGTCGATGGCCAGAAACCTCTCCACCTTGAGTCCCTCGGCGCGCACCAGGACCTCGACCGCCGCGGCCCACCGGTCCGTCACGAAGAGACCGAGGGCTCGCCGGGCCGAGAGGAGCCGGGTCGCATCCTTGAGCGTGGGGCGTTTCATTCGCGAGCCTCCCGCTCGGCGCTGGAGAAGACCGGGCCGAGATAGGTCTCATCGGCCAGGTGAAGGAAGCGCGGCCCCTCGGAGTCGAGGCGCGCGAGGTCGACGACGGCACGGACGCGCCGGTAGGTGGCGCCATGAGCGAGCTCCCCCACCGCGGCGATCTCGAACTGGTACGAACGCGCGGTGAAGAAGGCGGCGAGGCTCCGGAACTCGTCTTTGTTGAGGATCTCGAGCGTCCAGCCGATCGTGTCCAGCCCCTCGGTCCGCGCGGCCCGGTCCTCGAGGAGACGGTCCACCGTGCCCTCGCCGAAGCCGGGGAGAGCGTCCAAAACCTCGCGCGGAGCGGCGGAGACGTTGACGAGCCCGTAAAGGTACTCCTCGGAGCTCGTCGTCACGAGGTCGATCACGGCCTGGACGTCCTCCATTCCTAGGCCCTGGACGTCGACGAGCTGCCCGATCGTCTGGAAGCCGCCCCGGCGGCGCTGCCGGTCGATGGCGTCGATCTTGTCGCTCGAGAGATAGGCGCCCAGGGCTTCCTGGAGGGCCTCCCGGCTCGTCTGGTTCAAGTCGATCCGTGTTGCCCCCGCCGCGGACTCGTTCACGTCGTACGAGTAGACCGTGAAGAAGTCCGCGAGCCCCGGGTCGAGCTCCCCGTCGGCGTCGTCTTCGGGAAAGCGGGCGCCCCCGTCGTCCTCGGAGGCGTCGAGCCGCCCGTTTCGGTTCGTGTCCTCGCCCCAGAGCAGCCGCTCGTCGATCCCGCGCACGAGCAGGAGCTCGGCGAGCGATTCATACGCCGCGTTCTTTGGCTCATAAGGAGGCATGAGGGTCGCGTAGTACTCGATCTCCGCCCCGTCCTCGAGCGGGGTCGAGTCGGAGTCCCGGTAGTCCACGATCGCCGCGGCGTACTCCACCGCGTCGTAGTAGTACGAGGTCCGGGCGCGAGAGAGCACCGCGTCCACCACCGCCTCGATCATCCCCTGGCTCGCCACGTTCAGGTTGAGTTTGGACGACTCCTCGCGCGCGCCGTACCGGCGCGCGCCGTCCGCCGGGTCGACGTAGTAGAGGGTATACGAACCCGCCCCGAATTCCACCGACTCGAACTCATCCGCGGCGTCCCTCCACGCCGGCTGCCCGGTCGGCGCGGGACCCGCCGTGGCGAGGAAGGCGATCATCCGGTCGGCGCCGCTCCGCGCGATCGCCCCCGCCCGCACCTCGCCCTCCTGGCGCGCGGCCGCCTCGAAGTCCACGCCCGCGCTCCGTGCGAGCGTCGCGGCGAGCGCCGTGAGAAGGACGAGGATCCACGACACGAGGAGGAGAACGCTCCCCTTCAGGGGGAGGGGAACGGCCGCCCCTTTCCATTGCGGATTTCGGATTGCGGATTTCGGATTGAAAAATCCGCAATCCGCAATCCGAAATCCGCATTCGAGCGGCCCCCTCCCCCGGCTCATTCCCCCCCCTCCTGGAAGTCCCGGTCGATCGGGAGCGCGATCACGCGCACCCAGCGTTCCGGCTCCTCGACGGAATCTTCTTCTTCCGGCGAGAGCCCGACCGAAACTCGAACCGCGCGGGGTGCGCCCTGGTTCACGTTGGAGTCCCACTCATCCTGCCAGGCCGAGCCATCGTAGTACTGCAAGTCGAGCTCGACCACCTCGGAGGCGAGCTCTTCGGCCTCGTACAGGTTCTCGCCGAAGAAGGAGATCCCGGTGAGCAGCGAGAGTTCCTCCCGCACCAGTCCCTCGTCCTCGGTCTCCTCGTCCCCGTCCAGGTAGTACTTCACCCGCCGGAAGTCGCTTTCGGGAGCGCCGCGGGACCGGTCGGGGCGGCCGGCGAGCGTGAGGAACTCCAGCGTGTCCACCGCGAGCTCGTCCTCCTCCTCGTCGTTGCCGAGAAAGCCCGTGTCGGTCGCGGTTCCGGTCGCGACGGCGCCCGAGAGGTCCGCCGCGATCCTCGAAAGCGCCCCATCGGCGACGGAACGGCGCTCGGCCCTGGCCTCGATCCTCTTCTTCGCCGTGGTCGAGGATTCGAGGAGCGAGAGCGCGGCCGCCGCGACCAGCGCCACGAGCGCGCCGGCGACGAGAATCTCCAGCAGCGTGAAAGCTGCCCGGGGAGAGCGACTCATGGCGTCTCCTGTTCCGGCGTCACGATCGCCGCCTGCCGGTTGAAGAACGAGCGCACGACCTCGAAGCTCCGCTCCCCTTCCGGCCCGAGCCACAGGACCCGCACGGTCACCTCGCGCAGGTTCGCCTCCTCGCCTTCCTCCGTGTCGACCTCGTACCAGTAGTCCGCTTCGCCGTCGTCCTCGAAGGTC
Organism: Planctomycetota bacterium; assembly: GCA_016209595.1. GTDB lineage: Bacteria > Planctomycetota > JACQVV01 > JACQVV01 > JACQVV01 > JACQVV01. The sequence continues at coordinate 5,506 of JACQVV010000574.1, forward strand.
CCCTCGCTCGACTCGAGGACCGAGATCTCCTCTGCCTCGATCCGCGCGAGGACCGAGTCCGCCAGGCGCGCGGCGGTCGAGCGCCGTTCGGCCTCGGTCGCCGCCCGGATCGACCCGGAAACGGCGGAGGAAAGGACGATCGCGCCGGCCGAGACGAGGACCGCGGCGACGAGGACTTCCAGAAGAGTCAGTCCTCGCTTCACCGAAAGACTCCCGCAAGAGTCCAGACGACCTCGGGCTCGGCGTCCTCTTCCTCGTCGACATCCTCCTCGCCCTCGACGACTCGGGCCTTGCCCGTGAGGCTCCGCACGCGGACGTAGCGGACGAGCTCTTCATCTTCCTCCCCCGCGACAAGGACGATCCTCCCGTCGCGGGAGCTGCCTCGCGGCTCGAAGTAGAAGTACGCGAGGCCCTTCTCCTCTTCCGCTTCCTCGGCCGGATCTGGGTCAAGGTCAAGCGCGACCTCGGCGACCCGCGCCTCGCCCTCCAGGATCTTCTCGAAGCCCGAAGCGCGCCCCCACGGACCCTCCGACGGCGCGAAGACGCCCGGCTCGTCCAGCGGGTCGGCCTCGTCTTCGAGCCAGGCCGAATCGCCGTCTTCCGCGACCACCAGGCGGTGCCGGCGGCCGGTGAGGATCGCCCGCTCGCGCGCCCACTTGAGGCTCGACACGAGCCGGGCTGCCGAGTGGTCGAGATCCCGCCGCGCCTGGCCGCCGGAAAACGCGGCAAGCGCGAGGCCGATGAAAAAGGCGAGCACGAGGAGCACCAGGAGCAGTTCGAGAAGCGTGAAGCCGCTCCTGCGGCTGGAGAGGA
>JACQVV010000060.1 GCA_016209595.1 Planctomycetota bacterium
CCTGAGCTCCATGGGAAGCGCGACGATCCGCTCCGTGCGCCGGATCATCTCCTCGGCGGCGCGCCGCGTGAACGTGAGAAGCAGGATCCGGCCCGGATCCACGCCCGAGACCACGAGGTGCGCGACGCGGTGCGCGAGCGTCGCGGTCTTCCCGGTGCCGGCTCCCGCGATGACGAGGAGCGGCCCCGGCCCGCCGAACGTCGCGGCCGCGCGCTGGGCCTCGTTGAGCTCGGCGAAAGGATCGGTCGGCGCTTCTCCCGTGGAGCTCAAGGCTCCTCTCCCTCCAATGCCCGCCGCGGGCGGCGCCTCACGCCGGTCCGGCCGCGTCCGCGCAAGAGGATGCGCCTTCCGGGGCCACCCGTCAACCGGCTCCGGCGCCTCTGGCAGCGCGCGTTGCCGGCGCTCCAGGGCTCATCGTACGGGGAGCTCGCGGCCGGCCGCCTCCGCGACGCTACGCAGGCGCTCTTCGAAGAGACCGCTCGCCGCGCGGCGGAGCTTGCGCGGTCCGGGGACCGGGCCGGGGCCATCGAGGCCTCGAAGTCGTTCGTACACCTCGAGCCAGAGGACCCGTGGAAGACCAACGCGGGGCTCGCGATCGCAGGTCTCGAGAAAGCCGCCGACATGCCGGCGCCGGGCGGGAGCTCGCTCGTGCTCTTCGACGGCAAGGGGCGGATCCGACGAGGTCGAGTTCCGGGACATCAGGCTGAAGCCCCTCCCGTAGCCTCGCTGGCACCAGCCTCCAGGCGCACGATCGGACGCTTGCCCCCCTCGAGGAGTATCGCTCGGGCGCCGAGGGACGCCGCCGCTGTCCGGACGTCCTCGATCTCCCGCCGGTGGGGATGATCCCGGACCTCCCACTCGAGAAAAGCGAGCGGCGCCCGGGAGAGGAGGAGCGAGAGGAAGCGTCCGAGGTCCGGCATGTGGTGGGCGAGCCCCAGGCCGAGCACGAGGTCGAAGGGACCGGGAGGGGCTTCGGAAAGGTCCGCCTCGACGATCTCCAGGGCGTCCTCGCCGAAGACGCTCCTCACGAAACGGGCCTGCTCGCAGGCGAGAGGATCGCTGTCGAGAGCCACGGCGCGGGCCGCGCCCCGGCGGGCACACTCCAGTGCGAAGAACCCCGCGTTCGCGCCGAGGTCGAGGACGGTCTTGCCGCGGGGGTCCGGGAAGTGCGGGAGGAGGCGCTGCCAGCGCTTCTCGTTCGAATACCGGAGGTGGCTCGTGAAGACGCCGCCGGGGAGCTCGATCCGCTGGTACCAGGGGCCGCGGGCGAGGACCGCGAGGGAGAGGGGGGTCTCGCCCCGGGCGAGCGCCTCGATGAGGAGGGCGCGATCTCGCCAGGAGTGTTCGGCCCGGCAGCGCGCCGATCCGGCCCGCGCCACGCGTTCGAGGCGCGCGGGGTCCTCGAGGTGTTCGCGGGCGACCTCGAGCGCGTGGTCCACGTCGCTATAGGGCGCGATCTCCTCCGCCGTGTCGTAGGCGTGGTTCATCCAGGGGACGAGGTGGGCGAGCAAGAGACAGCCGGCCGAGGGGCCGGCGAAGGGCCGGACTCCCGGCAGGGAACGGGTGACGCCCGAGCGCACTGTGAGGACGGCCTCCAGGTGGAACGCGATCCGGGCCCGCCTGTGGAGAAGTGCGAGCGTGCGGGCCTCGAGAGGCAGCGCCCCGGGCCAGTCCCCGGGCCGGGTCGCGACCGCGACCTTCCAGCGTTTCGAGGCGCGGCGGAGGAACTCGACCCGCGGGGCGCGTCCAGGGCCGTCGAGTCGGCCCGCGAAGAGGATGTCGATGTCGCGCTTTGGGGGGGGCGAGGCGTCCGGGCCTTGGGGCAGGAGCTCGGGAGGCGCGGCGGGGAGGAGCGGAAGGGCGCGGGCGCCGGCCGACGCGTAGAGACGGACCATCTCGGCGAGTCCGGGCGTGAGGACGAGATCGAAGGCGGCCGCGAGCGCCGCCTCACGCTCGAAGTCCTCGGGATCGAGGTGAGCGACCCGGACGACCCGGATCCCGCGATCCCTCCACGCGGCCACCTCGTCTCTCGTCGTAGAGGAGGCGTCATGGACGAGGACGAGCGATAGATCCTCGCCTGCCGGGCCGCTCGTCCGGAGCTCGTGCCCGAGCCCGGCCAGGGCCTCGTCGAGCCAGGCCGAGCGCGGGGGAGAGCTCCCGCGGGAGAGGATGCGAAGGGGGGGCTCCCTCATCCGCCTTCCGAAGGGGCCCTCGACGTGCCCTCTCGCGCGAGCCGTCGCTTCGCCTCGGCAAGGAGGAGCCGCGCGTCGCGGGCCTTGAGGTCGAAGTCGCCGCCCTTGACGAACGCCGCGAGGCGCTCGAGGGTGGCCGCCGGCAGGCTGTCCCTGGCCTCGCGGAGGATCCGCCCCCACGTGCGGTCCGGGAAATACAGGGCCTTCCCGATCCGCACGAGCTCGCGGCGCTCCTGTGCGTCGATCACGCCGGCACGGCGCGCCTCGGACAGTGCGAACCGGATGTTCACCATTGCCTCGGAGAGGGGCCGGAGGTCCTCGCCGGAGAAGACGAGCGCCACCTCGTCGTCGGCCACGAGATCCCGGCGAAGGAACATCCGGTAGATGCGGCCCACGCCGACCATCCCGAAGGGGGCGAGCTCGACCGCCCGGAGGGCGCCGAGGCTCGAAGCGCCCAGGATCGGAATCCCTTCCCTGAGAACCCGGAGGACCTCGTGGGGCGAGGGCGTGAGCGTGTGGAGGAAGACGCCGTCGATCACGCCGATCAAGGGGGGCCGTTCCCGGGCCGCTTCGAGCAGATCGCCCCGCTTCACGGGCGGGCGGTAGTCGGCGTCGAGGATCGCGCGGGCCTCGGCCAGCGGGAGGCTCGGTCCCAGGAAGATGACGGGGCGCCGGTTCATCCCAAGACTCCGGAGGGGGCGGGTTCGGGGGCGCCCAGGCGCGGGCCGGCGCGCCAGCGGTCGACCGAGAACGACTCCAGGCCGGGAACCACGACCCGGACCACGGGGATCCCGAGATCGGCGCGAGTGAGTTCCACGACCGCGACCCGGTCGAACCCGCGCGCGACCAGGCGGTCCATCATCCAGCGGATGTCGTCCAGCACGTCCGGCGCGGGAAACGAAGGCAGGTCCTCGAAGCGGACGGGCCCGGCTCGCCGGAAGGACCAGTGGTCCCGATCGATCGCCTTCATCCCCCTCGCCCGCCAGTAGGAAAGATCCTCGCGGCTCCCCTGGATGTCGGCGGCGCGGCTCTGGGCGGCCTCGGTCAGGGCCCGGAGGAGGGCGACCTCGGCGTCGGGATGGGCGCCCATTCCGTCGTGAGCGAGGAACCGCGCCTCGTCGTGGACCTCCAGGACCGCGGCGTAGAAGCACGGGATCCCGAACTCCGAGGCGAGGACCCTCACGAAGACCTCGACCCCTGCGCTCTCGAAGCGCCGGGCGAGTTCGCTCGCCGGGAGAGGGGCCGTCGCGAGATCGAGCGACGGACAGTCGCCCTCGTCCGCTCGGGCGAGCGCGATGGACCAGGCATCGCGCTCGAGAAGCTCGGCCAGGCCGTGGCAGATCGCCTCCTCGATCGTGTTCCCGGCGGCGAGCCCGTTCGTGCTCGGGTTGAAGAGGAAGAAGGAGGCCTCCGGCTCGTACGGGAAGAAGACGGCGTTGGCGGGGACCCAGATCGGCGACCGGGAGACGAGCTCCCAGCCCTCGACCCAGTCGAGAGGGTACCGGGCGTGCTCGCGCGCCCAGGCCGGGAGGATGAGAGAGTCCGGATCGAGCGCCCGCCCCGCGAGATCGCCGGCTGGCGCCGTGAGACACCGCGGGCGGTCGAATTCGGCCGAGAGGTACTCGATCGCCTCCATCGCCGCCCCGACCTTGGCGTCGATCGGCCGGCGGCCCTTTCCGCAGGTGACCGTGATCCCGAACCGGTCGGCGCGCGGGCGGACGCAGGAGAAGACGGGAATGCCCACGCGATCGAGTCCCGTGATGTCGCAGACCCTGGTCACCCCGAGGCCGCCGAGGAGGGGTTCGATCCGCTGCCAGGTCCGGGCGGCGCGCACGGTCCGGTGGACTCCGCGGCCGTCGCACTTGGGCGAGGCGCCGAGCAGGATGGGGGTGGCTCGCGGGGCGCGCACGCGGCCATCGTACCGGAACGGCCCGTGGATCATCGCCCGAAGGCGGCTCTCGCCGTGTGCGACCGGTTCCGCACGTCTTGCGGACGAAGCTCTGGCGCGCTATCCTGCCGCCACTGTCCAGATCGAACCTTTGGGAGAAATCCGCATGAGCCGTGACATCGTCTTCATGTGCGTCGCGCCGGGAGAATTCCTCGTTCGCTGCGACGCGGACCTCGCGGAGGTGAAGCAGGGCATCGAGAAGCTCGTGAAGGGGTCGCCGTGCGACGTGCAGCCGGTGGACGACAGGACCTGCGGCGAGCTCGAGAGCCGGCTCTCGCCGGCCCGCCTCAGCCTCTATCCCGGGCTCCAGCCACAGGTCACGGGTCTGCAGCCGCGGACCTACCAGCTTCGGGTCGATCCCAGACTCGCGAACTTCCAGCCTCTGATCAACCAGGCGGCTCCTCCTCTCCGCGGCGGCGCGGGACCGGTGGGAGTCACGGTCGGCGCGGGGATCGCCGGCAAGTTCTGATGGGAGAGCCCCAGTCGATCTGCCCTCCGGGGTGCTACCGGGTCCCGGAGGGCGTGGTCGACAGGAACATCGGCGAGGAACTCCTCGTCCACAGGTTCGACACGGATGAGGTGTTCGTCCTCAATCCCCACGCGCGCCTCGTCTTCGAGGCGGCCAAGTGCCTCGGAGACGGGGAATCCGTACGCCGCGACGTCGCGAGCCGCGTCCTCGCCGACACGTCCGAGGTCTTCGACGCGGTCGGCCGGACGCTCGAGGAGATGGTCGCCAAGGGAATCCTCGCCAAAGAGTAGAGTCGGTCCCGTTCCCCGGACGAGGAGAGAGTCATGGCCCCAGAAGAGAGCGCGGCGGCCTCGATCCGGATCGTGAACCTCGCGGCTGGACAGTCGCACAGCATGGCTCCGCTCGGGGCCCTCTACGTCGTGGCGGCGCTCGAGGAAGCAGGCCACCAGGTCTCGTTCGAGGACTACGCGCTTCATGCCCGGGCCCTTGCGGCAGGCGGCCCCGACCGTGGAACTCCAGCGCTCGATCCGGACCGCATCGCCCGGTTCCTGGGGCGGGGAGGGCCGCGGATCCTCGGCATCTCGACCTTCGCCAGCCTGCTGCCCTTCGCGATCGCAGCGCTCCCGTCCCTCAAGCGGCGCTCGCCCGGGACCATCGTGATCCTCGGCGGACCGGGGCCCTCGGCCACCCCTGGCGAGATCCTGAAATGCTTCCGCGAGGTCGACTTCGTGGTCTATGGAGAGGGCGAGGAGACGGCGGTCGAGCTCCTGGACTCGCTTTCCCACGGGACTCCGTCTCTCGACCTGATCGAGGGGCTCGCCTGGCGGTCGCCGGGGAGGGGCGTGGTTGTGAACCCGCCCCGAGCCCGCCGGCGGGACCTGGATGACGTGCCGTTCCCGGCCTACCACCACGTGGATCTCTCGCGCTACGACGTCGTCGGCGTGATCTACTCCCGCGGCTGTCCCTACGCCTGCACCTACTGCGACGTCGTCTCGATGTGGAAGCGGAGGAACATCGCCCGGAGCCTCGATAACGTCCTTGCCGAGATCCGCTGGCTCACCGAGGAGAAGGGCATCCGGCACGTGGCCTTCGTCGATGACCTCTTCACGGTCGACCGGAGGCGAGTCCTCGCGTTTTGCGAGGCCCATGGCGCCGCACGCGAGCGCGGGGCCGGGAGCCCCGGCCGCGCGAGCTGGGGGATCACGACACGGATCGACCGCGTCGACGACGAGCTCCTCGTCAGGATGGCCGCGGCGGGGTGCGTCTACGTCTTCTACGGGGTCGAATCAGGCTCGGCCAAGATCCTCGCCCGCATCAACAAGGTGATCCCGTTCGAGGCCACGGCGCGCGCCGTTCGGACGTCGGCGGGGCTCGGGATGTACGTCCACACGCCGCTCCTCTGGGGGTTCCCCTTCGAGACCATGGACGATTTCCGGGAGACGATCGCCTTCGGGCGCTACCTCGAGCACTGCGGGGGGCACGTCTTCTACTCGCTCGTGACTCCTCTCCCGGCGACGGCCCTGGCCGAGGAGTTCCGCGAGCGGATCCTGTTCGACCCGTCGATCTACTCGACGATCATCGCCCCGGGCCGGGAGGCGGATCTCTCTCAGGTGGCCGACCTGATCCGCGAGCACCCGCGGATCTTCTCCGGCTTCCATCACTTCGCGGACGGCCTCGTCCCGGAGAAGCTCGCGCTCGGGCGTTCTCTCGGGATCGAGCTCACGGACATCCGGCTCTCGGATCTCGCCCGGGACGACACACCGGCGCCGGAAGTGGCGTGAAGGCCGTTCTCGTCCAACCGCCCGTCCTATGGACCACGACTCCGCCGCTCGGGCTTGCGTACCTCGCGGGCGAACTCCTCGCGGCCGGAGACGAGGTGGAGATCCTCGACGCCAATATCGAGCTCCACTCCCGGGACCGCGAAGCCTACGGACGTCTCGCCTCCCTAGCTCGGGAATACGGCCAGGAGTCCCCCCTCCGGCGTCTCTTCCCCGCCGCGCTAGCGGCGCGCCTGGCGGAGTGCAGGCCGAGCGCCTGGAAGGACCTCGAGCGCCACGCCGAAGGGTGGGCGCTCCGGGTCCTGTCCGCGGCGCCCGATCTCGTGGGCGTGTCGCTCCACGCGGAGTCGCTTCTGGCGGGGCTCGCCCTCGCCCGCGCCAGCCGGCGGCTCGCC
>JACQVV010000587.1 GCA_016209595.1 Planctomycetota bacterium
CGTCATTGGCTTGCCCTCGACCTCGATGATCATGTCCCCCTCCTTCAGCCCGGTCCGCGAGAGCCCATTCTCGGGCGTTCGGAACTCGACGCGACAGCCCATACGATCGCCGTCCAGCTTCATCGGCTTGAAGACGACCTTCCCGTCGAGGGACGACGGCTTTGGCGGCGTTCTGGAACCGGGGAGCTGGCCGCTCGTGCTGGCGGGGGGCTCGGCGTCCGGTTCACCAGGTGTGAGAGGCGATCGTCGAAGGGCGCTCGGATCCTGGGAGCGCAGGGCGAGGACGACTGCTACCATCAGCGCAGCGGCGAGCCCCAGGGAGATCCACATCCGCATCGTGCGTCTCGCTCGACTCGACTCCGCCGCGGATTATACCACCTCGCTCGTCCCGGCCTCGCTAGTTCGACGACTCCCCTACCCCACCGAGGGTCTCTGTCGACTCCAGGGCCGAAGGCGAGCGGGGCCTCCTCCTCGGCTGCGGCGGGTGTCGAGCTCGCGACTCGCCTGCGCGACGAAATCGGCAGCGTAGAAGCAACGGCACCGTGACGCCCATGGTGCCGTGGATCCATCGACACCTGGTTACACCAGGTGTCTTGGGACCCCCGCCGCCGAAGACGCAAGGGTGCCGCGGCACCCTCGGCACCCAGTTTCCTTCGGTGGCCGGGCTTCGGAGGTGTCGGATGATCTACGGCTCCTCGACGTGCAGGGTGCCGAGCGCACCTCAGTGTCGACGATCCCGGAGCACTATGTCGATCCCGGTGCGCATGCAGCGCCAGTGCTGAGGCACCCAAGGTGCCGCTGCAGAAGGAGAACCCCGCAGCCTACGATGCCGCCCCTACAACGGTGCCCCAGTTCCAAAGGTGCCGAAGGGACCCGGGTGCCGCCTACACCACGCTGCCCGGTCGCCTCAAGAACCCGGGTGCCGATCGTCGATACACTCGGAGGCGCAAGATCGAGGAGATGATGAAGACGGTCGCCATCGCGATGGACAAGGGAGGGGTCGGCAAGACCACGATCACCTACAACCTCGCGCACGGACTCGCGCGACACGGGAAGCGGGTCCTGGTGGTCGATGCTGATCCGCAAGGCACCCTCTCACGGAGCCTCCTTCCAGGAGCCGACGAGGGCGCTGGAATCGCCGACTACCTCCTCCCGCAGGAGGGCGTGGGCACTCCGGATCCCCTGCCTGTTCGCGAGAGGCTCGATCTCCTGCCCTCTACGCCGAAGCTGAGAGACGTAGAGTTCAGCAAGGACAGCGAACTCTACTGGCGAATGAGGGAGCGCCTGCAGCGGCTGGCCGTCCGATACGACTACTGCCTCATGGACAACCGCCCTTCCCTCGGCCCACTGACGCTCTGCGTCTTCGTTGCGGCCGATCAGGTCCTGATCCCGGTGGAGTGCGACGTTCTCTCCATCCAGGAGCTGCCTCCGCTGCTGAAAACGATTCATGTCGTGCAGAAGCGGTATGGCCGCCCAGAACTCGGGATTCTCGGGTTCGTGATGAACCGTGTGGATGTCCGTACGGCCCTGGCTCATCAGGTGAGAGAGATGCTGCGCCAAGGGTTTGATGGCCAGGTCTTTTCTGCCTGGATTCCCCAGAACGCCAGAATTCGCGAGTCGCTCGGGCACCGAAAGGACATCTTCGAGTACGACGTCGACGAAAAGGGGCGGCTCGGGACTGGAGCCACCAACTTCGAGCTCTTCCTCAACGAGTTCGTCAAGAGGTGCGGCAATGAAGGCACAGCCCAGTCGGTTGCCTAGCGATCTGGCGGCGTCCGTACTGTCCGCCGCCCGCGGAGGCGATCCGCAGGAGGTGTTCAGCAAGGATTTCGGTGCCGGCTCCGTCAGGGGAGGCGCAGCACCACCCGAGGGCGCCGGTCCGCAGTTGAGCGCGGGTGCGACGACTGCCCCTGCCCCGACATCCTCGGTCGAGTCGGTGGAGCAGGCGCACATCGAGGCGAAGGACTGGAGCCGGAAGACGTACAGACTCAGGCCCGACCAGTATTCGACTCTCGCGGCTCTCGAGGCACTGATGAGCAGCGAGAACGGTCGTCGGATCACGGCGTCAGAATTGGCCCGCCAAGCTTTCGATCTCCTCTTCGATCGGCACCAGGCCGTCTTGAAGCGACTCCGACTCGCTCAGCGACCCGCGGCCGAGTAGTCAGGAGAGCGCAGGCGAACGAGATAGCGAACCTCTCCTCCGGCTCCCGGCTCATCCCTCCAATCGCTTTTGCCGTTAGTACCCGGAGGACCTCCCGATGATCCGCACCGTCCTTCGTCGGCTCGGACTCGACCGCGTCGCCGAACTCCTCGTCGACCAGATGCGGCGGGCCCAGGCCGAGATCCTCGCCGAAGAGCGGGACCGGCTCCGCCGCGTGCTCGACGCCATCGAAGCGCGGATCGTCCGGGTCGGGGGCCGACGTCGGCCGGGCCGGCCGCGGACCCGCATAGCGGTGGGGGAGGGGAGAGCGGGAGCCCGCACGCGCAGGTAGCGGAAGGGCAGAGCGGGGAACCACGGTTCCTCGCATAGCATGGATGGGTTTGTCGGTGCGCGCCGACTTGGGGAAGCGCATTATCGCGCCAGCTCCCCCACGTCGCGCGCGAGCTGCGCGAGGTCGACCGGCTTCGAGTAGACGCGCACGGCGCCGAGTTCGCGAGCGCGACCGCGCTGGTCCGGTGTCCATGATCCCGAGACGACGATCACGGGGATCGGGTTCCTCGAGGAGCGGACGTGGGCGAGGAGGGCGAGGCCGTCGAGCACGGGCATCTGCAGGTCGGTCACAACGAGCTCAACAGGCTCCCGCTCAAGGACCTCGCAGGCTTCGGCGCCGTTCGCCGCCCGGAGGACCTGGTGGCCCCTCGCGGCGATGTACTCCGCGACGAGCTCGCGGACGGCGGGGTCGTCGTCAACGACGAGGATGCGCGCCACGCTCCGGCTCCAAATGGAAAGGGCCGCAGACGCTCAGCGTGGCCGAAACGCCCTTGGCCCTCTCCAGTAGAGCCTGAGGGAGCTACCCCCAGGGATGCTGGTACCTGGAGGCCACGCTGAGCGAGATGCAGGCCGCGTCACGGTCCCCGTCGCGGGTAGCGACTCCGCTACTCCCTTGCGGGAGAGAGGCCGGTCGGCGTCCTGCGCCTCGCGTTCTTGAAGACGACTTGTCGGCTACTCGATACGGGAGTCTCCTACGAATCGACGGCCGCACGATACCGGCGCGGGAGCGGAAGGGCAAGCGGAAGTGGGGAAGGGGACCCTCAGCGGAAGAGGTGCACCGCGACCCACGCGCAGAGCGCAGCGAGGCCGAGCCAGACCACGACAACGATCGCCGCGGCGGTCCGCCCACCGGGGCCGCCTTCCCGCATGGAGGCGCGCGCCTTTTCGCGCGCTTCGGCCCAGACCTCGGGCGGGGTCATTCGGATCGCCAGCGTGATCCCGAGCGGCACGAGCACCAGGTCGTCGAGGAGGCCGAGGACCGGGATGAAATCGGGGATGAGGTCGATTGGGCTCGCGGCGTACGCGACGACGCAGACGATCAGGATCTTCGCCGCGCGCGGAGTTCGCGGGTCACGCCCCGCGAGGTAGAGCGCGTAGGCGTCGTCGCGGAGCTGTCGGGCGCGGTCGGACCAGGTCATCGAACCGCATCGTACCCGGCGCGCAGGCCTGCGGGAAGTGGGGGAGGGGTAGAGCGGGGGACCGCCCGAGGTCCCCCGCGGTTTCTGGATGGATAGGTGCCTGCTCCCGCCGTGGCGACCCTTCGCCCCGGCGGGGCGGTGGACGAGGGGGACGCGGATCGGACAGAAGGTCCGTTATCGGACGTTCACGGATCAGCGCACTATGAGCGAAGGGCTGGCCCACTTCTTGGTCAGCAGCCCTCCGTTTATCGACATGCTCCGACGGCGCGCCCCCATGAACCTGCGACAAAAGAAGTTGTGGTACGCACCTACCCACGAGTACTTGGATGCGACCTTCGGGTTCGACGCGAATTGTCGAAGCCTGTTCTCGACGGCGAGCTTGTGGGCCTGGAGTTCCTGAGGCGCCAAGCCAGGAGCCTCGGGATACCCGCTGTCGAAGTCCATGAGGTAGTTCACGAAGAGCTCGCCGTCCACATCGCGCAACACTTCGATGTTCTGGGGCGATGCCTTCGGCGACGCGTAGTATTCCATGTGCTTCAGGACGCACTCCTTGGCCGATGGCGCCAGAACCACGCGAGGCGTATTCGCGAGTCCCACTTCAATCTCGTGAGCCTCGAGAAGAGCGTCGCCGAATACCATGTCTTCGTCCATGTAG
>JACQVV010000557.1 GCA_016209595.1 Planctomycetota bacterium
CCTCGACCAGCTCCTCGAGGTCATCCGCCGACCGACGGCGGATCGCTGAGCAGGTTCCCGCACCGCTTGCACTTCGAGGCGGAGCGCAAGTTGGAACGCCCGCAGTACTCGCACTGGACGTAGATCTCGATCTCCTGCTTGTACTTCGCCTCGGCCTCGGCGCGGTCGATCCCGAACTCGGCGAGAACGTCCGTGAGCGACTGGGTGCTGTCCGGCGGCTTCTGTCCCTCTTTCAGCCTCTCGATCGCCCGCGAGGGGGATAGCCTCTGGGAGGGCAGGCGCGTCTCCTCCTGAAGTTTCACGGCCTCCTCGATCTGCTTCGGCGTCGCGTGCCCCCGCAGGACCACGATGTCCGCCAGGCGCGGGAAGTCACCTGTCTTCGTCTCGCGGTAGATGCGCTTCTGCTCCGCGAGGCACTCGGCGATGCGGTCGGGGTCGACGACCTGCATGATCTCCAGGACCTGCGCGAGGTGCTTATCCGCCCCGCGCACCTCCATGTAGCGTTCGGCACGGAGGATCTTCGCCACCTGGTTCTCGTCCAGGACCTTCTCGTCGAGGCAGATCCGCGCCATCGGCACCCGCTGGCCCGCCAGCGCGAGCTCCGACTGCTTCCGAACGAGGTTCTCGCAGGCCTCTTCCGTGATCGCCCCGTTCCTCAGGGCGATCTTCAGGAAGAGGACGTCGATCTTGGGCTTGGGCATCTTCCAGCCTTCAGGGTTCAGACTTCAGCCTTCGGATTTCGGTTCCCGGTGTTTTTCTTCTTCTTTTTTTTCTGAAGCCTGAAGCCTGAAGCCTGATTTGGTGGAGGATAAGGGACTCGAACCCTCGACCTTTGCACTGCCAGTGCAACGCTCTCCCAACTGAGCTAATCCCCCAGCGTCGAGACACTCATATATCGTAGGAACCGGCGCGCGGTCAAGTCGGTTCGCCCCGCCGGTCCGAGAAGGCCCGGAGCCAGAGCTCCAGCGTCAGGAACTGCCAGACCTTGAGCGCGTTGTCAGCTCGATGGGCGTAGAGGTCGTCCACCACCCGCCGCACGGCCTGGGGCCGGAAGAGCCCGCGGCGCCGGACCGACGCCTCGGAAGCGAGGTCCTCCACCACCCCCCGGAGCGGGCCGACGAGCCAGGAGCGGATCGGCGCTCCGAACCCCGCCTTCGGGCGCCGGAGCACGAACTCCGGCACCACGCCCTCGAGCGCCTTCTTGAGGACGAATTTCCGCGCCGTCCGCCGGAGCTTCTGGTCGGGCGGGAGCGAGAGCGCGTGTTCCACGACTTCGTGGCCGAGGAAGGGCACGCGCACCTCCACCGAGGCCGCCATGCTGGTCCGGTCGGTGTAGTGCAGATTAAGGAAGGGAAGAAAGGTCATGAGGTCGAGGTGGACCATCCGGTCGACCGGGTCGAGCCCCGCCGACTCGGCGAGGAACGAGCGGTGGAGCGCGTAGGGATCGTGCTCCCCCACCTCGCGAGCAAACGACGGCTCGTAGAGGGCGTACCGCTCGGCGCGATCGAAATAGGTCCCGAAGCCGAGGTAGCGCTCCTCGAACGGGGCCTCGGCGCTCCGCAGGAACTTGCGCGCGTTCCTCCCCGCCCGGGCGAGCGCGCCGCGGCCCGCGGGGGGCAGGAGCCGCGCCGCCGGGCGAATCAGCCCGGCGCGGATCGCCCGCGGTATTCTCAAAAAACCCTCGGCAAGACGGTTCGCGAGATGGCGCGGATACCCCGCGTAGACCTCATCTCCCCCCATCCCGGAGAGGAGGACCGTCGAGCGCTCCTTCGCCGCACGGCAGACGAGATAGGACGAGATCGCCGCCGGGTCGGCGACCGGGTCGTCCATGTGCCAGACGAGCTTCGGGAGGAGATCCGCGACGTCCGGGGAGAGCACGATCTCCCTGTGATCGCTCCCGAAGTGGGCCGCGACTCGGCGCGCGTACGGCAGGTCGTCCGGGACGATGTCGAAGGCGAGATCCTCCGGCGCGAAGCCGATCGAGTACGTCGCGGGCCGCTCGACCCCTGCCCGCTTCATGAAGGCGAGGATCGCGGTCGAATCGACGCCGCCCGAGAGAAACGAACCGAGGGGCACGTCGCTCACGAGCTCGTCCTTGACGGAGCGCTCGAGCGCCTCGCGAACCTCCTCGGCGGCCTGGGGGTCGGAAGGCGTCCGGCGGGGTCGCGGCAGCGGGTTCCACCAACGCCGCGTCTCGACCCGGCCGCCCGCGTCGAGCACGAGGAGGTGCCCCGGCGGGAGCCGCTTCACACCCAGCCAGCCCGACCCTGGATCGGGGATCCAGAGAAAGGTAAGGAAAGAGTCGATCCCGCGCGGGTCAAGCCCGCCATCGACCCAGTCGAGCGCGAGGAGCGCCTTCGCCTCGCTCGCGAACGCGAAGGCGCGTCCCTCGGCATGGGCGTAGCAGAGCGGCTTCACCCCGAGACGATCGCGGGCGAGAAAAAGCCGCCGCTCGCGCGAGTCCCAGATCGCGAACGCGAACATCCCGTCGAGGCGCGCGAGGCACTCCTCGCCCCACTCGAGGTAGGCCGCCAGGACAACTTCCGTGTCGGTCGCCGTCGAGAAGACACGCCCCCGGGCCTCCAGGTTTCGCCGGATCTCCCGGAAGTTGTAGACCTCGCCGTTGTAGACGATCCACGCTCTCCCGGAAGAATCGGCCATCGGCTGCCGGCCGCGCTCCGAGAGGTCGAGGATTGTGAGGCGCCTGTGGGCGAGCCCCACCTCCGGGAAAACCCCCGGCGGGGCCTCGTCCTCGCGGACGAAGAACCGCGGGCCGCCGTCCGAGACATAGAGGTGCCCCCGGTCGTCCGGCCCCCGGTGGGCCTGACGCTCCCCCATCCGCACGAGATCGCGCACGGTCGCCGTTCGCGCTCCGTACTGCCAGAACCCCGCGATTCCGCACATGGGCGAAGAGTGTACACTCCGGCATGCGCCGCACCGATACGACCCTCCCACGCATACTGGTAGTCGTGGTTGTAGTCGCCGGCTGCCACGCCCGCCAGCCGAACCCGCTCTTCCCCGGCATCGGCCCGCTCGGATACGCGGACTCTCTCACGATCCTGGACGAGCGGACCCGAGGAGCGAAGAGCCTCTACGCGGAACTCGAACTCTCGTACGATGGTCCGGAGCGGAGCGGCGTCTTCGAGGCGGCCTTTTACTTCCAGGAACCCGCTTCCATCCGCATGACGGTCTTCAAGGACCTCATCCTGTCCACCCGCGAGATCTTCGACATCGTCCTCACACCCGATCGCTACCGGTTGAGCTTCGAGGGGGAGAACGGGGGGTCGAAGACGGCAAGCGGTCCGTCCGACGGATTTGCCAAGGAACACACGAGCTTCGCCAGCTTCTACTGGATCCGGGAGGCTTTTTGTCTGCCGGGGCGCTCGTCGACCCGGAAGAGCGACGCCAGGATCGAGATGGAGAGTCGCCTTTCGAGCGGTGCCATCGTGAACTGGGAGTTCCTTCCCAGGACCCTGCAGGTAACCGGCGCGCGCATCTTCGACGGGACAGAACGCATCTACCGACTCGACTACGACGACTATCGGGCACAGGAAGGGGTTCATGTGCCAGGGTGGGTGCGGATACACGATTTTACCGAAGGCACGAAGGTCGAGGCGCTGCTCGCCTACCTCGAGATCAACCCCGTCCTGGAGGACTGGGTCTTCGACACGGATCCCTCCACACCAGCCCCTTGAGGGTGCATGACGGATATTGCGAGTCGCTTCGCCCTTCGAACTCGTACTCGTCCTCGGGTTCGTTCTCGTTCTCGTACTCGGACTCGTACTCGGAGTGTCGCCGAGGGCGCGAGCGTCTGGCGCTTCCGAGGGCAAACAGGCTGGCGTTGGTCGACAAAGGTTACCGATGCGAGCCTCGAATCCGAGTACGACAACGATTACGTGTACGAGCACGACACCGAGTACGAGGACGAGTACGAGTGCGAGGACGACTTCGACAGACCCGGAATCGTAGTCTCCTATCAAGAACGGTCATGCACCAGCCCCTTGACTAGGTCCAGGCTAAGTCTGACACTCCCGTCATGATTGAAGTCACGACGCACGAGGCCAAGGCCCACCTCTCTCGACTGCTGAAGCAGGTAGAGAAGGGCGAGACCGTCATCATCCTCTCCGGCAGGACCCCCGTTGCGAAGCTCTCGGCCATCCACGACGTGCCGCATTCGCGACCGCGCGTGGGGGAAAAGAGCTCGCCCCCGGTGAGGTCGACGAACGACGCCTTCGAGCCGCTCACGGACGAGCAACTGGCTGACTGGGGCCTTTGAACCTGTACCCAGAAGGATCCCGCCAGTAGCGGTGGATGACGAGCCACTGGTCGGGATAGCGCCGGACCTTCTCCTCGAACACGGCCACGAGGCGCGCCAGGAGCTCGCGTGGGTCCTCGAACGCGCCCGGGAAGATCGGCGGCTCCACCTCCAGGCGGTATCCGCCGCCCGCGCGGACGCAGAAGGATGGGAGAATCGGCGCCCCGCTCGCTATCGAGAGCCGCGCCGGCCAGATCGGGAAGGGCGCGGGCTCGCCGAAGAACGGGACGCGCGCGAGTTCGCCCATTTCGAGCTTCGGATCGCCGATGTCCCCGGCGAGGAGGACGAGCCCCCCTTGTCGGAGGATCGAGAGCACCCGCACGCCGAAGAAGGGTGTCCTGTCGATCGCAATCTCCTCCAGGCCGGGCACGCCGCGAAACCGCGAGCGGGCCCGCTCGAACGACGGCACGGGATCGCCGCTATAGAGGATCGCGAGCGGGCGGACCTTGTCCGGGGTCGCGCGCGCGTCGTCCCTGTCCCTGTCCGCGGTCGCCCGCGCGCGCTCCAGCCCCGCGAGGAAGACCGGGCCGACCTCGTAGTTCCCCATGTGGAGCGTCGCGCAGACGATCCCCTTCCCGGCCGCCCGCGCGCGCTCGAAGTGCTCCTTCGCCCCGGGGCACTCAACTCGCTCCTGAGGCCGCCGGGAGGAGAGGACGACTTCAAGCGCGAAGCGGGCGAAGCTCGCGAGCACTCCGCGGGCGAGCGCGCCTCGCGCCGGTCGGGACGAGCCCGGCCCGAGGATCCGGCGGGCGTTGTCCCGGAGCGCGGCGGCGAGGTCGGGCATGGCCGCGTACAGGGCGAGTGCCCCGAGGCGTCCCAGGGCGAGGAGCCACGACGGGGAAAGGGCCGCGGCAAAAGCTCCCGCGAGCGCGAACCCCGCAGCGGAGCCGGCAAGGACGAGCCGAGAGCGACCTTCCCGGGGGGTGGGGGCCGCTGGCGCCTGCCGGGCGACGGGCGACGGGCGACGGGGGACGGAACCCCCGAACCCCGAACCCCCACCCCCCTCGCCCCGAAGAGGGGGCCGTTCCCCTCCCCCTGACGATTGCCCG
>JACQVV010000548.1 GCA_016209595.1 Planctomycetota bacterium
CGTCCAGAGGAGATCGCTCCCGGCGACGATGGGAAGCGTCTCCGACTCGTACCAGCCGTCCCCCGCCGGGTAGTAGCGACCCGCGCCGTAGGCGGCGGCCGCCCAGGCGGCGTCCACCTTCTCGGGGAGGGTCACGAGCTCGTCGAAGGTGGCGTCGGCGCCGGAGGCGGGGAGCTCGTAATCCCTCCCCCTCCGCTCGCCGAGGCGGAGCAGGTTCCCGGGTGTGATCGCGGCTCGCGCGAGCTCGTCGGGGGTCAGCTCGTACTGCGAGAGGAAGTCCCGGATGCCGCCGGGGAGGGCGACACCGTTCACGTAGACGGCGATCGCCTGGACGGGGTCCTTCGCCCGGAAGTCGTAGACGAGGACGACGTGGCTCCAGCGATGGGCCGGAGGAAACCAGGTTGAGTAGAGGAGCCGCTGGGCGAGCGGGTTTTCGAGCGTCGTCCGCTCGAAGTGGAAGCCCGCGACGTTCGCCCAGGGTCCCGGCCAGTCCCCTGTCCGCGCGAACTGGAAGCTCTGCGTTCCCTGGTCGTCCGTGCGCGAGAGCGAGAGGAGGTGGAAGCTCTTGTTCGAACGGGAGTCCGACCCTGCCGCCCCGTCCCAGGAGGGCTTGATCCAGAAGGCGATCGAACCCGCGAGCGGCCCGGCATTGTCGGTCGCCTCGTAGGCCGGCGTCGCGTCGAGCTCGGAGTAGACGCCGTCGGGAAGCAAGTGCCCGGCGAGCCCCGGGCCCGCGACGGGCGCCACGACCGGCCCGGCCGCGTCGGCCACGAGCCCCATCGCCCCGCCGCCGAGATCGGCGTCGAAACTCCCGCTCTCCCAGCGGGCGAGGATCCGGTCGCGGAAGGGATTCGAACGGAGGATCGAACGGTTCGTGATGAGGGTCGAAAGCGTGATCCATCCGTCGTAGTCGCTCGTCGCGGCGATCGTCCTCGGGTGGGGATGGCTGGCGAGCGCGGGCGGGTCGGAGAGGACCCAGTCGACGGGGACCGGCGCCAGGTCGCGGTTGTAACGGAAGACGACGCTCCCGTGGATCTTGTTCCGCGTGACGAGCGAGCTGGCCTGCGAGAGCCCCTTCGACCAGATCGCGCCGTAGAAGTCGGTGTTCCCGCCGAGCTCAACCTGGTCCCCCGCGTAGAGGTACCCGCTGATTTTCGCCCCTGGCGTCCCGCTCACCGAGAGGTCGGTGCCCGAGACGAGCGTGATCCGCCAGCGCGAGGCCGGGATGAGGTTCGGCTTGCCGTTCACCGAGATCGACCCCGTCGCGACGATCGTCACCTCCCACTCGTTCGAGGTGTTGGACGTCAGCGAGACGTTTCCCTCGAACCAGAGGACGCCCTGGAGCTGCTGCCCTCCCGTCCACTTCCAGGTCCCGTTCTGCCAGTTCCAGCTCCCGTAGGAACGGTTCCCGACCTCGTTCCCGGCGGCGTCGTACACCTTGCCGTCCGCCGCGAAGATGTAGCGCGCTTCGGCGCGGAAAAGGGAAGGGCGAAAGAGCGGGATCTGCACGCGCTCGAAGCCGCCCCCCGACTGGCCGAGCACCTGGGCCTGCGCGCTCGCCTCGTAGGTCCCCGTGGCCGTGGCGTCCCCCTCGATGAGCGGGGAGCCTTCCAGGTCGAGATCCTGGTTCGAGTGGATGTTCCCCGCGGACCCCAGGATCTGCGGCGAGCCGTTGATGAGGAGATCTTCCTCGACCTGGATCGCGTCCTCGGGTCGCCAGAGAACCGGCTCCTCCAGCCGGTAGGTGGAGATCCTCCCCCGCTCGAAGTCTCCCTGCGTGGTGTGGCGCAGGACCTGGTAGACCTCGATCGCCGCCCGGACCCGCGCCTGGGCGAGGATCTCCCCTCCCTCGTGCGTCACCCGACCGAGCGATTCGATCTCGAAAACCCCCATCGACGAGAAGGAAAACTCGGTCGTCGAGACGACAAGGTCGAACTTGTCGATCTCCCGGAAGACCGGGAGGCCCGGATTCGCCCTGTGCGTGTCCACGTTCGGGTCGCAGTTGGCGAGGATCGCGAGGGCCTGGAGCCGGTCGATCGCGCCGCCCGTGACCTGGGCGTCGAGGAAGGAGCGGAACTCGGCCCAGTTCCGGAAGGGAGTCGCCTCGCGCCGCGTGACGATCGCCTGCGCGAGAGACGAGGCCTGCGCGAACGAGACCGGCGTGGTCCTGTCCGCCCTCCCCGTCGCCTGCCAGCGAGTCCCGCCCGCGGGCATGCGATTCAGGTCGCGATCGATCCGGAGCGCCGCAAGGTCGGCGAAGACCGCGGCGAGGACCTCCCGGGGGGCCGTGTTCACGTCCACGGGCCTCCGGATCTCGCGAACCACATCCCCGGTGGGCACCCGTCCGGCCACGTCGTTTCCCACGGCGGGCACGAGCGCGGGGTCCATCGGGGCGACCATGGCCGGATCGGCCCACGCCCAGGTGGTGACGAAGTCCTCGAGGAGCCCAAAGTCCTCCTCGGTCACCGGGTTCCCCGGGATCCCGAGGAGTTCCCGTTCGTCCCAGAACCTCCCGTCCTGAAGAGTCTGCCGGTAGGCGAGGACCATCTCGGCCTCGACCGGCGTGATCGGTGGGTTCCCGGGATCCAGCGCCCGCGAGAGATTGCTGAGCATCCGGACGAGCGGCTCGTCGGCAGGAGCGCGGCGCGGATCGGACGGTGCGTTGAGGTCGATCATCGAACCCGCGTCGAGGACCTTGACGACATACGTGTCCCCGAGCGGCTCGTAGGTCGGCGGAAGCGAACCCGAGTAGGCCCGCCCCCCGGGATCGTTCCCGGCGAGGAACGAAGGAAGCGTCGCCTCTGCCAGGAGGACGCCGTTCCCGGCGGAGTTCCCGGCCGTTCCTCTATAGAACCAGGCCGCGTCGGGAGCGTCCCACGGGCGCTGGCTCGCGACGCGCGCCTCGGCGAGGGCTCTCTCGACGCCGGCCCAGGCGAGGAACCTCGCCCGGACCTCGTCCACACGCGTCGTGGAGGCTGTCCGCTCGAGCGAGGAGATCCGCGCGAAGGCGATCGCAAGGGTCGAAAGGACGATCAGGACCCCCAGGACCACGACCAGGACCGAAGCCCGCTTGCTCAGGCAACTTCGCGCATGGCCCATGAGACCGATCCTCCGGAAGGGACGACGGTCCTTGGATGATAGCCGCGGCCCGCCGGGAGCGTCAAGAGATTGCGGACCCGGAACTTCGGGCCTCCCGGGACACCCGACGTCTATCTCCTCTTCGCCCGGTCGCTCCGCACGCGCGTCACGACCGAGACGCTCGAAATCTCGAAAAGCGTCATTCCGACTTCCGGCAGCCTTATCCGGGTTGCTGCAGCGTCTACCGACTTCCGGCAGCCTTATCCGGATTCCTGCAGCCTCTACCGACTTCCGGCAGCCTTATCCGGATTCCTGCAGCGTCTACCGACTTCCGGCAGCCTTATCCGGATTCCTGCAGCGTCTACCGACTTCCGGCAGCCCTATCCGGGTTGCCGCGGCCTTTTCCGCTCCCCCGGCCCTCATTGCTGTCTTCCGAGACTAGCTTCATCCCGACGGCGGGCCGGGCGTAGGTCCGGCTCGCCCCCCCCAAAAACGAGAAGGGGTCGCCCTCGTGGCGACCCCTCCTGACGTCTATCGGTCGAACGCGGCGAATCTAGCCGCCGAGGGTCTGGCTCGGGGGAACGATCGGCTCGTCCCCGCCGCCCGCTTCGCGGACGCCATAGCCGAAGTGGAGCTCGAAGTGCTCGTGGTTCGGCATCCAGCCGTGCCCGCCGTTATCCGGGTCGTTGTTCCCCTGCGCCGGCTGGCCGGCGTAGGTCCCGAGCGCTTCCTGGACGAGCTTGTCGACCGGGTCGGTCCCGAGACGGAAGGGATCGGTCGGGTTGGAGCTCTCGACGATCGCCGTTCCGACGACGTATGGCTTGATGATCTGGCCGCTCGGGGTGCTCGGGTTGATCCCCCTGTTGTTCATGTACCCCTCGGCGACCTGCGTGGCCTTGCCATGATAGGGGCTGGAGTTGTTGTTCGTGCCCATGGAGTGGACGTAGCTCGCGGGGCAGGCGTACGCGCCGCACGCGAAGACGAGACCGAGCAGTGCGACACCCAGAATCGAGAATAGAACCTTCATTGACCCATTCCCTCCGACTCGTCGTGGTTCCCAGTGTTCCCAGTGAGGGAAGCGCTTTGGAGCAACCCGCGTGCCGGAGTGAGCGGCGGCGTGATCTTGCCGGCCATCTCCGATCTTGCCGAGTTCCGGAAGGGATTGGCACGCGCCTCCAAGTCTGGGCCAAGCCCGCGCCCGTTACCGGTATCCGACGAGCGTAACGGCATCGAAACGCCCCTCGCTGCCATCCCCCCTTTCTTTGCCCCGCCTCGGGCAGCGTGGTATCTTCCTTTCCATCGCCTGTCGACGGTTGCGTGTTGCTCCCTGAACGAGGGAATCGCATGACGCAGATCAGCCGAGTCGTCGCCCGGGAGATTCTCGACTCCCGCGGGAACCCGACCGTGGAAGTTGACGTCCTCCTCCGCACGGGTTCCGGAGGCAGGGCGGCCGTGCCGGCCGGTGCCTCCACGGGGAGCCACGAGGCGGTTGAGCTCCGCGATGGAGGAACGCGCTACGGCGGCAAGGGGGTCGGGAAGGCGATCCGCTCGGTGCAGGAGGAGATCTCGCCGAAACTCGCCGGCCTTTCCGTGTTCGACCAGGCCGGGATCGACCGGCGGATGATCGAGCTCGACGGGACCCCGAACAAGAGCCGCCTGGGCGCCAACGCGATCCTTGGCGTCTCGCTCGCGGTCGCCCGGGCCGCGGCCGTGACGCTCAACCTCCCCCTCTACCGCTACATCGGAGGGGCCGGGGCACGGCGGCTCCCCATCCCGCAGATGAACGTCCTGAACGGCGGGAAGCACGCGGATAACAACGTCGACGTGCAGGAGTTCATGCTCTTCCCGCGCGGCTTCCCGACCTTCGCCGAGGCGCTCCGGGCGGGGGTCGAGACCTTCCACGCCCTGAAGTCGATCCTGAAATCGAAGGGCCTTTCCACGGCCGTGGGAGACGAGGGCGGGTTCGCTCCCGACCTCAAGTCGAACCAGCAGGCGATCGAGCTCCTTCTCGCGGCAGTCGAGAAGGCGGGTTACAAGCCGGGCACCGAGGTCGCGCTCGCGCTCGACCTGGCGGCGACCGAGCTCTTCAAGAACGGCCAGTACCGCCTGGCGGGCGAGGGGAAGACGCTCGACGCCGGAGGGATGGTCGAGCTCCTCTCCCGCTGGGCGAACGACTACCCGCTCGTCTCGATCGAGGACGGGCTCGCCGAGGACGACTGGTCGGGCTGGAAGGCGATGACCGAGAAGCTCGGGCGGCGCGTGCAGATCGTGGGCGACGACATCTTCGTCACGAACGCGGAGCGTCTCGCGCGGGGCATCCGGGAGGGGATCGCCAACGCGATCCTCGTCAAGCTGAACCAGATCGGGACGCTCACCGAGACCCTCGACACGATCGAGATGGCGGCCCGCGCCGGCTACGGGACCGTCATCAGCCATCGCTCCGGCGAGACCGAGGACACGACGATCGCGGACCTCGCGGTCGCGACCGGCGCCGGGCAGATCAAGACGGGCTCCGCGTGCCGGAGCGAGCGGATTGCCAAGTACAACCACCTCCTCCGCATCGAGGAGGAACTGGGCGCCGGCGCGGCCCTGGGCGCCCTGGGCGGTAGTCCGTGAGTCCGGAGACGGGAACCGCGCGCGGGCTCCCCGACGCGCTGGGGCGGCTCCTCTTCGTCCTCGCCCTCGCGGCCGGGCTGGCCTGGCTGCTCCGCGACTCGCTCGTCGCCACGCGCGAGCGGAACCTCTCGATGGCGGAGGAGCTCCGCCGGACGCGCCTCCTCCTCGAGATGCTCTCGATCGAACGGGAGGCGCTCACGCGCGAGATCGACGCGCTCCAGGGGGACCCCTTCTACGTCGAGCTCCTCCTCCGCCGGCGGTACGGGTTCCGCCGGCCGGGCGAGATCGTTCTTTCCGACCCGATCCCCGCCGCGGGGACGCCGGGACCATTGCCGGAGGCCGCGTCCATCCGGTAACATAGGGGCGTCCGTTTCGTGAGATCCGGAGCCCCTGTCGGAGGTCCCGCCGTGACCGACGTTCTGGACCAGGACGAAGTCAACGCCCTCCTGGAGGCGGTGGAGGGGGGGAAGATCGACGTCGGAGTGGAGGAGGAGGTCGTCCCTCCCGAGGAGGTCTACCCCTACGACTTCAAGCGCCCGGAGCGCGTCTCGAAGGACCAGATGCGCGCGTTCGAGACGCTCCACGAGGTCTTCAGCCGAAGCCTCTCTGCCGCGCTCTCCGGATACCTCCGCACGATCATCGAGGTGAAGCTCGTCTCGGTCGAGCAGCTCACCTACTCCGAGTTCATCCTGTCGCTTCCCAATCCGACCTGCTTCAACCTCCTCACGGCCAAGCCGCTCGAGGGGGAGATGATCCTGGAGCTCAACCCTTCGATCGTCTACCCCATCGTCGACCGGCTTCTCGGCGGGGGGTCCAATCAGACGACGGTCCCCGACCGGCCGCTCACCGAGATCGAGTGGGAGATCATCAGCCGGATCACCCGGCTCATCCTGGAGCAGCTCTCGCGGGCCTGGGCGAACATCAAGCCTCTCAAGTTCGAGCTCTCGCGGAAGGAATCCAATCCGCAGCTCATGCAGATCGTCGCGCCCAATGAGCCGGTGGTCCTCGTGTGCTTCGAGCTCACCATGGGTTCGGCCTCGGGGCTCGTCAACCTGTGCGTCCCGTTTATGGCGATCGACCCCGTGATCGGCGACTTCACGGCGCAGGCCTGGTTCGCCTACTCGCGTTCGAAGCCCTCGACCCAGCGGGTGCAGACGATCGCCCAGGGGATCGCCAACGCCGAGCTCGAGGTCGCGGGCTTCCTCGCCGGCAGTCGGATCACGCTCAGGGAGCTCATGGAGCTCGCGCCCGGCGACGTCATCCAGACTCCCAGCAGGGCCTCCGGCGAGATCCTCCTCTCCGTGGAGGGGCGCGCCAAGTTCTGGGGGAAGCCGGGACTCGTCCGGAACCACAAGGCGTTCCGGATCACCCGGCCGGCCGACTCCGGCGACCATATGTAACAGGCTAGAGGCTGGAGGCTAGAGGCTAGAGGAAAGAGAAAAAACTCCCGCGTGCCTGCGGACTCCAGCCTCCGGTCTGCTCCTGCTCCCCTTCCCCCGCTGGACCCCCGTCGCTAGAATGATCGACCTTTCCGGGGAGCGAGAGACCGCCGGATGCTCAAGATCATCAAGTGCAAGGAGTGCCAGTCGAAGTTCGACGTGACGAACTTCGAACCCGGCACGACCATCAAGTGCAGCGTCTGCGAGTCGATCCTCGAGGTCCCCCCCGACAAGGTCGCGGTCCAGTCGGCCGGGAGCTACTTCCGGGATTCAGAAAAAGACAAGGACGGCTCGCAGAAGGAGAAGAGAACCAGGACCTCGCGGACGCGGAGGCTCTCGGCGTCGGAGCTGAAGGAAGAGCGGCGCGAACTCCGGCGCGAGCGAGCCGGCAGCGAGGGGAAGAGCGATTCCGACAGGCCGCGCCCGGAGCACGCAGGTGCAACCCCGGACCTGGAGCGCGCGGGCGCGACCCCGGACAAGAAAGAACGCCGCGAACGCCCGAAGACCGAGAAGATCGGCAGACGGCGGGAGGAGGAAGCCGCATCGTCCGCACACCGCCCGGAGGCCGAAGAACGCTCGCGAGGGAAGGAGAAGAGGGAAAAGGACTCCGAACCCCCCGCGCCTGTCAAGGATGACCGCGAGACCCGGGCGAAGCGCAAAGAGATGGAGAGGGAGAAGAAGCGGGAGCTGGAGCGGGAGGGGCGGGACTTCCCGCCGGGCGCCAGGATGGCGCCGGTGGAGGCCGAGGGGGAGAAGCCCCCTCGGGGAGGAGCGGAGGCCAAGGATGGCCGGAGCGACGATTGGTATCGAGCTCGCGCCGTGCGGGAGC
>JACQVV010000549.1 GCA_016209595.1 Planctomycetota bacterium
CCCTGGAATCCCAGATCGCGCCCTTCACAAAGTTCGACCGCAAGAACTACTACTACCCCGACCTCCCCAAGAACTACCAGATCAGTCAGTACGACCTCCCTTTCGCGCGGGGCGGGCACGTCACGATCGACCTTGTCAGGGGGAGGGAAACGGCCCCCTCTTCCCAACTCGGAACTCGGAACTCGGAACTCGGAACTGAAAACAGCAGGGGCGCCCTCGCCCCAGTTCCGCATTCCGCATTCCGCATTCCGCATTCCAGCGGCCCCCTCCCCGCCGGAGCCGAGAAGACGATCCGCCTCGTGCGCGTCCATCTGGAGGAGGACGCCGGCAAGCTCCTGCACGTCGAGGGGGCGAGCCTGGTCGATCTCAACCGCGCCGGGACGCCGCTCCTGGAGATCGTCACGAGGCCCGACCTCGAGAGCCCCGAAGAAGCCTACGCCTTCCTCGTCGAGCTCAAGCGAATCCTCCGCTACCTCGACGTCTCCGATTGCAACATGGAGGAGGGAAGCCTCCGCTGCGACGCCAACCTTTCCGTCCGGCGCGCGGGAGAGATCCAGCTTGGCACGAAGAGCGAGATCAAGAACCTGAACTCGTTCAAGATGGTCCGCCAGGCGCTCGAACACGAGGCTGGCCGCCAGGTTGAGCTCCTCGAAAAGGGCGAGAAGGTCGTGCAGGAGACCCGCCTCTGGAACGAGGAGCGCCAGGTCACGATCCTCATGCGCTCGAAGGAGGAGGCCGAGGACTACCGCTACTTCCCCGAGCCCGACCTCCCCCCCATCCAGACTTCCCGGGAGCTCGTGCAGGAAATCTATCGCTCCCTTCCCGAGCTCCCCCGCGAGAAGAAGAAGCGGTACATGACCGCATACGGTCTCTCCGACTACGACGCCGGGGTTCTCACCCAGGACGCCGCGGTCGCCCGCTACTACGAGGAGGTCCTCGCCCACACCCCCGACCCCAAGGCCGCCGCGAACTGGGTCATGAACCAGGTCCTTTCGGCCGTGAACGACCGGAAGATCGGGATTGACGAATTCCCCGTCCGCCCCCCCGCCCTCGCGGAGCTCGTCGAGCTCGCCCGCACGAAGAAGATCACGAGCCGGATCGCGGGAGAGGTCTGGGCAAAGATGCTGGAGTCGGGGAAAAGTGCGGCGAGGATCGTGGAGGAGCTCGGGGGCGGTACGATCTCTGACGAGGGGACCCTTCGCCCGATCTGCGAGAAGGCGATCGCCGACAACCCGGCCGTCGTGGCGGACTACCGGGCCGGTAAGACCAAGGTCTTCCAGGCCTTCATCGGCCAGGTCATGCGCGCCACCAAAGGCAAGGCCGACCCCGAACTCACGAAGCGCATCCTCGAGGAGCTCCTCGCCGAGCGCTAGCTACGTCCAGCCCTTGCGATACTCTCGGCGAAGGAACGGGTCGGCCTCGGGGCAGCCGGTCGCCTCCATGCGCTCGGAGTTCCATTCGATCCGGCTCCGCGCGCGGAACGCGACGATGCCGAGAAGGATCGTCTCGGTCATGGGCGCGGCGTAGTCGAAGTTCGAACCGCAGGTACCGCGGCCCTTGGCCCCTTCGATCCATTCGGCATGGTGGCCCTTCGAGCGGGGAAGGATCGCGGGGGGCTCGGTCCAGCCGGCAAAGGATTCGGCCGGGAGGAGCGAGCGCCGGTCGCCGTAGGCGTCGTGGAGGAGGAGCGCCCCGCGTTCGCCCACGAAGAGGGAGCCGTTCTCGACCCGGGTGAGGTCCGCGCCGGGCGCGAGGTCGGGGGCGGGGAGGTTCCGGACCTCGCGGCCGTCCTTCGTCTTCTTGCCGTCGTACCAGACGAGCTTGAGCGGCGGATGGTCGCCACGCGCTCCGAAGGTCCAGATCACGGTCTCCCAGAGGGGCGCCATCTCGGGCTTTCTGGGCTCGCCCTCGGCCTCGATCGTCCGCGGCGCGTCGAGGTGAAGAGCGTAGAAAGCGGGGTCGAGGACGTGGCAGGCCATGTCCCCGAGCGCTCCCGTCCCGAAGTCCCACCACCCGCGCCAGGCGAAGGGGTGGAGGTTTGCGTGGTACGGCCGTTCGGGCGCGGGACCGAGCCAGAGGTCCCAGTCGAGATGGCGGGGGGCGGGCTCGGGCTCGGGCCGGTCGCCACCCTGGGGCCAGATCGGGCGGTCGCTCCAGGCGTGGACCTCGCGGACGCGGCCGATCGCGCCGCTCGCGAGGATCTCCGCGGTCCGACGGGGTCCCTCGCCAGCGTGGCCCTGGTTCCCCATCTGCGTCGCCACTCGCTTCGCGACTGCTTTCTCCTGGAGCACACGGCACTCGTGGACGGAATGGCAGAGGGGCTTCTCGCAGTAGACCGCGAGGCCGAGGTCGATCGCGGCCGCGGCGGCCACGGCGTGCGTGTGGTCGGGCGTCGAGACCACGACCGCGTCGAGGTCCTCGGAATCGAGCATGCGGCGGAAATCCCTGTACGTGGCCGCCCGCGGGAAGCGCTTGGCGGCCTCGGCGAGGTTATTTCCGTCCACGTCGCATATCGCCTTCACGTTCTGGCTTGCGACGCCCTCGAGGTTCGCGCGACCCTGGCCGCCGACGCCCACAAGGCCGATGTCGAGCTTCTCGCCGGGCGGATCGTCGGCGAGGAGGCGGACGCCCGAGGCGAGACACCCCAGGCCCACCGCGGCGCCGGCGAGGAAGTCACGACGCGTGATCATGGAGACGCTACCCTCCCTTGGCTTCGATCTCGCGATACCACATCCCGACGTCCCCGTGGTAGCCGGAACGGAAGGTGAAATCGGTGCCGGCGGGTCCGCCATGGAATTCGCCGAAGAAGGGACCCGAGAACCGGTAGTCGGTGACGCGCCCGGTGCCGCGTTCCACGGCGAGCGAGCCGGCGAACCAGAAGACGAACCGGCCCTCGATCCCTTCCTGCCCGAGGTTCGAGACGACCTGGAGCGCGGCGAGGTAGCCGAAGAGGGCCCGGCCCCGAGGGTCGTCGCCGAGGTAGCGCACGCGGCCGGGAGTCTCCACCTCGACCTTGGACGCGGGCACCTCGCGCCAGTCGAAGATCAGCCGGTGCATGGCGGCCAGGCGATCCGACGCGGGCCGCTCCGCCCCCCGGCCGTAGTCACCGGGCGGGAGGAGGAGCGTCCCGAGGATCCCCATGTCGGGTCCAGATTGGCTCGGGTCGAGGACCCCGCCGCCCTCCTCCCGCAACGTGGGCCCGGACTCGCCAAATTCGACACGGAACGTACGCCCAGCGCGAGAGACGCGTCCGGTCCCGAAGCCCGGGCTCTCCTCGAACAGGTGAGTTCGGTACTCCCGGGAGAGAGCGAGCGGTTCGCGCGAAAGGACGCGCTCCACGATCTCCATCCTCTCGATCATGGAGAGGCGCCGTCCATCGAGCCCCTCACCGGGCTGGCCGTTCAGGTCCACGTCGATCTCGATATCCATCCAGTCGCCGCTCTCCGCGCGGACTTCGAGCCCCTCGGGAAGGGAGCCAGGCACAGAAGCTCGCTCGCCGGGCCGCTCGGGCCTCGCCTCGAGGAACGCCTTCCAGTCCGCTGCCGAAGCGGGGTCTTTTGCGGCATCTCGAGATTCGGGGCCGGGCCGCGGGGGCTCCGGTCCGTCGAGGAGGATTCCGCGAAGCGCGAAGTCCGCCGCGCGAGCGAGCGTCCCTTCCTCGCGCCCGAGGACGTGGAGAACCACGGGGACGGAGGCCTCCGAGCCCATGCGAACGAGCGCGAGGAGCGCGAGCACCCTCGCCCGCGTCGACGCGCGTTCCTCGACCTGGCGCCGCAGAGTCTCGATCGCCCTGCGGAGCCGCTCGACCACTTCCTGGTCCCGGGCCCCGGCAAGTGCCGCCTCCAGATCGGGGACGACCCTGGGTCCGAGGGCCACGATCTGGGCGCTCGCTTCCTCCCGCGCCTGGTACTCGTCGGCTGCCAGGTGCTCGATCAGGGCCGCGAGCTTCTCGCGGTCGA
>JACQVV010000570.1 GCA_016209595.1 Planctomycetota bacterium
CGTCGGGAGCCACGTGCCGCTTCGTGCCCTGCTCGTAATAGATGGGCAGGTTCTTGTAGGCCGAATCGCGCTCGAGATCGCAGGAGAGGCGCAGGATCGTCTCGCGCAGGTAGCTCCCCATGGTCTCAGCGAGGTTGCCTTCGGGCATGGCGTCCTCGACGTCTCCGGGGTAGAGATAGACGCCGCGCTCGTCGAAGTCCTCCGGACCGAGTCGATGCGGGCGAGGTTTCGCGCGGTCCTTCGTCGTTTTCATGGCGCTGCGATTTTACCACGAGGCCGCCCGCTCCTGCGCGCAGGCGCTTGCCCTCTGCCCTCCCGCGGCATGGGCCCCGGTCGAGGAGCTCAGCCGTCAGGTTCTCGGGCGCGAGCGGCCGAGTAGCCGGGCGGCGGGCACGTTACGATCCCGGCGAGGAGGGCGTTTCGCGCCGTAACAGGACGCCTGGAGGTTCCGCGTGCCATTCATCCGCAAGTATGCGTGGGATAATGTCTTGCAGCACAAGTGCCTTGCGGGCACGCCTTCTGCTATTCTGCCTGCGACATGAAGCGCTCGAGCCTCTTGCGGACGCTCTCCGCGTTCGCACTCTGCCTTCTCGCCTCGACTCTCCTCGCACCGAGCTGCAACCCGCCCCAGGGCACGGGGCCGACTCCTCCGGCGCCGCCCTCCCGATACCGGCCGCTCCGCGCCGAAGGCCGCTGGCTCCGCGACGCACAGGGGCGCGCCGTCTTCCTGCGCGGCTACAACTACAGCCACCTCTCGAAGACCCCTCCTTTCACGAGCTGGATCGCGGAGGAGCACTTCGACCGGCTGGTCTCAATGGGAGCCAACTGCGTGCGGCTTCTCGTCATCTGGGAAGCTCTCGAGCCGGCGGAGGGGACTTATGACGAGTCCTACCTCCGGAAGATGGAAGAGGTCGTCGGCTGGTGCGAGAAGAGGGGGATCTGGGTCATCCTCGACATGCACCAGGACCTCTGGGCGAGGCCGTTCGGAGGCGACGGAGCGCCGAAGTGGGCGACCAAGGACGACCTCGTCGATCCGAACGTCCTCCTCGAACCCTGGGGCCTCACCTACTTCACCGAGGAGGTCCGCGCCAACTTCGACCGCTTCTGGAACGTGGACGCGTTCCAGGCGAAGTTCCGCCGCGCCTGGGCGACGGTCGTCCGGCGGCTGGGCAAGAGCCCGACCGTGATCGGCTACGACCTCTTCAACGAACCATCGCCAGGGACGGCGAGGCCGGACCGGTTCGAGCCCGATCTCCTGAAGCCGTTCTACGAGAAGCTCATCGCCGAGATCCGCGCGATCGACCCCGACCGGATCGTCTTCGTGGAGCCGGGGATCCAGGCCTCGACGGGCCTCCCCTCCTTCCTCCCGCCGATGAAAGAGAAGAACCTCGCCTACGCGCCTCATTTCTACGAGCCGAGCGTGCAGTTCGGGATGCCCTATCCCGGCCAGTGGCCATCGGCGGTGAGCTACGCGCGGATGGTGGCTGAGGCGAGCGTGCTGGAGATGCCGCTCGTCCTGGGAGAATGGGGGACCTGGCTCGACATTCCGGACTCCGTCCCCTACATTCGGGATCAGCTGGAGCTTCAGGAATCCCTTCTCGTCCCCGGTGCCCTCCTCTGGAACTTCGACCCGGACCCCGACAGCTCGCCGACGCTGGAGAAGGACCGCTTCGACCCGTTCAACAAGGACGGTTCGGAGCGGCCGGCGCTCGCGCTCCTCGACCGGCCCTATCCGGAGCGCGTCCCGGGCGAGCCGGTTGCGTTCGGATTCGACACGACCACGCGCGTCTTCCGGCTGGAATGGGAGACTCCCGCGACCGGCACGCCGGGGGCGCCGTCCACGATCCACCTCCCGGCGAGGCACTACCCGAACGGGTTCACGGTCGCTTCAAGCGACAGGAACGGGACCTGGCGGTGGACGTTCGATCCCGCCCGGCGGACGCTCTCCGTCTGGGCGGACCCGACGGCCGCCCGCCACGCCATCCGCGTCACGCCGAAGTAGCGTTCCTTCTCGCGCTCGCCCTTGGCGGCTGCGCGAGCTACGACTCCCGCGAACCCTCCCCCGCCGAGGCCGCGTTCTGCGAAAGGCTGGAAGATCTCGTCCTCGCCTACGCCGAGCGCACAGGGGAACCTGAGCCTGGAGAGATCGGGCGGGCCCTCACTGCGGCTCGCGCGAGCGGCCGTTTGCGTATCTTCGAGCAGCATGAGGACGAGGAGTCAGCGGTGCGCGGGTTCGTCCAGGCGGGCGTGGTCCACGTCCACCAGTCTGTCGTGGCGAACCTCCCGGCCCCGGGGGATCCCTCCCCCGAGCAGGTCCTCACCGCGCTCACCGTCTACTACCACGAGGGGGTCCACCTGACCCAGACGTGGATCGAGATCTTCTTCGCCAGGGGCGAGGCCGAGGAGGAAGCCTACCAGCTCACGCACAGGTTCGAGGCAGGCCTCCTCCTCCGCATCCTCGCCGGCGAGGACTTCTCCGACCTGGGCCTCTCGAGCTGCGACCCTCCCCGGCTGCTCCAGGCCTACGCGCAGGTCCACCGGGCCTTCGCCGGGGAGGAGGTCGGGGCGCGTTGCGAGGAGCGCCGGTTCGACCTCCTCGACGGCGAAGGCCCGCCGCTCCTCCTTGGGAGACCCGCCTGCTCCTACCGGGGGATCCCTCGCGAGGCCGAGGTCGAGTTCTTCCCCGCGGGCCCGGGTCGCGCCATGGCCGTGCTATCCGTCGCGGTAGATCCCGTCGAGGCCGCGAACGAGCAGTTCTGGCGGATGCCGTCCGCGTTCGATCCGACCGTGCTCCTCCCGGGCTACTCCGCCGAGGGCCGTCTGGAGTCGCTCGCGCTGGGCTGGTACGCCTCCGCGCCAGCCGGGAGCATGGAGAACCGCGCCGAGGAATGGAACCTCGCCGCCGGGCCACCGAGGATCCTCTCGGCCTCGCCTGGATCGGTCGAGGTGCTCCTCGACATCGAGGGACCGCCGGGGCACTGGCGGCTCGCCTTCGCCCCCTACTTCACCCTCTCCTTCGACCTCGCCAGCCTGTCGGCCTATGAGCTCCTGCCGGCCGAGGAGGACTGGGTCCCCTGGCGCCTCGCCCGGTTCGCCGAGGAGTGGGCGGACCACGAACGCTCGGGCCGGTCCGTCTTCCTCTACTACGATCGCAGGCGCCGGCAGGCCGACCTCGTACCGGTCGACCTGGGACCTGTCGCTCCAACGCCCCTCGCCCTCGCCCGGATCGAATTCTCCGGCCCTGACTTCTTCCGTCCCCCGGCCACAGGAGTCCTGGGGCATTGCCTCCCCGGCAGCCGGTCGTTCGATTCTCTCCCGGCTGGGTTCGACCGGACCTGGGGGCGCCCCCTTGACGTCCTGGTCCTGTGGGAACCGGGCTGCCTGCGGGAGGAGGAGGGCCGCTTGCGACAGGAGGAGGCGCACGTGGACAAACTCGTCGGCGAGACGGTGCCGGGTCGCCCCCGCGTACCGGGCGACCCTTACTTCCTCCTCGCCCACGATTCCCGGAGCGTCATCGCGCTCGTGGACGCGCAGGACTTCGCCACGTCTCGCCCGGCCTACCGGGTGGCGGTGGCCTACGGGGAAAGACCAGCCGGGCAGATTACTCGCTGACCCGTTTCATCCGCATCGACCACGAACCGTACTCAATCTCGAAGCGCTCGATGTCGATCTTGCCTTCCCCGTCGAAGAAGAACCGGAAACGGCAGGAGTCGCGAGGCAGGAACTCCCCCGCCGCGAAGCCGGCCTCGGCCGTCCGGGACTCCCGGTCGATCGAGAGGACGAGTGGCGCCTCGTCCTCGTGGAGGATGTGCCCGTGGAGGCTCTCCACCCGGGTCATGTCCACTCCCTGAACGAAGAGGTTGAAGAAGAACGTGACGGGGTCCACGCAGTCGGCGTTCTTGAGCTCCCGCTCCTCCTTCGTCCGGGAGAGCGGATCGATCACGGTCATCCGGCGGCCTTCGGCGTCCACCTGATAGATCCGGTAGTGGCGGAAGGAGCCGTCCCGCATGCCGACGCTGAACCGGCGGGGGTGGAGCGCCTTTCCGTCATAGACACAGTGGGCGACGAACCGAGCCTCGTCCAGGAAGAGCTTCCCGGGACCCTCGGTCTTGATGTCGAATTCGAACTGGTAGTACGCGGAGTGCGGGGGATACGGCCGGGGGTCGTCGATCCGGCGGAAGCGGTAGACGACCTCGCCGCCTTTCACCGGGATGATCACGTCCTTGATCACGTCGAACCGGTGCTCGCCGAGGTAGCGCTCGAAGAAGGGTCCCTCGCCGCCGTCCTGGGCGTCTGGACCGGGCCCGGCCTGTTCTTGTCCGGGGTCGCGCGGGCGCGCTCCGGCCTGGTCCGGGGAATCTGGCAGGACCGGATCCAGCCGGCCAGCCCCGGAGAGATACCGGTCGAGGGGGCCTCCAGGCTCGTCCACCTGGGCGCCGCAGCCGGTTGCAAGGAAGGAGAGGAGGATCGGAAAGGTGATCGGGCGCATGAGGGGTCCCTCCACCCGAAGTGGCCAATACTTTCAATTTCTTCTGAAAACTCTGGAGAAAGGATACACCGGGACGTGGTCCGCGTGCAAGGTCGGAGTAGAGATTCGCGTAGAATGTGCGCCCGATGAAGGAACGCCGGAAGATCCTCCTCCTCCGGGCGATCGAGGTCGCCCTGGCCGCCGATCTCGCCCTCTTCGTCTGGGCCCTGCTGGGCGAGGGGCTGGTGATCCGCGGCGCCGACGGGAAGAAGGCCCTCTCGATCACCGACGTCCTGCGCCCCCTCTGGGCCTTCTGGATCCTCCTCCTCGCACGGGTCTCGCTCGGAGTCCGCTGGGCGACCCCCGAACGGATCCAGGCATACCGCCGGGGTCCGCGCCGGTGGATCGTCCGGCTGGCGGCGCCGGTGCTCGTCTTCCTCGCCGTCGCGACCGCCGGCGAGGGACTCGCCCGCGCCTTCCGTTCCCAGGACAGGACGGAGGGGGAGAAACTCATCGCCGGACGCCAGGACGAGGCCGGACCGCTCCGCCCCAACTACGAGACGGTCGTCGAGGAGGTCTCCGTCCACACGAACAGCGAGGGCTTCCGGGACGACGAGTTCGCTCCGGAGAAGCCCCCCGGCGAGTTCCGCATCCTCGCGGTCGGAGATTCCTTCACGTTCGGCAACAAGGTCGCGCAAGGCGAGACCTGGCCCCAACAGCTCGAACGGATCCTCCTCTTGGAGACCGGCCGCCCAGTCCAGGTGATCAACGCCGGCCGGTGGGGGCTCGACACCAGGGATGAAATGAACGAGCTCCGGAAGTGGGCGCCGAAATACTCGCCGGATGCCGTCCTCCTCGCGTACGTCCACAACGACGTCACCTCGGAGACGCCCGTCCACCCCGCGGACCGGAACCTCTACGAGAAGAGCCATCTCTACCGCCTGCTGCGCGAGAGGGTCTTCCAGGCGGAGTACGCGGTCGGCCGCAGGCAGCGGTTCGACTTCACCGGCGACAACCCGGGCTGGGTCGAATCGAGAGAGGCGCTCGCCGAATTCGGCGACCTTGGCAGGGAGCGAGGATTCCGGCCGCTC
Organism: Planctomycetota bacterium; assembly: GCA_016209595.1. Lineage (GTDB taxonomy): Bacteria > Planctomycetota > JACQVV01 > JACQVV01 > JACQVV01 > JACQVV01. The sequence continues at coordinate 5,560 of JACQVV010000570.1, forward strand.
GTCGTCCTCTTCCCATACATGAAGGAGTGGAAGGAAGAAGAGGACCGGAAGAACCAGGCGATCCTCGTCTGCACCCTCGGCGAGATTGGCCTGGCGGGCCTCGACCTCATGCCGGCCTATGAGCCGTTCGACAGGAAGGAGCTCCAGGTCCCACCCTACCCGGGAGCGAGCGAGGATCACCATCCCAACGGTAAGGGCTACGCTATCGCGGCGCGCGCGATCGCCGACTGGCTCTACGAGATCCACGTCCTCGACCCGCAGGTGCGGAAGACGAGCCATTGAGCCTGGAGCTCATCCAAAAACCTCCCGTCGCCGGGCGCGCGGCGGCAGCCCGTCTGCGGCGTTGCTTCGCGCTCGCCGTGGCAGGGCCACGGCTTGGGGTACCCGCGAAGCGGGTCTGCACCTTGCATCCGGGCCGCCGGCGCTGCGCCAGGCTCGGTCCGGTTATTGGATAAGCTCCTCGCCGCCCGGGTCCGGGAGCTCCTGCGCACCCGCTTCGTCCGGGACCTCTCCTTCGCCCAGGCGGCTCAGATCGCCGGGCTCGCGTTCGCCTTCGCGACCTCGATCCTCCTCGTCCGGCACCTCGGCGAGGATGGCTACCGCGATTACGCGCTCGGGATCGCGCTCTTCCTTCTCCTTCGGATCCCCTGCGACCCCGGGCTCGACGGGACGGTAATCCCCCGGCTCGCCGAGGCCGCTTCCGCGCGCGACCGGCGCGCGGCCGGGCACGCGGTCGCGTATTTCACGATCCTCGACCTCGCCGGCGCGCTCGTTCTCCCCGTCCTGGCATACTTCGCGGCGGCCCCCGTGGCGCGGTGGCTCGGCTACGCCCCGGTCGTGGGGGACCTCGCCCGGATCCTCTCCCTCGTGGGAGTCGCGGAGCTCGCCTTCCGCCTGGCGACGGTCGCGAGCCAGGGACTCCGGGAGTTCAAGTCGTACGCGATCCTCTCCACGGCGAGCCAGGTCGCCCGGTTTCTCCTCGTCCTGTCGGGAGTCCTCGCCGGGTGCTGGCTCACCGGGATGTCGTGGATCTACGTGGGGGGCGCGGCCGCGGGGAGCTTCTGTGGGACGCTCGCCTGGCGCGCCCTGGCCCGGAGGAACGCCGACAGGATGCCGGGTCTCCTCGAATCGCTCGGCACCTGGAAGGAAGTCCCCTTCGCGCGGCACCTCCGGTCGGGCTTGGCGATCTGGGTCGCGAAGAATGTTCCCACGCTCTACGAGCTCTACCCCATCCTCCTCCTGGGCGTCTTCCACCCCGGCGACGTCACGCGCTACAAGATCGTCTTCGGCCTGGTCTCCCTCCCCGCCGTCCTCCTCGGGCCCATCTCGCAGAACACTACTGTCAAGCTCGCGAGCGAGTACGGCCGCCGGGACCGCGCCGCGTTCGAGCGCGCCTTCTACAAGATCACGCTCGGTTCGCTCGGCGTCTCCGCCGCCTTGACGCTCGCTTTCGCCCTCGCCTCGCCGCTTCTCCTCCTCGCCTACGGCCGCGAGTACCTCACGAGCCTCCCCCTTCTCCTCGTGATGGCGATCCACCCGCTCACCGCGGGACTCGGTGTCGCGGTCGCTCCCTTCTTTCGCACGATCGACCGAATGGGGAGGCTGAACGCCCTCTCCACGCCGATCGCCACGGTCCTCCTCGCCGCGGGCTTCTTCCTCATCCGCGAGCACGGGGCTTGGGGGGCCGCGATTCTTCTCGTGGCGCTCCGCCTCGCGCTCCGGGCGGCGGGGTTCCTCGCGGCCGTGAGGGTCCTCCGGTCCGGGAAGGCGATCCCCGCCGCCTGACCTCTACCGCGGCACCTGCACGAACATCCGGTGGACGCTCCCCCGCGGCGCGCGGAGCTCGACCTTGATCCGCCGGACCCGCGCCCCGGGCGGGATCGGCACGTCGAAGACCCACTCCTGGCCCGCTGCCAGGCCGACAGGGCTCCGCGTGATGTAGGCGCTCCCCCCCACCCCGCCCGGGTAGTCGGCCCGCACGGACTCGAGACGCGCCGGCGACTCGGGAACGAACCGGTAGCGAGAGAGCTGTCCGAGCGCCTCGGGGACCACGTAGAAGACGTCCATCGCCTGGTCCCCCTCGACCCAGTCGGGCTGGCGCCAGGGAACGCCCGCCGGGACCCACTCGAAGGCAGGGGCCGGCCCTGGCCCGGGCCCCGGGCCTTCTCCATCATGACGGTGCCCGGGATCGTCGTCACCGTGCCCGGGCTCCGGGTCGCCGGGACCCTCCTCGTGCTCGCACGCGTGGGCCGGAAGGATGTCCACGTAGAAGTTCGCCCAGACCCCCGAGTATCGGGGGTCGTAGATCGTGATCTCGAGCTCGGAAGCGGGCTCGGAGCGGACGTGGAAGCGGTAGACGCCGTCTCCCAGGGGCTCGAGAACCGCGTAGTTCCCGCCGTCCCCCGCGTAGCCGATCCGCGGATCGAAGACGAAGCGTGGGAGCTCGTTCCCGTACTCGTCGTAGCCCCGGACCGCGAAATCGAAGTGGCTGTGCGGACACCCTCCGATGTGGAGCGCGATCGTGCCAAGATCGTCGACCGGCCGCCACCCGCCCACGCGCTGGACGAAGAGGACGATCCGCGAGACCGGCCCCGGCCCGGGTTCGGGCTGCTGTCCCGGGTCGGGCCCAGGCTCAGGACCTGGCTGGAGCCCCATCTTGCCCGTCTGGTACGAGACGCGCGTCACCAGGAATCCCCGTCCCGAGTTCTGAAAATCCGAAGTGAGCCGGATCACGAGCGTGTCCCCCGGCACTGGCTCGCTCCAGAAGCGCCCCCGCGCTCCCGTGATCTTCTGCACGAGCCGCCCTTCTTTGTCGAGAATCTCGATCTTGTCGAAGTCCGGCTCGACTTCCACAAACTCGAACCAGACCCGCATCCCCGTGGCCCCTTCCTTCTTCACGGTGAAAGGGACGTGGTCCATGTTCTCGGGGTACGGACTTGGCGAAGCCAGCTCGTAACTAGCCGTGACCCATCCCTGGCCACGAGCGGGCGCGCCGGCCACGAAGAGAGCAAGAAGAGAGGCAACCGCGATCGGGCGGACGTGCATGGAAACCTCCTTCCCTGGAGGAGCGAGGACGCGGCGCGGGTGCGCACATCTGGCCCCTATTCTACGGCGCCGGAGAGCACGCGCGCGAGTCCCGCCTCGACGCCCAAAAACGGCGTCGCGAGGACCCTTCGCGCGCGCACGGTGTCGAGGGAGACGTCTGGAGGACGCGGAAGCGGGCTCTCGCGGATCGTCCCGGGAACGGCGAGCCCAGGGTCGAGGCCTGCGCGCGCGAGGAGAAACCGTCCGAAGTCGAACCGGCTCCAGCGCTCGGTGCCCGCGACGTGAAGGATCCCCCGGAGGTCGAGTTCGATGAGCTCGGCCAGGCAGTCGGCCGCCGTCGCGGCGTCGATCGGCGTCCGCCACTCGTCGGTGAAGAGTTTTACGGGTTTTCCCGCCGCGGCATCACGGAGGATCCAGTCGATCTGCCGGAGCGCGCCGTCCGGCGCACGGCCGAAGGCGAGCGAGATACGACAGACCACGGCGTTCCCTCCTGCCGCGAGGACCGCCTCCTCCGCCGCCGCCTTCGTCCGGCCGTAATCCGAGACGGGCGCCGGCCGGTCCTCCTCCCGGTAGGGAGCGGAGGTCCCGTCAAAGACGAGGTCTGTCGAGACGTGGACGAGCCGGAGTCCTCGAGCCGCGGCGAAAAGCGCGATTCGCCGCGAGGCCTCGTGGTTCACCGCCCAGGCTCTCGGATTCCTCTCGCACTCCTCGACCCGGGTCATGGCGCCCAGGTGGAGGATCGCGTCCGGGCGCGCGGCTTCGAGGAGGCGACCCAGGGCGGCGCCGTCGGCGAGGTCGACCTGGTGGGAGGCGGCGCCGGGAACGACCGGCGGCCGGCGGCCCCACGCCGTCACGAGCTCGAACCGAGACGCGTGAAGGCGGCAGAAGTTGTGCCCGAGGAAGCCCGAGGCGCCCGTTACAAGGACCCGCATGGCCTGGGAAAAGGGGAGGGGGCCGCTGGCGCGGCGTTCGCATCGCGAACGCCGTGCCGGCGGTAGGAAGGGGGGTGAGGCGGACAGGATGTCCGCCGAACGGGCGGCCGAGGACGATCCGGTGAATCGTCCGAGGCCGCCCCGGCCCGAAGCGCCCCCGTGGCGAGCGCGCGGAGCGCGCGAGCAGGGGGCGCGTAGGGGGGCCGTTCCCCTCCCCCTGACATCACCGCCGGGGCCGCGGCACGAGATCCGCGTCCGGACGATCCCGGATCTCGGCGTGCGCCCGGCGCGCGAAGAAGACGAAGAGCGCGCAGGTGAAGAAGTCGAAGACCGAGACGGCGAGAAACGCGGGGTAGCGCGTCCCGAGGAGGAACTCCAAGAGGAAGAGCGTCGCGGTCGCCCCCTTGAGGAAGGTGAGAGGGACGAGGACCGGATAGTTCCTTCGCAGATCGAGCTGGAGGAAGAAGCACATGAACGCGAGCGCCATGACGTTCGTGGCGCCGAGGTAGCGCCAGAGCCGGCTCTCGGCCTCCGGGACAGGGTAGTCGCCCCCCCCCAGCGTCCGCCCGATCGAGAGGAACTGGTCGGCCGCGATCCGGGGAGCCAGGACATAGCTCGCGGACGGGATGGCGAAGTTCAGCGTGAGGATCGTGAAGACGATCTGGAAATCGCGGTAAGGGCGGCAGGGCTGCCGGAAGAACGCGACGATCCAGCTCATGGTTTCTCTCCCGTATAGAAGGCCCGGATCGCGTCCGCGAGCCCCCGGGCCGAGGGTTCGGCCGCCTCGATCGCAACGCGCCCCCCGAGTTCGCGGATCGCGGCGGACGTTGTGGGACCGATCGCGGCGGCCTGGTAGGGCGCGCCGGCGAGAACGCCCTCTCCGAAGAGGCCGGCGAAACTCCGCACCGCCGAGGGGGAAGAGAACACGACGAGGAGGGTCCCGCCCGCCTCGCTCTCACGGGCGAGCTCACCGGCGGGCGCCGACTCGTCGGGGACGGTCCGGTAAACAACGACCTCGTCCACGTCCGCGCCCGCGGCGCGAAGCGCGGCCGGGAGTTCTTCCCGGGCTCGCTCGGCGCGAGGAAAGAGAACGCGCCGGCCGCGGATGTCCGCCGAGAGAGCGAGTTCGCGGGCGAGTCCCTCGGCGGATCCACGGGAAATCAGGATCGGACGCCCCGGCGTCCCGAGGGCCCTCGCGGTCGCGGGTCCCACGGCGGCGAGCGCGAGCGAGGGAAAAGCCGCGAGGCCGAGGCCGCGGGCCGCCAGGCGCGCGAGGAACCGTCCGGCCCCGTTCGCGCTCGTGACCGCGAGCCAGTCGTAGCTTCCGAGGCGCCCGATCGCCGCGTCGACGGGCGCCCAGTCCGCCGGATCTGCAATCCGGATCGCCGGGAACTCGATCGTCGTGGCGCCGAGTTCCGCGAGGAAGAGCGCGAGCTCCTCGTTCTCCCCCCGGGCGCGTGTGAGGACGATCCGCCGCCCGGCGAGGGGACCCGGCCCACTAGCCACAGTCACGGTACACGGTCACGGTCACGAACCACGGTCACGGTCACGGTCACGAACCACGGTCACGAACCACGGTCACGGTAGACGGTCACGCTCACGGCTCCTCAGGAAGCCGGTCCTGCCCCTCGAACCGCGAGAGCTCCTGGAGAATCTCCCGCCCGCCCGATGCGAGAAGCTCCTCCGCTAAACGGTGGCCGAGGGCGGGTGCGTCGTCCGCGGCCCCCGCGACCCTCCGGCGCACCACGCGCGAACCATCTGGAAGGGCGACGCCCCCCTCAAGGACGAGCGAGTCGCCCGAGGTCTCCGACCAGATCCCGGCCGGCAGGTGGCATCCGCCCCCGAGCGTGGCGAGGAAGGCACGCTCCGCCTCGACCTCCCGCCGCGCCGGCACACTCTCGGTCCCGGCGAGGATGTCGCGGAGCTGGCGGTCATCCTCCCTCGCCTCGACGGCCAGCGCCCCCTGGCCGACCGCGGGGAGGATCATCTCCGGCCCGAAGACCTGATCGATCTCCCGCGCGAGACCGAGGCGTTCCAGCCCCGCTCGGGCGAGCACTAGAGCGTCGTACTCGCCCTCGGCACGTTTCCGGATGCGGGTCGGGACGTTTCCTCGCACGGGCTCGAAAACGAGGTCGTTCCGGAGCGCGGCGAGGAAGGCCTGGCGCCGCGGGCTCGATGTCCCGATGCGCGATCCGGCCGGCAGGTCCGCGAGACGCCGCCGCCCCGCCACGAGCACGTCCTCGCGCGGTCCTCGGGCGGGGACCGCGGCGAGGACGAGCTCCGGAGTCTGCCCCGTCGGGAGGTCCTTCGCGCTGTGGACGGCAAGATCCGCGCTCCCGGAGAGAACGGCCTCCTGGATCTTCCGCGTGAAGACGCCGGTCCCGCCCAGCGCGGCGAGCGGCGTCGCGCGGTCGCGGTCTCCCTCCGACTCGACGAGGACGAGCTCCACGGCGACGTTCGGGTGGCGGGCGGAGAGGAGTCCGGCGACGAGCCGGGCCTGAGCGAGCGCGAGCTCGCTACCCCTCGTGGCGATCCGAATCTTTCTCAGGTGCTTCCTCCTTGCCCGGTTCCACCCGCGGGGCGCCGGCATGGGGCCGCTCCGTGGAGGCGTTCTCTCCGAAACCGAAGAGGTCTCGGAGGACTTCGATCCTGAGGTTCCGGGGGACGCCGTTCGGCTCCGGGTCCTTGAGCCGCGTGATCGGCTGGTGGAGGATCTTCTTGATGAGGCTCCGGACGAAGACCTCGACTCGCGGCCATTCCTCGTCGGTGAACTGGCGCTTCTGGCGTTCGCTCGCCCGGACGAGCGCATCCTCGAAGTGCCTCTGGAGCGCCTGGATGACCGGCACGATCTCGGAGTCGGCCTCCCATCCACGGAAGCGGGCGAGCTCCTCGTCCACGATCCGCTCGGCTCTTGGAATGTGCTTCGCCCGGCCGGCAAGGTTCTGATCCACGACCCGGGTGAGATCGTCGATGTTATAGAGGAAAGAGGAGTCAAGCCGGCCGGCCGCGGGGTCGATGTCGCGCGGCACGGCGATGTCGATAAAGAGGGTGGGCCGGTTCGAGCGCCGACTCGCCGCCCGCTCGATCGTGGCCTTGTCGAGGACCGGGTCGGGCGCTCCCGTCGAGCCGATCACGACGTCGGCAAGGGCGAGCGCGGCCGGGATCTCCTCCCAGGGGACCGCGCGTCCCCCGAGTTCCTCGGCGACCCTGGCCGCCTTCTCGAGCGTGCGGTTCGCAATCAGGATCCGCCCCACCCGGCGCTCGGCCAGGAGCCGCGCGGTGAGGAGCCCGTTCTCCCCCGCCCCCAGGAGGAGCACGGTCCGATCGGTGAGTCGACCGAAGATCCTCGTCGCGAGCTCGACCGCCGCGGAACCGATCGAGGCGGCGCCCGCTCCCAGGTCGGTCTCGGCTCGCACCCGCTTCCCGGTCGAGACGGCGGTCTGGAAGAGGCGGTCGAGGTAGGCGCCGGCTGTCTCGGCCGCGAGAGCCGACCGATGCGCCTCCTTCACCTGACCGAGGACTTGCGCCTCGCCCAGCACGGCCGACTCCAGTCCCGACGCCACCCGGAACAGGTGCCGCGCGGCCTCCTCGTCCTCATGGACGAAGGTCTTCCCCTCGTCGTGCGCGCCGAGGAAGACGGGACGGAACTGGGCGAGGAGCCGCTCCGCCCGCTCCTGGAGCCGCGCGCTCACGGGACCCCGGACGTAGAGCTCGACTCGATTGCACGTCGAGACGAGCGCCCCCTCGATCCCGCCCGGTTCCTCGCGGAGCTTCGCCAGGAGCGCCGCCGCGAGCGCCGGGTCGAACGCGACCTGCTCGCGGAGCTCCACCGGAGCCGTCTTGTGGGAGAGGCCGCAGGCGAGGAGCTGCCGCCTCTCGCCCGGATCGGCCGCGGACTGGCTAGCCAAACCAGTGGAACTCCGTGAAGAAGACGTTGACGACGCCGAGCGAGACGAGGACGAGGGTGAAGCCGGCGAGCGATCCGTAGGCCAGCCGGCGCCCGCTCCAGCCAAACCAGCGCCGGCTCGCCCAGACCGCGCCGAAGACGACCCAGGTCGCGACGCCTGTAAGGATCTTCCCGTCCCAGAGCCAGAAGGTGCCATGGGAGCGCCGGAGCTCGATCAGGCCGAGCGGGATTGCGACCGAGAGCGTGGCGAACGCCACGAGGGCCGACCAGCCGGTGATCTTCTCCAGTACGTCGAGGGGCGGGAGGCGGCGGTAGAAGGTCCCGAACCGTCCCCCCTTGAGCTGCCGGTGGAGGAAGAGGTAGAGGAGACCGTACACGGCGGACATCGCCGCCGCGGAGCAGCCGAGCATCGCCGTGAGGACGTGGATCCCGAAGATCGGCCCGGCGAGGTCCGGGCGGTAGGGAGCATCGAGATCGGTCGAGGGAGCCGCGACGGCCGTGAACGCGAAGGCGAGCGCGAGCAGGAAGAAACCCGTCGAGGTCTGGCCGATCACGACCTCGATCGACAGGTAGACGAGGACGAGCGCAAACGCGACGCCCGACAGGCCCTCGAAGGCCTGGGTGAGCGGCAGGGAGCCGCGATGGGAGGTGAGGAGGGAGAGCAAGGCCCCGTGAAGGATGAGCGCCGCCACGAGCGTCACACGGAGCAGCCCCCGCGGGATCTCCTTCCCCCGGAAGAACCTGCCGAGGTAGCTCGCCGCGGCGACGAGATAGGCGAGCGGCGTCGCCACCGCGAGGGCACGGATCGCCGTTTCCATGGGACAAGAGTGCCTTGAGAAGCGAAGAGGTAGGAGAGCACAGGGACGAGAGCGCGTCAAGCCAGGCCGCATGGACATACCGTGGGGCACCTGTCGCGAGAACCGCGGGACAGGCGGTCTCGCGGTGAGGGGAATCCTCCGCGCGCGGCTTGACTTGGCGCTCCCGCGATATATTCTTCTTCGACCCACCCACCGGAGACGTGATCCGGAACCATTTGCGACATGACCGTGAGCCACCTTTCCCTGGTCCAAGGCCGTCTTGCCCGCGAGGTGTACCGTGCAAGAGAAGACCTACCAGACCAGGGAGTTCGCCCAGGTGCTGGGGATCTCGAAGACCCATCTCCTGCGGCTCGAAGCGGAAGGGAAGGTCCCCCCGGCCCGGAGGGTGAAGCGCGGTAAGGTCGAGCACCGCTACTACACCGTAGACGACATCCGGGTCTTTCGCGAGAAGCTCGGGCTGCCCCCGCTCCTCGACCGCCGGAGGACCCAGCTCTTCCTCTCCTTCAAGGGCGGGACCGGGAAGAGCTCGATCTCCTCGGCCTACGCCTACGGCCTCGCGGAGCTCGGGCTCTCCGTGCTGGCCGTGGACCTCGACCCGCAGAGCCACATGACCAAGTGCCTCGGCGTCGAGACGGACCAGTCCACGCTCTCGCTCTTCGAGATCCTGATCGAAGGGGAGGACATCAACAAGGCGATCCTCAAGACGTCGATGCCCAACCTCGACATGATCCCGGGGACGCTAAGGCTGTCCATCATCGAGAGCAGGCTCCTCAACAAGGACATGCGCGAGTTCCTCCTGAAGAGCGCCTTCGAGTCACTGCAAAATCAGTACAACGTGATCGTGATCGACGCGCTCCCCACGATCACGCTGCTCAACAAGAACGCCGTGCTCGCCTCGGACGACCTCATCGTCCCGGTGCTCGCCGACTACCTGTCGTACGACGGACTGGGACTCCTGTTCCACGAGCTCGCGCGGATGGAGAAGAGCTTCGCCGTCTACCCGGGGCAGAAGCCGGGGGGGCTCTTCGAGAGCATCTGCATCTTCGTCAACCAGTACAAGAAGAACGAGATCATGGCGCGGGAGAACCTCCAGTCCCTCCTCGCCCACTACAAGGAGTACCTGTGCGAGACCCGCATCCCCTACAACTCGAAGATCGCGCAGTCCACGGCGATGGGGATGCCCGTGCTCCAGTACGATCCGGCCTGCCAGGGGTCGAAGATGATCCGGCGGCTCATCAACGAGGTCTTTGGATTCGAGAGGTCATAACCATGCCCACGAAGTTCGAAGGATTCGCCAAGAGCGCTCCGCAGGGAAAGCCGGTCACCAAGGCGATCCTCCGCCAGGAGGCCGAGGGAGGAAACACGACGGAGGGAGTGGCGGTCGCCGGAGAGCCCCCCTCGCCTCGATGCGACGCCAGCGTCTGGGCGCAGGACGAGATCTACGACCTCCAGAAGTTCGCCGTGGCGATCCGGGAGAACACCGAGACGGTGCTCGAACGGATCCTCGCCAAGAACGAGGAGTTCGTCCGCGCCGTGCTGGCGAAGCAGGAGGAGCTCGGCAAGCTCCACAGTCGGCTCGTCGAACGACTCACGGACGTCAACAAGCGCGACGCGACCTTCCTTCTCACGATGGTCGGGACGATGGTCGCGTTCGCCGTGATCTACCTGCTCAAGTAGATC
>JACQVV010000571.1 GCA_016209595.1 Planctomycetota bacterium
ACTTCAAGATCCCGTGCGGCCAGTGCCTCGCGCGGTCCGTGGTCGAGAAGCTCGCGCGGGTGCTTCCGCGCTACACGCCGGCCTGCGCGAAGGCGAAGCCGATCTTCCTCGACTGCAGGTACTTCGAAACCTACGACCGCGGGCGGCTCGGCGAGTTCCACCGATCCGAACTCCTCGAGCGGCCCCGTGTGGAGAGGCTCTACGACCTCTGCTGGCTCATCGCGAATGATCCCCTCCGGCTGACGAACAGTCGGTTCGGCACGGCCGCGCCGGGCGTCGCCTGCCGCGATGCCTGGTACGACCGGATCGAGGTCCTCGACCGGGTCTACACGGACGACGCGCGGACGCTCCGCTGGCTCTACGCGAACGGCCGCCACCGCAGGTCGAACAGCCACTTCCGCACGGCAACCCCGGTCGACTACGCGATGGACGCCTGGAACGACCGCACCGAGCAACGCGCGGACATCGAGCACGTCGACGCGCGGGCCCGTTGGCTCCTGGCGAACCGGGCGGACCGGCTCTCGAATCGCCTGCACCTCGCGGCGTTCCTGTGGCCGGCCGCTGACCTCTGGCACGACCTCGGCACCGAGGTGCCGGAGGGTGCCGCGATCGCCGCCGACGGTCTCGTCGTCTCGCTCGACGTCGAGGCGCGCGTCCCCGCACTGCGTTGGCTCCTCGCCAACGAGCCGACGCGCCGCTCGAACAGCCGGTATGTCTCAGCAGGGCCTCTATCGCTCGCTGAGGAGCGATGGGGCGACCTCTGAGGAGAACCCGATGGGCGAGAAAGAGCGGCCGCGCGCCCAGACCCGGACCGGCGCTGCGCACGAGCGCTACGACACGCGGCGAGCGGTGAAGGGCCGCTTCCGGGACGAGGTCTACCGCCGCGACGCCTCCGGCCGCGAGGTCCTCGTCGAGGCGACCGAGTACCGCGAGAACCTCATTGTCGCCACGCTCCCCGTGCTCCTCGCCGGCCTCATGGCGAACGAGAGCACCTTCGCCGGCGGCATCCTCTACCACGCGCTCGGCGAGGGGCTCGCGGGCTGGGACACGGGCCTCGAGAGGCCCTCGTTCGACCAGGTGCGCCTCGTGAACGAGTTCTTCCGCAAGCTCCCCGACTCGATCACGTTCCTCGACGACCAGGGCAAGCCGGTCGACCACGTGACGAGCACGCTTCTCGTCAAGACGACCTTCGACTACGAGGACGCCGGCGCGAACGGCCGGTTCATCCGCGAGCAGGGGCTGTTCGGCGGGACCGCGACCGGCGCCAAGGACAGCGGCCTCATGGTCGACGCGATCAACCACCCGGCCCTCTGGAAGGACGAGACGATCCGCCTCGTCCGCTTCATCCAGCTCATCTTCTGACGGAGCGCCCGATGGGTTCGAGCACCGCCAACATCTCGCGCCGGCTCTACGAGGAGCGGAAGCGGTTCGTCCAGACGGTCCTCCAGATGGGCGTGCCCCTCGTCGACGCCGACTACAACGACGCGCAGGAGTCCTTCTACACACAGATCCGTCGCTCGGTGCAGGCGGCCCTCGGGGACGGCGCGCTCGGCGACGCCTTCAAGGTGGTGGAGCTCCGGCGCGGCGGCGCGCTCGTCCCGAACGGCTTCGCCCTCAAGGGCGGCTTCCATCCGCGGACGGGTCCCGAGCGGCTCTGGGTGGCAGGACACGGTGCGGCGCTGTTCGAGGATGTCGAGTGGCTCTCGAGCCCCGAGGTTTCGCCGGTCTCCACCGGGCTCACGGAGTGCGAGCTCTTCGACAGCGCCGCCTTCTACGAGCCGGACGCACTGGTCGGCCGGACGCTCGTCCCCGACGTCGCGCATCCTGACCGCACCTACGAGATCGTCGGCAACACGCGGAACAGCATCAAGGTCGCCGAGACGAACCACCTGGTCGGCGACGGCGCGCGCGCGGGGGCGCACTACCGCGTGGCCCTCACGACGCCGGCCGCGGACCGGGTGGACATCGTCTACGTCGACGCCTACCTCGACGAGATCGACGGCCGTGAGGACCCGGACCTCCTGCACACCTTCTCGACCAAGATCGAGGCCATGCGGCGCCTCCGCCTCGTCCAGGCGGTCTTCGTGGCCGAGGGGACCGCGCCGCCGTTGCCGCCACACCCGGCCGACCCGCTCGTCGACGCGGACGGGATCGAGCACTTCATCCTGCCGATCGCCGAGATTCGCCGCGAGGCGGGGAACCCGCACATCGAGGCGCGGATGAT
>JACQVV010000551.1 GCA_016209595.1 Planctomycetota bacterium
CCGGCGACGGGAGGGTTCTTGGATGGGCTCCAGGCCGTGAGCCACGGCCGACCGCGAACGGCGCGCGGCTCGCCTCGCCGCGAGCGGGGAGTCCGGCTGGAAACCGCCCGGCGCGTTCTTGCCAACGGCCTTCGCGCCGTTGTCCACGAGAACCGCGCCGCCCCGATCGCCTGCGTCCTCGTTCACTCCGAGACTGGCCAGCGCTTCGAACCGGAGGAGAAGGCCGGCATCTCCTGCCTCGTGGGGATGCTCCTCGACTCGGGGACGAGGGAGAAGTCGGCGCAGAAGATCGCGGGGGATATAGAGTTTATCGGCGGGGCCCTGTCCACCAACGCCCATGGCGTCCGCATCAAGGTCCGTAGCCGCGACCTCGTCCGGGCGCTCGATGCCGCCGCCGACTGCACCCTCCGGCCGATCTTTCCGGCCGATCGGGTAGAGCTCGAGCGCGACAAGCTCCTCGCCGAGATCCAGTCGGAGCGCGACAGCCCGAAGAAGGTCGCCTGGCACGCCTTCGACCACCTGGTCTACGGCAAGCGGCACCCGTACCACCGCCCGGTGAAAGGCTACGCCGAGACCGTCTCCCGCCTCGCCCGGAAGGACGTGGTCTCCCACCATCGGACCTACTTCGCCTCGAACAACTCGATCGTGATCGTCTCGGGTGACGTCCGTGCCGACGATGTGTTCGCGGGCCTGGAGGATGCCTTCGGGGCCTGGAGGCCTCGGGAGGTCCCCCCCCCGAAGGTACCGGCGGTGCGCCGGCAGGTTTCGGTCCGCCGGACCTGGGTCTCGATGCAGCGGAGCCAGATCCACCTCTATCTGGGGCACCTCGGCATCCGGCGGACCGATCCGGACTACCACACGCTCCGGGTGATGGACGACGTCCTGGGGATGGGGACGGGCTTCACCGATCGCATCTCGCGGAAGCTTCGCGACGAGCAAGGACTCGCGTACTCCGTCTACGCGACGATCACGCAGTACGCGGGCCAGGAGCCGGGGACCTTCCACGCCTACATCGGGACGAGCCCGGAGAACCGGGAGAAGGTGGTGGCGGGCTTCCTCGACGAGATCCGGCGCATCCGGGAGGAGCGGGTGAGCCGCGAGGAGCTCGCCGCGGCCCAGAACTACCTTGCGAACCACTACGTCTTCGGGTTCGAGTCGAACTCGCAGCGGTGCGACCATCTCCTCTTCCTGGAGCGCTACGGGCTGGACACGAGCTACTTCCTGGAATACCCCGAGCGGATCCGGTCCGTCACCCGCGACGAGATCCGCGACGCCGCGGCAAGGAACCTCGACCCCGACCACTACTGCCTGGCGATCGCCGGGCCCCGGAACGGGGCTTGAGCCCCGGGGACGAGGAGCTCGCAAGCGCCCACCGGCGCCTGGAGGCGCTCGCCGCGAACGTCTGCCGTGTCCTCCTGGGAAAAGAGGAGCCGGTGCGGCAGGCGATTGTGGCGCTGGCCTCCGCCGGGCACCTCCTCCTGGAGGACGTCCCCGGCGTGGGAAAGACGCTGCTCGCCCGCTCGCTCGCCCGGTCGATCCGGGCGAGCTACTGCCGCATCCAGTGCACGCCCGATCTCCTGCCAGCCGACGTGACCGGGACCTCCGTCTACGACCCGCGCGAGATGGTGTTCCAGTTCCGCCCCGGGCCGGTCTTCCACCAGGTCGTCCTCGTGGACGAGATCAACCGGGCGACGCCGCGCACGCAGGCCGCGCTCCTGGAGGCAATGGAGGAGCGCCAGGTGACGCTCGACGGGGAAACGCGCCCGCTCCCCGACCCGTTCCTGGTGCTCGCCACGCAGAACCCGGTGGAGATGGAGGGAACGTTCCCCTTGCCGGAGGCGCAGCTCGACCGGTTCCTGCTGCGCGTCAAGATCGGCTATCCCGACGCCGGGACGGAGGTCCGCATGCTGGAGGCGCAGCAGGAGGAAAAGCCCGGCGTCCGGCTCGAGCCCGTCTTCGACGTCAAAGACCTCTCGGAGATCCAGGCGGCGGTGAGGCGAGTCCCCGTCTCCCGCCCGATCCGGGAGTACGTGACCTCGATCGTGGACGCCACGCGGCGCTCGGAGGAACTGGAGCTTGGGGCGAGCCCTCGCGCCTCGCTCGCCCTCCAGCGCGCGGCCCAGGCCCGGGCGCTCTTCCGGCCGGACGACTGGTTCGTCACGCCCCAGGACGTGAAGGAGATGGCGCTCCCGGTCCTCGGCCACCGGCTGCTCCTGGGCATGCGGTCCAGGCTGGCCGGGGCGACGGGCGAGACGGTCATCGAGAGGATCCTCCGCGGGACGGTGGTCCCGGTCGTGCCCGGCCCCCCGGGAGCGCCGTAGCGCGACCCCGGACATGGAGCCAGAGGTCGAGACTCGGGGGAGGCGGAACGCCTTCGTCTTCCTGGGCGCGCTCCTCCTCGTCCTGGGCGTCGCGCTCCCGCATCCTCCCTTCTTCGCCGCCGGCGCCTCGCTCCTCGCCTATCTGGTGGCGAGCCTCGCCTACGTTCACCGCGCGATCCGGCGGGTCGGGGCGGTGCGACTCGCTCCCTCGACCGCCTTCGAGGGGGACGACGTGGAGGTCGAGGTCCGCCTGACGAACTTCGGGCGGCTCCCGATCCTGGGGGTCGAGCTCGTGGACCACTTCACGCCGCAGTCGGTCTCGCTCGTCCGGATCCTCGTCCCCGAGCGCCTCGCGCCCCGGTCGATCTACGCGCTCCGCTATGCGGGGAACTGCTTCAAGAAGCGGGGTCGCTACGAGCTCGGGCCGATGGAGGTCCGCGTGAGCGACCCGCTCGGCCTCTTCTCGGAACGAAGGACCTTTCTCGACCCCGACGAGATCGTGCTTTACCCCGCCACGGTCGAGGTTGGGGAGCTTCCGGCGAAGGGGTCGCGCCCCGCGGTGGGGACCGGGCTCTCCGTGCGGGCGCGCCCCGGACTCTCCCCCGTCTACCGGGGCGTCCGGGACTACCGGCCCGGCGACGAACCGCGCTTCATCCACTGGGCGCTCTCGGCCCGACACGGGAAGATCCTCGTGCGCGATTTTGACGCCGAGGTGAGGGGAGAGCTCGCGATCTTCCTCGACCTCGACCGGGCGAACAGCCGGGGGCTGGGAGCCTGTTCGACGCTCGAATACGGCGTCAAGGCAGCGGCCTCCCTCGCCGCGAGCGTGGCGCGGCGCCGCGTCCAGGTCGGCCTCGTCTGGGCCGGGTCGGGCGGCGTCCTCGAGATCCCCACCGGATCGACGCGCCGCCACGTCGCCCGGATCCTCGACGCCCTGGTCGGCGTGAAGATGGAGGGGACCGTGCGCCTGGCGGATCTCGTCCGCGAGCACGCCGGCCGGCTCTCCCCGGCCTCGAGCGTCGCGATCGTGTTCGCGGGCGCCCCCGAGGAGCCCGCGGACTTCGGCACGATCGTCGAGGGGCTTGCCCAAGGCGGGCACGCGGTCCTCGCCGTCCTTCTCGACCGGGACTCCTTCCTCGCCGTCACCCAGGAAGAGGTCGGGCGCGGGGCCCGGCCCGAGACGGCGGACTTCGCCCGGCTCCTGGCCGAAAGGGGGGCCGCTGTTTCCGTCGTCTCGGGAGCTCGGGAGCTTGCCGGCCAGCTCGATCGTCCCTGGGAGAGGGGCGCACCGTGGACGCGTTGACGCGTTCGACAGCGGAGAGGACCGCCGAGGAGCTCGCCGCGGCGCGCCGCGTTGCGGCCGTGGCCGCGAGCCTGGTCGCGTTCCTCTCCGTCCAGGGGATCCTTGGGCTCGAGCCGTCGATCTTCGTCGCAATCGTCGGCGCCGTGGCTCTGCCTGCCCTGGTCGGGCGATGGACGGAGGGCGTGGTCGCCCCGGTCGGGGCGGCCGCGATCTCGATCCGGGCCCATATCCCGTTCTGGCTCGTCTTCGGCCTCGTGACGATCGCGGCGGTGGGAGGAACCCTGTCCGGGGCGTCTTCCCGCGACCTGGATCCGTGGGTGTCCTTCTTTCTCTTCTGGCTCGTCCTCGCCGGCTTCGGGCTCTCCGGCCCGCGGTCCTATCGGTTCCACGGGATCCTCTCGTTTCTTCTGCTGTTCGTGGGCCTCGGTCGCGGCGGAAACGAACGCTTCCTCTGGTGGGGGGCCTACGCGTGCGCGATGTCATGCCTCCTCGCCGCAGGTCACCTCCACCAGCGAGCCCATCGCTTCCGGTTCGAGGAGCCTGGCACCGTCCTTCGCTCGCTCTCGCTCGGGGCGACGGGCGCGGCGCTCTATCTCATCCTCCTGGCGGGAGCGATCGCGATCGGGCCCCGCACCGAGCGGGGGGGCGCGTTCGACGATTTCGGTCCTGCCGTCCGGGAAGAGGTGGGAGAAGACGAGCCGGGACCGGTCCGTCTCCTCCTCTCCGTGGTCGTGCTCATGGGGCTCGTCGTGGCTTCCGCGAAACTTCTGGAGTGGCTTCGCTCGAAGAAGACGAAAGCCACGGGCGCTCCCGAGGAGCGGAGCCTCGTGGCGAGGGTCGAGAGGGTGGGGGCGGCCACCACCGCGGAGGCGAAAATGCCGCGCCCGAGGACGGATCGGGAGCGCGTTGTCCACGTCTACCTGTCCTGGTGCCGCGATCTCGGTTCCCTCGGCTGGCCTCGGAGGCCGTGGATGACTCCGGACGAGTTCGCGGAGAGAATCGAAGGGACCTGCCCCGAGGCGGGGCCGGCGGGCCGGGACCTCACCCGGCTCTTCCAGGTCGCATGCTATTCGAATCGTCCCGTCGGACGCGAGGAACTCCGGTCCGCAGAGGAGCTCGCGCGTGCGAGTCGGGGACTCCTGGCGGTGAAGAAGCGGATGAAGGAAGGAGGAGAAGGGACGTGCAAAAGGGAGAAGGACTGACAAGGCGGGACTTCCTGGCCGCGGGAGCGGCGATGGCGACGCTCGCGATCTCCGCGGAGAAGACCCTCGCGGACGATGAAGAGGGAACGGGGCCGGTCGTCATCTCGACGTGGCCCCATGGCGTCGCGGCGAACGAAGCGGCCGGGAAGATTCTCAGCGAAGGGGGGAGCGCCCTCGACGCGGTGGAGAAGGGAGTGAACGTCTGCGAACTCGACCCCGCGGTCTCGAGCGTGGGTCTGGGCGGATACCCCAACGAGGCGGGCGTGGTCCAGCTCGACGCGTCGATCATGGACGGCGAGACGCGGGCGTGCGGGGCCGTCGCGGCGCTCGAGCGGGTCGCGACTCCCGTCTCTGTCGCCCGGCGGGTCATGGAGAAGACCCGCCACGTGCTGCTCGTCGGCGCTGGGGCGCTCGAGTTCGCCCGGGCGGAGGGGTTCGAGGAGCGCGAGCTCCTCACCGAGGAGTCCCGCCGCGCATGGGAGGCGTGGAAGGCGAGCCGCGAGAAGAAAGAAGGCGACCCGCACGACACGATCGGTATGGTGGCGATCGACTCGCGCGGCCGGATGGCGGGGGCCTGCACGACGAGCGGGCTCCCCTGGAAGATGCCGGGCCGCGTGGGCGACAGCCCGATCGTCGGCGCTGGTCTCTACGTGGACGGGAAGGCCGGCGGCGCGGCGGCGACGGGCGTCGGGGAGGAGGTGATCCGGGTCGCCGGGTCGTTCCTCGTCGTCGAGCGAATGCGCGCCGGCGACCACCCGCAGGCCGCGGTCGAGGCGGCCCTCGCCCGGATCGTGGAGAACTCGGGAACCCGGCACCAGGTCGCCTTCGTCGCGCTCGACCGGGCCGGGAGAATCGGGGCGGCGAGCATCAAGCCCGGCTTCACGTACGCCGTGTGGCGCGGCGGCAAGGTGGAGCTCCTCGTCGGGAAGGTGATCTAGAACAGCATGTTACGTCCATCAAAGAAAAAACTCTAACACTCCATGACGCGCTGCGTATAATCCCTGCCTTTGAAGTTCGAAGTTCCCGATCCACCCAACCCCGAGTTATCAGGAAAGAGGTCAAGCGTCATGAAGAAGTCACTCATTGGCGTCGCGCTCCTGGCCGCCATGGCCGCGCCCTCCGCGTGGGCCCAGGCCGGCGAGGAGAAGGATCCCATCGAGCAGGTCCTCGAAGAGTGGGAGAAGTTCCGCTCGCTCCCGGACGAGGAAAAGGCGAACTACCTCTCGCAGCGCTTCGAGGAGGGCCTCACCCGCTTCGCCGAGACCCTGCCGGAGCCGCAGAGGTCGCAGGTCCTCGAGCAGGTCGAGACCTGGCGCCGGCTGCGCACGATGACCCCCGAGGAGCGCATCCTCGAGATGCGGAAGCTCCAGCGCCAGCGCATGGAGAAGGTCCTGTCGCAGCTCCCCGAGGATCAGGCCCGTCAGATCCGGGAGCTCATCCGCCAGGCCGAGGAGCTCACGAAGCTCACCCCCGAGGAGGTCCAGGCCCGTCTCGACAAGATCCGGAAGGAGCGCTTCGAGGAATTCGTCAAGAATCTCCCGCCGGACGTGCGCGCGACCGTCGAGGAGACCTTCGATACCCTGGAAGGGCTCCGGACCATGACCCCCGAGGAGCGCCAGAAGTACTTCGAATCGCTCGGCCAGGAAGGCCTCGACCGGCTGCAGAAGGAACTCCGCAAGCTCTTCCCCGGCGTGAACGGGAAGGACGAAGGCGAGAAGCCCGACGAGGAGAAGAAGGAAGGCGAGTACTAGCACTAGTTCCTGGTGCGTAATTTGAGATCGGCCGGAGGAATAACTATGAGGAACCCAGGAAACCAGGAATCGGGCTGGCTTCTCCTGGGTTCCTGGGTTCCTTAGAGCTATTTCGCACCAGAAACCAGCACTAGGCGCACGGCATTCGCTCGAGGGCCGCGGGGTTCATCCCCCGCGGCCCTTGTCGTTTCAAGACCCCGGCAGGACCACGACCTTCCCGAACGCCTTCCTCTCCTCCAGGTAGCCGTGGGCGTCGCGGATCCGGGAGAGCGGAAAAGTCCGGTCGACGACCGGGCGGAGCCGGCCGGCGGCGACGTGCTGCCAGGCCTCGAGGAGCTCCCCCTTGGGCCCCATCGTCGAACCGAGGATCGAGAGGCTCCTGAAGAAGACGTGGGTGAGGTTGAGCTCCACCGCGGGACCGGTCGTCGCGCCGCAGGTGACGACGCGCCCGTGCCAGTCGAGGCACTTCAGGCTCTTCGCGAAGGTCTCGCCGCCGACGTGTTCGACGACCACGTCCACGCCGCGCTTGCCGGTGATCCGGCGGACCTCCGCAAGAAAATCGGCCTTCGTGTGGTCGATCGCGTGGTCGGCGCCGAGCTCGCGCACGCGGCGGCACTTCTCCTCGCCGCCGGCGGTCGCGATCACGGTCGCGCCCCAGAGCTTCGCGATCTGGACCGCGGCCGAGCCGACGCCGCTCCCGCCCGCCTGCACGAGGACGGTCTCGCCCGGGCGGACGCGGGCCCGCTCGACCAACATGTGCCAGGCGGTGAGGAAGACGAGCGACACCGAGGCGGCCGCAGCGAACTCCATGCCCGGGGGCAGCGGGATGACGTTCGTGGCCGGGACGGCCGCGAGATCGGCGCACCCCCCGTCCCGGGTCTCGCCGAAGATCCCGTACTCCCGGCACTGGTGGTCGCGCCCCGAGAGGCAGGCCCGGCAAACGCCGCACGAGAGCCCGGGAGAGACCGCGATCCGGTCGCCCGGTTTCGCGTTCTTCACGAGCTCTCCCGCCTCGACCACCTCGCCCGCCATGTCGGAGCCCGGGATGAGGGGGAGGGGGAACGCATGTCCGGGAACCCCGCGGCGCACCCAGAGATCGAGGTGGTTCAAGGCGCAGGCCCTGACGGCAACGAGCACTTCGTTGGCGCGCGGGCGCGGGTCGGGACGGTCCTCGAGGAGGATCTTCTCGACTCCTCCGTGCTCGCGGATGACGGCAGCTCTCATACTTCGAACTCCAGTAGTTCTGCTGGACCGACCTCCTCGACGACCCGGACGAGCGCGAGAAACTCGAGGAGAAGTCCGGTCAGGAACTGATAGGCCTCCTCGCGCGTGGGCTCTCCGGGAATCTCCCCCTTGCGGGCCTCCACGGCCTCCTGCCACCAGCTCGGGGGCACGAGCAGGGGTTTCTCGTCACGCGCGAGCCGCTCGAGGTCGCAGAGCGCGAAGCGGGCGGTCGGGTAACGGTCCTCGGGATGCCTGCCGAGCATGCGGAGGACCACGGCCTCGTGCGTTCGTGGAACTCCCGGCGCCACTTCGCGGAGGGACAGGGGACTCTCCGCGAGCTTCCTGCGACCGATCTCCTCGAGGCTCGATCCCGACCAGGGGTGCCGGCCGGTCAGAAGATGGTAGTGGAGGACTCCCAGGCTGAAGACGTCGGTCCGGCCGTCCGTCAGCCTCCCGGCGAACTGCTCGGGGGACATGTAGAGCGGCGTCCCGAGGCACTCGCCCGTCCGGGTGACGCCGAGGCTCTTCGTGGGATCGCCGGCAGCCGCGACCGAGGAGAGCCGCGCGAGCGAGTCGAGGGAGAACTCGACCGCGCTCGTCGTCTCCGCCTTTCGGATCGCCTCGTGGAGCGTCTCCAGCCTGGCTGCGAGCGCGACCGGGCGGTGGGGCTTTTCCAGAACTTCCAGGAGGTGCCGGCGGAAGGTCTCCTCCACGGAGAGAACATGTTCCCGGGACACTCGAATCTCTCCGCGTTCGGTCAAGATCCGTCCGATCTCCTTCACGAGGCCGAAGTCGGCGAGCTTGGCCGTTCCGTCCTCCCCGACGAGGACGTTTTCCGGCTTGACATCCCGGTGGAGGATGCCGCGGCCGTGGGCGTAGGCGAGGGCCCGGGCGATCTGGATGACGATGGAGAGCGCCTCGCTCGGGGAGAGCGGGAGCTTGCCGCGGATCTCCTCGGCGAGTGTACGTCCCTCGACGTACTCCAGGACGAGGTAGGCGAGCCCTCTCTCCACGCCGGAGCTCTTGACGCGGACGATGTTCGGATGGTCGAGCCTGCGGGAGAGTTCCGCCTCGCGTTCGAATCGCCGGATGTACTCCGGGCGGGCGGCAACCTCCTGGAGCAGGATCTTCACGGCATAGCGCGTGCCTTCGCGCTCTCCAAGGTAGACCTCCGCCATGCCGCCGCGGCCGATGTGCCGGACGATCTTGTAGCCGGCGAGCCAGGTGGGGGCGGTCGTCGGTCCCGGCGGGGCTGGAAGAGGCTCGACCTGCGTGAGATCCATGGGACTGGCACCGCGCGTGACGCGCTGCGTCAGGCGGGTAGGTTCGAGATGAGCCGCCTCTTCTCCGGCCATCTCCACGAGCCGGCGCGCCTCGTCCTCGGCGACGAGCCCGGCCGCGACGGCCCCGCGCAGGAAGACCTCATTAAGGAAGGCGCGAAGAACGGCGCGCGGGAGGATCCCCTCCCGGATCGCCCAGTGGATCGGCCCTCCAGACCCCTCCCCGGCCTGGAGGAAAGCGGATTCCACGGCCGCAGGATCGAGGAGCCCGAGCTTCCCGGCCGCCCGCACGAGGAAACGGCGTTCTTCGACGTTCTCCACGTCCGGATTGTAAACGCTCGATGGGCGGCCCGGGAGTTCGAGAAACTTCTGGAGTCCCATCCGCGTCTAAGGGACGATCGTCATCCCACCCCAAGGAGAAAGCGTCCATGATCCGTCGCCTCCCGCTCGTGGCCCTGGCCGTTCTCGCTCTCGCCCCGGCCGCCCTCGCCCAGGGGATCGTCGTCGAGAACCCGCCCTGGCCGGGGCCTGAACCGGTCCCGAACCCGCAGCCGTTCCAGAACGTCTTCATCCAGAACCACGGAGTCGAGACGACGATCCGGCAGGGGGTGGCCGAGACGACGATCGACCAGGTCTTCCACAACCCGAACGCCATGCAGCTCGAGGGGACCTACGTCTTCCCGCTCCCGGAAACCGCGGCGATCGGGAAGTTCAGCATGTGGATGGACGGCAAGGAGATCGAGGGGGAGGTCCTCGACGCGGAGAAGGCGCGCGGGATCTACGAATCGATCGTCCAGAGCCGCCGCGATCCGGGCCTCCTCGAATACGTGGGCCGCAAGATGATCCAGGCCCGCGTGTTCCCGATCCCGGCACAGGGCGACGTCCGCATCCGCATCCGGTACGCGCAGGAGCTCGAGACCGAGGGCGGCGTCACGGTCTACGCCTACCCTTTGAACTCCTCGAAGTTCTCGAAGCAGCCGCTCGAGAACGTCTCGGTGCGGGTCTCGTTGGAGTCGGACATCCCCTTGAAGTCGGTCTACTCCCCGACGCACGCCGTCGAGGTCGTCCGCGAGGGCGACCACAAGGCGTCGATCGTCTACGAGGGCGAGAAGATCGTCCCGGACGTCGACTTCCGCCTCTACTACCAGGTCTCGAAGAAGGACTTCGGCCTCGCGGTCCTCTCCCACCGGCCTGCAGGCGAGGACGGCTACTTCCTGGTCATGATCTCCCCCAAGGAGGAGTACGCGCCCGAGGAAATCCAGCCGAAGGACTTCACGCTCGTCGTCGACACGTCGGGGTCGATGTTGGGTCCCAAGATGGACCAGGCGAAGAAGGCGCTCGTCTACTGCCTTTCGAACCTGAACGCGCAGGACCGGTTCCGGATCGTGCGCTTCTCGACCGACGTCGAGGTCTCCTCGCCGGAGCTCGTCCCGGCGAGCCCCGAGAACGTGGCGAAGGCGAAGGAGTTCGTCGCGGCGATGGAGGCCCGGGGCGGGACGAACATCCACGACTCGCTCGCCGAGGCCCTGAAAGTCCAGAGCGCGCCCGGACGGCTCCCGCTCGTCATCTTCATGACCGACGGCAAGCCGACGATCAGCGAGCGCGAGCCGGGGAAGATCCTCGACAAGGTGGGCGAGCTCAACCGGAATGGCGCCCGCATCTTCGTCTTCGGCGTGGGCGACGACCTCAACACGCACCTCCTCGACCTCATCGCCGAGAAACACCGCGGCGCCCGGAGCTATGTCGGGGACAAGGACGACATCGACACGCAGGTGGGATCGTTCTACGAGAAGGTCTCGAGCCCGGTCCTCTCCGATCTCGCTCTCTCCTTCGAGGGAGGGGTCAAGATCTCCGATCTCTATCCCAAGAAGCTCCCTGACCTCTTCAAGGGAACGCAGCTCGTCCTCTTCGGGCGCTACTCGGGCGAGGGGGACGTCGCGATCCGGCTCGCCGGGAAGATCGGGGCGCAGGCCCGCGAGTTCGTCTACGAGGCGACGTTCGGGGCGACCGAGGCCAGAAATGAGTTCCTGCCCCGGCTCTGGGCTCGCCGGAAGGTCGCCTATCTGCTCGACGAGATCCGGCTCCACGGCGAGTCGGACGAGCTCAAGGACGAGATCGTGCGGCTGGGGAAGCAGCACGGGATCGTGACGCCGTACACGTCCTTCCTCGTCCTGGAGGAAGGGATGGATCCGACGACGGCGCTCCCGCCGAACGCCGATCGACCGATGGAGCCCGGCGTCTGGCGCGGCGGGCTCGAAGGGGGAAGCGGCGGCGGCGCTCCGGGGCCGGCTGGCGAGCCTGGGCGCTCCGAGGACGCTTCCAAGGCCCCCGAGGCCCCCCAGCTCGGCGAGGAGGAGAGGAAGAACCTCGAGTCCTACGCGCGCCAGCTGGGCGGCGACGGCGTGATGAGGGAGTCGGAGGGTCGCGACGCGGTCGAGAACTCGAAGCGCCTCGACGAGCTCAAGAAGGCCGACTCGCTCGACGACTCGAAGGAGAAGGAGGCCGGCCTCGACCGGGTCATCCGGAAGATCGAGGACAAGACGTTCTACTTCAGGGACGGCGCCTGGACCGACGCGTCGTTCGACGCCGAGAAGAAGCTCGAGGAGGTGAAGGTGACGTTCCTCACCGCAGAGTACTTCGAGCTCGTCCGGGGCGTCCCCGCGCTCGCGAAGTACCTCGCCGTGGGCGAGTCCGCGGTCGTGGTGCTCGAAGGGAAGGTCTACCGGATCGTCGCGGCCGAGAAGACGGAAGAGAAGAAGGAATAGCAACCGACAGTCGAGGAGGAGAAACAGGTGTACCGCGCAAGAAAAAGCCTCTGGGCGGCCGTCGCCGCCTGCGTCCTGACCGCGCCTGCCTGGAGCCAAGGGATCGTCATCGACGAGATCCCCCCCATGCCGCAGCCGGTCCCCAACCCGGTCCCGTTCCAGAACGTCTTCATCCGCCACCACGCGGTCGAGGTCGCGATCCGGCAGAGCGTGGCCGAGACGACGATCGACCAGGTCTTCCACAACCCGAACGCGATGCAGCTCGAGGGGACCTATGTCTTCCCCCTCCCGGACACCGCGGCGATCGGTCGGTTCACGATGTGGATGGACGGCAAGGAGATCGAGGGGGAGGTTCTCGACGCCACGAAGGCGCGCGAGATCTACGAGTCGATCGTCGCGAGCCGGCGTGACCCGGGGCTCCTGGAGTACGCGGGGAGGCGGATGATCCGGGCGCGGGTCTTCCCCATTCCCGCGCAGGGAGACATTCGGTTCCGCATCCAGTACGCGCAGGAGCTCGCGACCGAGAGCGGGGTCACCGTCTACGACTACCCGCTCAACTCCTCGAAGTTCTCGAAGCAGCCGCTCGAGAACGTCTCGGTGCGGATCTCGCTCGAATCGGACATCCCTCTGAAATCGGTCTACTCGCCGTCGCACGCCGTCGAGGTCGTCCGCGAGGGCGACCACAAGGCGACCGTCGTCTTCGAGGGGGAGAAGCTCGTCCCCGACAGCGACTTCCGCCTCTACTACCAGGTTTCGAAGAAGGACTTTGGCCTCGCGGTCCTAAACCACCGGCCCGCGGGTGAGGACGGCTACTTCCTGGTCATGATCTCGCCGAAGGAGGAGTACGCTCCCGACGAGATCCAGCCGAAGGACTTCACGCTCGTGGTGGACAGCTCGGGCAGCATGCTCGGGCCCAAGATGGAGCAGGCGAAGAAGGCCCTCGTCCACTGCCTGGAGCACCTGAACCCGCAGGACCGCTTCCGGATCATCCGCTTCTCCACTGACGTCGAGGCGGGGACAGGCGAGCTCGTGCCTGCGACACAGGAAAACGTGGCGAAGGCCAAGGAATTCGTCGCTGGGATCGAGGCGCGAGGCGGGACGAACATCCACGACTCGCTCGCCGAGGCCCTCAAGTCCCGGGCCGAGCCGGGCCGGCTCCCGATCGTCATCTACCTCACCGACGGGAAGCCCACGATCAGCGAGCGCGAACCGGCGAAGATCCTTGCCAAAGCGCGGGAGCTCAATGTGGACGCGGCCCGCGTGTTCGTCTTCGGCGTGGGCGACGACCTCGACGCCCACCTCCTCGACAAGATCGCCGAGGAGAACCACGGGACGCAGACCTACGTGGGCGAGAAGGACGACATCGGCACCCAGGTCGCCTCCTTCTACGAGAAGGTCGCGAGCCCCGTGCTCGCCGACCTCGCCCTCTCCTTCGAAGGCGGCATGAAGATCCACGACCTCTATCCCAAGAAGCTCCCGGACCTCTTCAAGGGAACCCAGCTCGTTCTCTTCGGGCGCTACTCGGGCGAGGGAGACGTCGCGATCCGGCTCGCGGGAAAGGTCGGCACCGAGGCGCGGGAGTTCGTCTACGAGGCGAGCTTTGCGGCGGTCGAGGCAAAGAACGAGTTCCTGCCTCGCCTCTGGGCGCGGCGGAAGGTCGGTTTCCTTCTCGACGAGATCCGCCTCCACGGCGAGTCGGACGAGCTCAAGGATGAGATCGTCCGGCTCGGGAAACAGTACGGGATCGTCACCCCGTACACGTCGTTCCTGATCCTCGAGGAAGGGATGGAGCCCGGCGACATCCCGGCGACCGGCGAGGATCGCGGCCGGCTCGGGGCCTTCGCTCTGCGGCGCATGGCTCCCGGCGAGGAAGCCGCCCCGCCGGGCGGGGACGGCGAGTTCCACGACCACGACGAGGCGGACAAGGGAGGCGAAGCCCCGGCTCCCGAGGACGCCGAGAAGCTCCGCGAGTTCTTCGAGAAGTCCGGAGGCTTCGGCGCCAAGGACGAGGAGGCCGGGAAGAAGGCCGTGGAGTACTCGATGAGGCTGAAGGAACTCAAGGAAGGACAGCAGGCCGACCAGAAGGCCGAGCAGGAGGCCGGACTCGACCGCCTGATCAAGAGCGTCGAGGGCAAGACCTTCTACTGGCGCGACGCGGCCTGGGTTGACTCGACCTTCGACGCCGAGAAGAAGGTCGAAGAGACCAAGGTCACCTTCATGAGCCCCGAGTACTTCGAGCTCGTCCGGCAGGTCCCCGCTCTGGGCAAGTACCTCGCGGTGGGCGAGTCGGTTGTCGTCCTCCTCGACGGTAAGGTCTACCGGATCGTCCCCGAGGCTAGCCCTGAGGACGAGAAGGAAGAAGGCGCCGAGGAGAAGCAGGAGGACGAAGCGCAGGAGAGGCAAGAGGAGGGGCAGCAGGAGAAGTAGTCCCTCCCGCCTTCGCTCAAGAGACAAGGGGCGCCGATCCGCGAGGTTCGGCGCCCCTTTTTGATTGGAAGCGGAGAATCGCGGATTCTTGAAGGATCGAGGAGCGGTCGAGAACCTCGCCTGGGAGGAACTCCGGCAACCGACATCCGAATGTAGGGGCCGGGCTTGTCCCGGCCCGGACGCGGCGGGGGACAATCCCCCCCCCAACAACAGAAAATCAACGTTTGGGTTTGCTCTCGTCCACGTACACGATATCGTACACGGAGTCG
>JACQVV010000552.1 GCA_016209595.1 Planctomycetota bacterium
CCGGTCGGGCCGGTGACGAGAACGATCCCGTAGGGGATCTGGCAGATCTCCCGGAAGCGGGCCAGCGTGTCGGGCGCGAACCCCAGATCGTCGAGGCCGTAGCGGTGCGTCTCCGGGTCGAGAAGCCGGAGCACGACCTTCTCCCCGAAGGGCGTGGGGAGGGTCGAGACCCGGATGTCGCAACGGCGCTCGCCCAGCTTCATCTTGAAGCGGCCGTCATGCGGGCGCCGCTTGTCCGCGATGTCGAGGCGCGCGAGGATCTTGACGCGGCTGGCGACGGGCTGCCGGAGCTCGGGAGGGTAGACGCCGACGTCCTGCAGATACCCGTCCACGCGGTAGCGGACGCGGAGCCGGTCCTCGCAGGGCTCGAGGTGGATGTCGCTCGCGCGGCACTCGATGGCGCGCCCGAGGATCGACTGAACGGTGCGGACGACCGAGACGTCCTCGCTCTCCGCCGCGAGGTCCGCGAGCGAGATCGTCTCGTCCTCGGTCTGGACGGTCTGAACCCGTTCCTCGTACTCGCGGTCGTCCGGAGCGGCGGGAGGGGGGCCGATCTTCTCCGTGGCGGGGCCGTAGGCGCGCTCCAGGGCGGGCCCGATTTCCGCCTCCTCGGCGATGGCGGGCTTCACCTTGAGGCCCGTCTTCACCTCCAGGTCCTCGAGGACCCAGTAGGCGAGAGGGTCCGCCAGGGCCACGGTGACGGTCTCGCCGATCCGGAAGAGGGGGACGACCTCGTAGTGTCGGGCGAGCTCCGCCGGCACCGCTGCCAGGGCTCGCGGGTCGATTTCGTAGTGGGGGAGCGAGACCGATGGGATCTGATAGGTCTCCTCGAGGGTTCGCAGGATCTCGGAGGACGCGACGAGGCCGAGCTCGACCAGGGCCGTGCGAAGCCCGATCCCGCGCTCGGTCGCGTGGGTCTGGGCGCGTTCGATGTCGGCCTTCGCGACCAGCCCCTCCGTCTCGATCCTGCGGACGAGCCGCGTCTCGCGCCCTTCCGGGGGTTTCACCGATCTTCTCCGAGGACGCTGTGGATCTCCGAGACGAGCTTCTCGTACGGCATCGGCTTGATGAGGTAGCGATCCGCTCCCGTCTCGTAGCCCAGCTTCTCGTCGGCGGTCGCGCCCTGCGCGGAGAGCATGAGGATAGGGATCGACCGGTACCGGTCGTCGAACTTGAGGAGGCGGGCGACCTCGTAGCCGGAGAGGACGGGCATCCGGACGTCGAGGAGGATGGCGTCCGGCCGCTCCCGCCGAGCCATCGAGAGGGCCTGGTGGCCGTTGGAGGCGAGGAGGATCCGGAAGCCCGCCCGTTTGAGCGACTGCTCGTGGAGCTTGCGGAGCCTTTCGTCGTCCTCCGCGACGAGGACGGTGCGCGCGCCGGGCTCGTTCACGGGTTCGTTCCCTCGGGCCGGGGCAGAGTGAAACGGAAGGCGCTCCCCTTCCCGACCTCGCTCTCCACCCAGATCTCGCCGCCGTGAGCCTGGACGATCGACTTGGAGATCGGCATGCCCAGGCCCGTTCCCTTGGAGTGATGGGCGGCGACCTCCGCCTGCTCGAACTTGCTGAAGACCTTGTGGAGGTCCCCGGGCGCGATTCCCATGCCCGTGTCCTCGATCGAGACCTGGACCTTCTCCTCGAGGTCCTCGACCTCGATCCGCACCTCGCCTCCTGGCTCAGTGAACTTGATCGCGTTGTCGAGGATGTTCGTCACGACCTGGGTGAGGCGGTCGAAGTCGCCACGGACGTAGTGGACTCCCGCTCCTGGCGGGTGTACCCGGATCCCGCGCCGCGCGGCGGCGGCGGTCATGGCCGAGATCGCCCAGCGGACGGGATCCTCGACCGGGATCTCGTCGAACCGGAACTTCATCTTTCCGGCCTCCATCTTGGACAGATCCAGGAGGTCGGTGACGAGCCGCTGGAGCCTCTCGCCCTCCCGGATCACAGTCCGGAGGAACCCGTCCCGCTCCTCGGGGGTCCCGGCGAGCCCATCCAGGAGGGCCTGGACGTGGCCGAGCATCCCCGCGAGCGGGGTGCGGAGCTCGTGGGAGACGAGCGTCAGGAAGTCGTCCTTCATCCGGTCGAATTCCTGGAGATCCTCGTAGGCCCGGCGGAGCTTCGCATGCTGGGCGGCGAGCTCCTCGTGGGCATGCCGGATTTCCTCCGACCGGCGGCGGACCTCCTCCTCCAGGCGCGCGTTGTGCTCGCGCAGTTCGGAGTGGAGGCGGGCGTTCTCCAGGGCGAAGGAGTAGAGCTTGGCCAGGATCGAGAAGAAGGTGAGCCTCCCCTGGTCGAGTTCGCTCTCCCGCTCGTCCACCACGAGCACGGTCATGCCGAGCGTTTCGCGGCCCGTCGCGAGCGGCGCGAGGAGGAGCGTCGGCGACCCCGGGCGCTCGGCCGGGAGGACCAGAGGGGCGACCGCGGTCGGCCCGGACCTCTTGAGGGACCAGGCGAAGATCCCCTCCTCGATCTGGCGCTCGACCTCCTCGCGGAGTCCGGAGGCCGACGACGCGGGGGAGACGAGGCACGGTTCGAAGGCCTTCGAAGTCCCGTCCACGAGATAGACCGCCGAGGATCCCACGCGAAAGAGCTGGGAGAGGTCGGAGAGGAGGCTTTCCAGGAGGCTCGACTCGTCCAGCCCGGCCCCCAGGCGGCGGCGGAGGTAGGCGAGCGAGTCGATCTGGCGGAAGGCCTCGACGAGCTGGCTGTGGCTCCCCTCGAGCTCCCGGACGCGTTCCTCGAGCCGCGCCACGTAGCGGTCGCGCGCGTCGGGCTCGCTCATGCCACGATCTGTTTCAGCTGAGGATCCGCCCTGCGCCGGGGAACATCGAACGCTGAACTCTGAACGTCGAACTTCGAACGTCGAACTTCGAAGTTCGGCGTTCGAAGTTCGACGTTCGAAGTTCGATTTTGAGGTGTGCTCCAGACCACGATCCAAAGTCGTATCAACTCGCCATCCTCCCCGGCCGGAAGATCGACTTCGTCTCCTCATATTCCCGCTCGACCGCCGCGAGGATGGGGTCAAGGTCGGTCCCGGCGAGCCGCAGGCGCTCGAGCGCCCCGCCTTCGACGGGCGCAACCCAGCGATCGCCGCCGTTCCCCCAGCCCAGCGCGATCGAGAGCGCGTCGGCGAGCTGGACGGCGGTCGCGCGCTCGGCCGCGCCTGCCGCCTCCCAGGGACGATGGTGGCAGGATACGAGAGCAACGAGGCGGGGGGGGAGCCGCCAGCGCTCGAGGAGGAACCCGCCGACCTGGGCGTGGTCCGCTCCGAAGGCCTCCCGCTCTTCCTGGGCGAGGGTGGTCCCGCGGGACGCGTGACGTTCCACGACCTCTCCGTACCGCCCCGGTTCGTGCCGGGCCAGGACAAGCTTGCCCACGTCGTGGAGGAGGCCCCCCACGAAGGCCTCCTCGGCTTCTTCGTCCCGGCGGTAAACGGCGATCGACTTGGCCAGGAGCCCCGTCGAGAGCGAGTGTTCCCAGAAGGCGCCGAGGTCGAGGCGGGCCGCGGGTGCAGGCGGGAAGAGATCGACCGCGCAGGCGGCCAGCACGAGCTGCCGGAGCGCGTCGAATCCCAGGACGACGATCGCCCGGGTGATCGTCGAGATCTCTCGCGGAAAGCCGTAGATCGAGGAGTTGACGAGCTTGAGGAGGCGTCCTGACAGCGCGAGGTCCGCGCAGACGACCTCGGCGATCGTCGCGGCGTTCGAGCCTGGATCGTTGGCTAGCCGGGCGACCCGTTCGTAGACGGCCGGCAGCGACGGAAGGCTCTCCGTCGCCTCCAGGCTCCTCCAGAGATCAGCCGGCGCGGTCACGCGTGGTCTTCCTCGAAAGGTGTCGCCGCACGGCCTCGTGCAACGCGCGGAGCGTGGGATCGGCTCCGTGCGGGCGAAACCTCTCCGCCACCTCGGCCAGGAGTGCGGCGAGCTCCCTCGTCCCCGCGTGACTCTCTTTCTGCCGGCCCGAGCTCGATCCCGATTCCTCCTCCTCCCGCCCTCCGGCCCCCAGGCTCCGGACTCCGGCCTGGATTTCGACATGGTCGATTCCCCAGATGCGCAGGACCCGGAGCGCTTCCCGGGTGAGGATCGCGCCAGCCGCGAGGAGGACCGTTCCCTCGCGATTCGTGACGGGATTGGCGAGAATCGTCCCGAGACTCGCTTCCTCCGCGCGGATCCAACTCATTCCGGGCTTCAGCCTTCAGGCTTCAGGCTTCGGGGTGGGGAAATCGGCTACAGAGTAACACCAACCCGCCTCTCAAGGCCCGGACTGGATTTCCCGTTTGCGCAGGTGTCGTTCCTGGCGTATAAGATTGCCCTTTTTAGATCTTCGGGAAACGTCACGCCGATGCACGGGGTCGAGCGGGTCTGGGAGGCGCTTCGGGGCGCCCGGCGCCTCCTTGTGTCCACACACCTCAACCCCGACGGCGACGCGATCAGCTCCGAGCTCGCGCTCGACTGGATCCTCCGGAGCTCCGGCGCGGAGATCTCGATCGTCAACCAGAGCCCGTACCCCGACCCCTACCGCTTCCTACCCGGGATCGAGAGGATCCACCTCTACAACGGCGATTCCTACGCTCCGTTCCCGGTCCTCGTGGCCCTCGACTGCGGCCGAAAGAACCGCCTCGGCGACTTCGTGGGGCGGATCGAGTGCGGGACGGTGGTCAACATCGACCACCACATCTCCAACGACCAGTTCGGGGACGTGAACTGGATCGACCCGAAGGCGTCGAGCACGGGCGAGCTCCTCCTGGAACTCGCCGATCACGCGGGCGTGCCGATCGGACCAGAACTCGCCACCTGCCTCTACACAGGCATCCTCACCGACACCGGCAACTTCACTTTCGCCAACACGTCCCCCCGGTGCCACCGGCACGCGAGCCGCCTGATCGAGTGCGGGGCAGACCCGGCGGAGATCTCGCGCTACCTCTATCGCTCCCGGTCGGTCGGGAAGCTCCGCCTCCAGGCCCGCCTCATCACCGAGCTCCACGTCGACGAAGAGGCCTCGCTCGCCTGGGCCACGCTCACCCGCGAGATGTGCGACGACGCCGGAGTCTCGATCACCGACGCGCTCGACCTCGTGACGATCCCGCTCTCGGTGGACGGAGTCGACCTCGGCATCCTTTTTCGCGAGTTCGACGAGCCCGGCAAGACCAAGGTGAGCTTCCGGAGCGAGGGCGATCCTGACGTCTCGATCCTCGCGCGGGAGCTCGGGGGCGGCGGCCACCCCAGCGCGGCGGGCTGCACCCTGGAAATGGAGACGGACGATGCCGTCGCCGCGGTCGTGCCCTGGGTCTACGACCGCCTCGGCCGCCGGTCCCGGAAGCCCACCCTCGCGATGCTCCGCATGCGCCACCCGAAGGGCCTGGAAGCGTAGCCCGGTTTGTCTCAACCGATGAGGCGACGCGAAGGTCCGTCACCCACGACGGCGAGTTTCATCTGGAATAGCTAGGGGGAGGATTGCGGCCATGTGGATTCGATCGCGGAGATCCGTCCTTGTCCTCGCGGTGGCGACCTGCCTCTGCGTGTCCGGATGCTCAGGCACCTACCACGAACTTTCCCTCGCGGACAAGACCGTCTTGCGGGTCCCGCACGGGGGGGGATGGTTCGATATCGCCTATCGGGATCACCCCTGGCTGGACCGGCTCACGGTGCTGCCCGACTTCTCCATCTACATGAACGGCGATCTCTGGACCTCGACTACAGACGACCGCCTGGTCCTGAGCGCAGGACCGTTCACGATTCTCGCGATTCGAATCCGGCATGAGGGCGAACCGACCGTGGACGTATACGCGAGGATCGAAGCCCGGAACGAGGTGACCCGGTTCGCCGGGATCGAGTCCTCCTCTCCAGCCCGATCGGAGTCGAGTCCACAAGCGTTCGTGGCGCTGCTTCCCTCCAGGGAGCGATGGTTGACATACCTGGACGGGAAGTGGACACGCGCCGATCTGGTCGAATATGCGCCATTCCACGACCACAGCGGTTCCATGTACCTGCCCGGGTATCCCTAGCCTCGGGTCGAGGGGCGCCGGTCAGTTCCCGGCGAGCGAGATCGCCATCTCGATCGTCCGCCGGACCGAGGGCGAGCTCTCGAGCGCGCTCGCTTCACGCAGGTCGGGGAGGGCGTCCTTCCCGAGGAGCCGGGCGAGAGAGAGCGCGGCGGTCTCCCGGACGGCGGTCGAAGAGTCCCGGGCCAGAGCCTCGCGCAGGGCCGCGAGGCCTTCGGATCCCGGCGCGAGGTTGGCGAGCAGGGACGCCGCGAACTGGCGCGCTCCGGCGTCGCTCTCGGTCCGGAGCATCTCCTCCGAGATCGCTCGGGCGGACGCGGGCTCGAGATCGGCGAGGACGTCGGCCGCGAGCGTCCGGTGTCCGGCGTTCGGGTGATCCTTGGCGATCCTCGCGAGGATCGGCGCGAGCGATGGGTCGCGGAGCGATTCAAGGGCCGCCTCGGCTCTCTCCTGGGCCTCGATCGCCTCGAGCGACTCCTCGTCCGGGGCCCCCTCGCCGAGCGCGTTGTCGAAGAGAGCGAGGAGGGCGCTTTCCCTGACCTCCGGCGCCGCCGGACGCGCGAGGGCGAGCTCCTCCTGGCCGCGGGGTCGCGCCGTGGCAGTCCCGGAGCCCACGTGCGCGACCGCGGACACGGCCTCGGCGCCGGCGGCTCGGCCGCTGCCGGCTTCGCGGGAGGGCTCCGGGGGGGAGCCCGGCGCTCCCCCCTCCTTCGAAGTACTGAGAAGAGTCTCCTCGGGGACCGCGTCAGCGGAGGGTTGGGTCCCTCCACGATTCTCGGGCGCGAGGACGAGGACGGCGAGGCCCGCCAGAGAGACGAGCGGGAATAGACCGCACAGGATCCGGCGGGCTGCGCGCACGGGACTAGCCCTCCTCTCCGCCGTTCCCGTGGAGGCGAAGAGTGTGGAGTCTCGCCGGCCGGAAGCCGGTCCCGGTCCGGGGGAGCGCAAGCCGGCTCGAGACCCACGCGTGATCTCCATGGACGTCGAGCGAGAGGGCCGCGGTGTCGGGCGAGAGCGCGAGCTCGGCGGCGATCTCGGGTTCCTCAGGGTGGAGGACGTCCAGGATGACGAAGGAAGCGGGGCGCCGGCCGTAGGCGAGGAAGAGGTCGTGGCCGCGGACGCAAGAATCCCAGCACCAGCCCGACTCGCTCACGAACGACGAGACTTCGGCGGGGCTCGACGGGTCCTTGACGTCGACGATCCGGAGACCCCCCCAGAGCGCGCTCACGTAGGCGGTGTCGTGATCGACCTCGATTCGCCTCCCAGGCCCGCCGATCGCGGTCGCCCCGAGGAGGGCGAGCTCCTGCTTCTTGACGTCGTAGACGCCGAACTTGTGGTGGCCGCCGACGTAGAGGCGGTCCTTGTCCTCCATGATTCCCTTCGCCCTGGGCGCGGGGTCGAGGGCGACGAGCGAGGGGTCGCTCTCGCCGTCCCACTCGTAGACCGCGAGGCCGCGCGGGAAGAGCGTGAGGAAGAGACGGTCGCCCTCCACGTCGATTCCGCGGGAACCGTTCCCGGAGACATACCCCAGGCGCTCCGGGTTGGCGGGATCGGAGAGATCATAGATCAGGACCGATACGGGCTCGTACGCCCCGTCCGCCTCGACCGTTCCCCGGCCGGCCATGTAGACGACGTCCTTGTCCACCGCCATGTCCCGGAACCGGAACTCGTGGCTCCCCGGAAGGTGGCCGGGGAGCTTGCCCACGAGAACCGGATTCTCCCGGTCCGAGACGTCGAAGACCCTCAAGCCGCGCACGGGAAAGAGAAGGTAGAGCCGGTTCTGGCTCTCCACCGTGACGAGCGGGATGACCGCACCGACCGTGTCCACGTCGACGATCTCGGGATCGAAACCGTCGTCCGAGGCAAAGGCAAGCGGCACAAGGGAGAGCCCTACCCACATGGCAAGAAACGGCATCGTCCAGCAGAACTCGCGTCGCATGGCAGTTCCCTCGCATAAGGGGATCCAAGAAAACATTCGCCGGCCCGCACGTCTCACCGGCCACCATCCGATGAACCCGCTTCCCCGGGCGGGGTTTCGGGTCAAATTCCGGCGAGAATCCCGGCCCAGCGGTCGTTCCCGGCGATTTCGATCTCCCTTTCGTATTCGCTCGTGACCCGAAAGGCGATCTCCAGGGCGTCCCCGGGCAGGAATCCGGCGACGCGGTCGGCCCACTCGATCGCGGCGACTCCTCCGGCGGAGAGGAAGTCCCCGCCAAACGTCCATTCGAAGTCCTCGGCACCGGAGAGGCGGTAGGCGTCGAAGTGGTAGAGGGGGAGCCGCCCGTGGTGGATTGCCAGGAGAACGAAGGTGGGGGAGGTCACGGTCCGGTCGGCGTCGGGGACCCCGAGGCCTGCGGCGAGTCCCTTCACAAACTGGGTCTTCCCCGCGCCGAGCGAACCGACGAGTGAGAGGATCTCGCCTCCCCGGAGTCGCTCGCCCAGGGCGCGGCCGAGTGCGATCGTTTCCTCGCGCGAATCCGTGCCGCGGACGACCCGGATCACCGGGAGCGCGTCCAGTCGTGCGAATATCCGGCGGGGGACAGGGGCTCGACGTTGCCGTCCATGCACACGATCGAGAGCCCGGCGCCGGTTCCGGCCGTGTCGGTCGCGAGGCCGATCCGCCGGACGGGGGTCGAGGTCTCCCGGCCAATCTGGACCACGAGCTCCTCGAAGCCGGGGCGCACGACGAAGAGGAGTTCGAAATCCTCGCCGTCCCCGAGCGCGTGTTCGAGCGGAGTCTTCCCGGTCCGTGCGGCGAGCGCCAGAGCGTCGGGGTGAACCGGGACGAGGGCCTCCTCGATCCGCGCCCCGACTCGGCTCGCCGCCGCGAGGCGCGAAAGGTCCTTGGCGAGGCCGTCGGAGACGTCGATCGCGGCGGTCACGGGAGCGCGGCGGTTGAGGGCGAGGGCGAAATCGACCCGTGGGGCGGGGCGGAGATGGCGGGAGAGGATGGAGCCCCCGAAGGCCCCGGTCGCCCAGATCTCGTCGCCGGAGGAGGCCCCCGAGCGCGTGAGCGTTCTGCCGCAGACGTCCTCTCCAAGGAGCACGACCACGACCATCGTGGGACCGGGAGAGGCCGAGATATCTCCGCCGGCGAGGACCACGCCGAACGGCGCGGCGGCCTCCTCTATCCCCAGGACGATCTCGCGGGCGTCCTCTTCGCTCGCGCCCGGCCCAAGGGCGAGAACGTCCAGAGCGAAGCGCGGCCTGCACCCCATGGCCGCCACATCGGAGAGGTTCACCGCCATCGCCTTGTAACCGACGTCGCGCCAGGAAGCGCCGGGCCGGACGAAATCGACCCCCTCGACCACGGCGTCGGTCGTCGCGACCCACCTCCCCGCCAGGGCGAGGACCGCCGCGTCGTCCCCGATGCCGATCTGGAGCTCGGGCGCCGCCGCCGAGGCTCCGGCTCGGCGGGCGAGCCACTCGAGGAGGCGGTCTTCGGCGCTATCCATGTCCGTTGCTCTCACCGGGGGCAAGCGGTACATTCTGACACCGATGGACGCAACCGCGATCTCGCGCCTGACCGAAACCTTGGAAAAGGTTGCCGAAAAGCTCCAGAGACATCGGGACCTCTACGTGCGGAACGAGGCGGCCGTTCGCCAACAGGTCATCGATCCGATCCTCCGCACGCTCGGGTGGGATACCGAGGACCCGAACGCCGTGGTTCCCGAGGGCCGGTCCGACGTTGGTAGTCCAGATTACACGCTCATGAGTGGGGGGCGCCCGATACTCACGATCGAGGTCAAGAACCTCGGCAGCGACGTGGCCCAGCCAGGGGCCCTCGAGCAGGCCCACCGATACGCGTCCGCCAAGGGGATCCCGCTGTGCGTAGCGACGAACGGCCAGATGTGGCTCCTCGCCCGCTCATTCCAAGAGGGAACGGATCTTCGGGGTCGGATTCTCTGGCAGACGCTGGTCTCCGACCAGACGATCCGGGACGCCGTCAGACGGTTCTCGTTTATCGAGTATTCCAGGGTTCGCGACATCGATCAGTTCGTCAAGCTGCAGGACGAGGTTGCGGAGAAGTGGGACGAACTTATCGAGGAACCGACCGATCTGATCGGGTCGCTCGTCGATCTGCTGCGGCCTCGCCTGGATGACATGGCGACGAGATCGCCCTATGAAGGATTCCTGGAAGACTTCGTCGACCAGAGGGTGCGCGAGATCCTTTGCGCTCAGTCGAGGCCGACCGCCTTGTCCCAAACCGATGCGGACGGGCATGGAGGGGGCGACGTTTCGGGGGGGATTCGGGCAGGGTCAGCGGCAGACATCCTGCTTGCGGCGGGAGAGCGTGCGATTCGGGAAGGGCGTCTTGCGTCGTCGGACAGGATCGAGAGTGGGCCCGCGCGCTACCTCGTCTCCCCGGAGCCCGTGCACAAGCATGCACGGCCCTTCTTCAGCCAACGCCAGCTGTCGAATGGGCTCTTCATCGAGACGCATTTCAGTCTGTCCGGGGCGAGGCGGCAGGCCGAGCTGCTCGACCGACACAAGGTCGAGTCCGGCCGGCGCCGGCGGTAGCGAGGCTCGCCATGCTTCGAGACTACGTCGACCGCGCCCTGCGCCGCGCGAAGTACGAGATCCTGGAAGACGGGAGCGTCTGCGCGATGGTCCCTGGACTTCGCGGGGTGATCGCGCACGCCGACACGGTCGAGGCCTGCCGCGCGCAACTAGCCGAGGTCGTCGAGGAGTGGGTCCTGGTCCGGGTCGCCCGCGGCCTCCGGGTCCCCGCCATCGACGGCGTCCGGGTCCGGGTGCGGAAGGCGGTCTGAATGCCGCCGTGGGGGCCCGTCTCCCGGCGGGTTCTCATCGCGACCCTGCGGCGGCTCGGGTTCGAGGGCCCCTACTCGGGCGGACGTCACGAGTTCATGGTCCGCGGCACGCTGACGGTCGCGATCCCGAACCCCCATGGTCGCGACATCGGGGTGGGGCTCCTCGCGCGCATCCTCCAGCAGGCCGGGGTGACGCGGCGCGAGTGGGAGGAGGCGTAGGGCATGACACCACCTTGCCCCAGGACAGGGTCGATGCGGGTCGCCCGAGGAAGCCCGTGAACAGGAACTCCGCTCGTCTGATCGTGCGAGCTTCTCTCCGGAGGTTGTTGCGCTGTGCCCCCCGGTGGAGCGTACGGACCCCACCGCCGATGGTCTCATGTCGCTGATGTGACGGGCACGGGGGCTTTTTTGCACCAAGGATGGGAGGTGAGCTCCTTCGGACCCCGTCGCTAGGCGGAGCCCTCCTACGATCCGCAGTCGCGAAAGCGGCGGACTCGTTCAGGCGGCCGTGGCCCGTACTCTACGTGCTACCTCGGCGCGTCGCAGGGTCGTCACGTTCAAGGTGATGCTGGCGAGGAG
>JACQVV010000565.1 GCA_016209595.1 Planctomycetota bacterium
CATCCTGTCTGCCTCACCCTCGGCGTAGCGCAAGGCTACGCTGTCGTCGTCGCGCCTCGCCGGCGGGCTTCTGGCTTCGTCTCGCTCGACGGTTCTCGCTTGTTTTGGGTCTAGCAGCCCGTGGATAGGGTGCTTCGCAGGCGGGCGCGAGCGATTTCGGCCGAGATCGAGGCGTGAGGGCGCTACGCGTACCCTTGTCCTACGCCACGCCCGAGCAACGAAGAGATCGTTCGGACCCATCCCGCAGCCCAAATGCCTACCCGCGGCAGGCTCCTAGCCCCAAAACAAGCGCGTCCTGCCGTGGAATGTACGAGGGTTGGCAATTTGCCGACCAAGACACCAAGAACGGCAGGGTCGTTTCAGGTGAAGGAGGCTACGGTCACTCCCCATGGCGCAATTCCTTCTTCCTGTAGCCGTTCACGGGCTACGAGACGTCTTGATCTCTTAGGAACCCAGGAAATCAGTGATCAGTGGCCAGTGACCAGTGGTCAGTGAAGGAAAAAAGCTTTTCTTCCTTCACTGGTCACTGACCACTGGTCACTGACCACTGGGTTCCTGGGTTCCCAAGAAGTCTCATCGCCCTTGAACGCCTACTTCTTCCTTTGGGCTTTCGTGGCCAAGCCACGCGCTTGTCTTGGGCCTAGCCCGACGCGCCGTCCCTCCAGCTCGCACGCGTACTCGAACTCGTCCTCGGGTTCGTTCTCGTACTCGGAACGTTGCCCACCGTGCGAGCGTCGGGCACTTCCGAGGGTAAACAAGCGGGTACTACTCGACTCGGTCACCGGCGCGAGCCTCGAATCCGAGTACGACTACGAGTACGTGTACGACGCCGAGTGTAGAGTTTGTCTTGAGGAGGGCCCTCAGGCGGACGTCCACTCGAACCCGCCCCGCGACCGAACCTCGGGCGCCCCCGGGCTACTCCCGTCGTCGAGGCCGTACTTCCTCATCTTGTTGTAGAGAGACCCCCGGCTGATCCCGAGCGACTGGGCGGCCCTGCTTCGGTTCCCGCCGCCCTGCCGGAGAGCTTCCAGGATCGCGTGCCTCTCGACCCTCTCTACCGACGTGGCGATGAGATCCTTCAGGGGGCGATGACCGGCCCGCAACGAATCCAACCCCACGGCGTCGAACGCGCCCGCGATTCCCTTCCCGCCTGGCCCGCGAATCTCGCCGGGGAGCATCTCCGCGGTAACGAGAGACGACGGAGCGACGAGAACGAGTCGTTCGACGAGGTTCTCGAGCTCGCGCACGTTTCCCTTCCAGCGGTAGTCGATGAGGAGCGCCAGGGCTTCCGGCGTGAATCGCATCGCCTCCTTCTTGTTCTTCTTGCAGTATTTCTCCAGGAAGTGCTCGACCAGGAGCGGGATGTCCTCCCGGCGCTCCCGGAGGGGAGGCAAGTAGATCGGGATCACGGCGATCCGGTAGTAGAGATCGCTCCGGAACCGTTTCTCCTCCACGGCGCGTTTGAGGTCCACGTTCGTGGCACAGATCACCCGGACGTCCACGGACACATTCTGCGTCCCGCCGACGGGCTTAATCTCCCGCTCCTGGAGCACGCGCAGGAGCTTCGTCTGCATGTTCGGGTGGAGATCTCCGATCTCGTCGAGGAAGATCGTGCCGCCGTTGGCAACCTCGAAGAGGCCCTTCTTCTCCGTGTAGGCCCCCGTGAACGCTCCCTTCACGTGTCCAAAGAGCTCGCTCTCCAGCAGGTTCTCTGGCAGGACGCTGCAGTTGATGGCGACGAAGGACTTGTCGCGCCGGGGGCCCCCGGCCTGGATCGCCCGCGCGACGAGCTCCTTTCCCGTTCCGCTCTCTCCCTCGATCAGGATCGAGCTGTCGCCGTCCGCAACCCGTCGTATGAGATCGAATACTTCTCGCATCGGCTTGGACCGCCCGCAGATCCCCTTGAAGCCGACTTGCTCCTCGACCTTCGACCGGAGGCTGCGGATCTCCCGGCACAGGTCGCTGTGTTTCAGGGCCCTCTCGATCACCACCAGGATGTGGTCCGGCTGAAAGGGTTTTGTGATGTAGTCGAAAGCGCCGCGCTTCATGGCCTCTACCGCGGACTCCACGGACCCGAACCCCGTCATGACGATGAAGGGCACTTCGGGATGGCGTTCGCGAGCGAGCTTCAGGAGCTCCAGCCCGTCGAACCCGCCCAGGACGAGGTCCGACACGATGATGTCGTAGTCCTCCTTCCGGAGTTGCTCGACCGCGTCCTCTCCCCGGAGCGCGAAGTCGATCGCCATCACATATCTGGCCAGCGCATCTCGGAAGAACTCGATGATCGCCAGCTCATCGTCGACGACGAGGATCCGTCTCTTCGGCTCCATCTTCTTCCCCCTGCGCCTTCACTCGATCGCCGCAGATCGAACGAGCTTTGGGTCTTCCCGACAAGACAATTGTACACGCGGTTGAACAACATCCTAAGGTATTTTGGAATCAGACTTTGCTTCGATCCACTGCTGAAGTGTCTAGGCCAGTGAACACGTAGGCCGACCGGCGACGGCCTGGAGCGAACTCAACCGACCACGGTCCGAATAACTCAATAATGTAACATATTCCTATGACACATCTTACTACAGTAGATGTCTCGACTCGGAATTGTCCGTTCCAGCCTTGCATCTGGTCCAGCATTCGCTACCTTACCCATAGCGGTCCCCGCAGGGAGCACGAATAAGCGATGACCACGGACGCCAAGCGCTGCGATCACAACGAGCAGAGCACAAAGTTCAAGGTCATCGCCGGCCGGAACGAGGTGTATGTCGTCACCTACTGCAAACTCTGCCAGAAGACGCTGTCGGAGGAAGTAGACACGCGGCATTCCCAGCCGACGCCGATGAAGTAACCCCCCCAAAGAAACCTTTTTCCCACCTTGTTTGGTAGAAGGGTCCGTTTTCGGACGGACCCTTCTACTCTTTTTGGGGCCAGGGCAAGAATGTCTCCCTGCCCGATCCTCGAGCCCGAAAAAGAAGGCGCCGGAGATCGCCTCCGGCGCCCTACCCGCCGAACCTAGATTTCGATCCGCTTTCGTCGCCTCGCCACCCCCGCGGCGCGAGTGCTTCCGCCTACTGGCTCCCGAAGTTCTGCGTCCAGTAGCTCCCGGCCTGTCCCGCACCCATCGCCTTCCAGCCATCGTTCAGCATGTTCCGGTGGTGGCCCGACGAGCGATACCAGGCGTCGAAGACGGCCTCGGGCGACTCGCGTCCCATCGAGATGTTCTCTCCCACGGCCCCGGCGTACCCCTCCTTAGCGCACCGTTCCTGGGGGGTGGCACCGTTGGGATGACCGGGAATCACGTGGTCGAACTGCCCCGAAGACTGCATGAACTCGCTGTGCCCGCGCGCGGACTTCACCAGCCGGTCATCGAGACGGAGGGCGTTCTTCCCCATCATCAGGCGGTACTGGTTCGTGACCTCGACCTGGCGGCGTTCCGCGGCGGTCGCGATGGTCTGCTTCGACGCGTTCTCGTCCATGGTCTGATTGTTCGTGGCCGCCCGCTTCATATCCGGGCCCGAACCGCCGAAGTTCTTGATGTCGAGCTTCTTGTTCGCGAGCGACTTGATGTACTCCAGGTCCATGCCCCCCGTGTCGGCCTGGTGGGACGGATCGACCTTCGACAGGAAGCCGTCAATTTCCTGAACACGGTCGCTCGCTTCTCCCACGCCCGGTGAAATCGTCTTCGCGGTGTCGGCCGGGCGGTCCCATACCTCGCGGACCGAGTCCACCCGCTTGTCCACCTCCGGCTGCGCCTTGCACCCGTGGCACTCATCGTACGGATACTTCTCCTCGTCGAAGATGAGTTCGAGGGCGTGCTTGCGGCGCTCGTCGAGCTCGGACTTGAGCTGCCGGAGCTGGCCCACGTTGCCGCTCCCGGACATCTCGCGTTCCAGGCCGGCGAGGAGCTGCTTCTTCTTCTCGGCGAGCTTGTCGGAGATTTCCTTCTTCGTGTCGGCGACGAACTGCGGGCCGTACTTCTTCTCGGCCTGGGCGAGGGCGTCCTCGAGCTCCTTGTACGTCTGCTGCCGGGCCTCGGCCCCACCCAGGCCGATCCGTCCCACGAGCCTCTCGATCTTCTTCGTGTCCTCGTGCCGGTCGCGTTCCAGCGCCGTCATGAGCCGCCCGTCGTGGACGACGAAGCCCTCGGCGGGCTTCTGCTTCCCGGACTTGGCCGCGTAGAAGTCGTCGACCTCGGACTTCCGGGTCGGTTCGGCCTTCAGGATTGCGATGAGCTCCCTGTGACCCTCGGCGATGAGGTCGCTGTCGAAGCAGAAGATCGCCAGGGCGAAGCGGTCCTCGACCGTGAGCTCCAGGAGGCAGAAGAGATAGTACAGGTCCTGCGCCGAGTGCTGGTCCCAGGCGAGGGGAACCGTGGCGGCTCCATCGTGGAAGGAGTACTGCACGACATCCCCGTCGGCCGAGTCGATCGTGTGGACGATCCCCCCCGCGTCGGTGTACTGAGCCCCCGCCAAACGACCGTTCGCGAGGGCCTCCTTGAG
This sequence comes from Planctomycetota bacterium, assembly GCA_016209595.1. Classification (GTDB taxonomy): domain Bacteria; phylum Planctomycetota; class JACQVV01; order JACQVV01; family JACQVV01; genus JACQVV01. Next base: position 4,497 of record JACQVV010000565.1, read on the forward strand.
CTTCTCGATCAACCGGACGACCTTCTCGAGCTCCGAGATCCGGCCGGAGTATCTCGCCACAAGGTCGGCCAGCTCGCGGTCCTGGGAGCTCCCCAGCTCGTCGAGGATCTCCCGGAAGATCGCCATCGCCTGCTCGTACTTCTTCTGCCGGGCGAGCTCGTCCGCCTCCTTCGCCCGCTCCCGGAACCGCGACTGCTTGGCGAGCATCGCCAGGCCGCGTTCGCGATCCACCCCCTCCCGGATCATGAGATCCAGGAGAGCGAGCCCGTCCTTCGCCTTGAACGGGACCGTCGTCCCGCGGAAGCCCTCGATCGCGTTCTCCAGCAGGCGCCGCGCTTCGTCGAATCGTCTCTGATCGGCCAGGGCATCCGACTGCTGCCGAACGATCTCGAAGGCGGCCAGCGCCTCCCGGTCGATCCGGCGCAGGTGCTCTTCGACCTTGCGGTCGAGGTTCGGGTTGTGGAACCGGGCAGCGAACTGCATCCAGATCTGGACCGCCTCGTAGTACCGCTTCCCCGCGACCTCCTGGTTCGCCTTGGATTCGATCGCGGCCAGGTCTTTCTCGATCTCCTTCGCCTGCTCCCGCCTCGCGAGAGCGATCTGCCGGCGAATCTCGCCCACGGCGATCGTCGAACCGAACTGCCTCTCGAGGACCGAGAGTTCCTCGATGTACCGCGTCGGCGTGAGCCCGGCGACCCGCACTCGATCCTTGATCCGCGCGAGCTCCCCCAGGGCTTGCCGGTTCTCGGCGAGGGTCTTGTCCATCTTCTCGATTCGGGATCTCGCCTCATCCGTCAGCCGCGGATCCGCGTCGAACCTCACGACCTCCGAGAACTTCTCGCGGGCGGCAGCGTAGTGCTCTTCCATCTCTTTGTGCTGAGCCTCGACGTCGGCCATCGCGTCGCCGGCCGCATCCACGTCACCCATCGCCGACAGCCGCAGCGCAACGGCCAGGGCGTCATCCCCCTTGGCCATCTCAGCCACCCCCTGGTCGTAGGCGGCGCTCGCGACCTTCGAGTTGTCCCCCGCCGTGAGACGGTTCACCCCGTAGAGCACGAGGAAGAGGAAAGGAACGGCCACGAAGAGCCCCAGCCCCGCGACGAGATACGGGCGGTACTCCCGCGGGACTTCTCGTTCGATCCCTTCCTGGATGTCCTGGACAAGGCGGCCGACCGCGCCCCGGCGTTCCTTGCCCGTCGTCGCGCGAGCGAGATCCCGCTCCCGGGCCCGGCGCCGTGTCGTCGTCCGGTTCCTCCGGACGTCGGGAGCCGGCCTCTCAGCGGCGGGCGACTCAACCACCGGCGCCTCCGGGTTGGCGGAGGCGACGGGAGCCGGAGCCTGGTTCTCGACCACTGGCTCCGAGACGATCGCAGCAGCTTGGGCCGGCTTCGGCTCACCGAAGAGGATGACCGTCTCCCCGATCTCGATCTTATCCCCGGCGTTGAGCGCGCAGGACGAAACCTTCTCGCCGTTCACGCGCGTCCCGTTCGCGGAGCCCAGGTCGACGAGCCGCCAGGCCGAATCCTGTCGCTCGATCTGGACGTGCTTCCTCGACGCGCGCTTCTCCGTGATCTGAACGTCGTTCTCCGGGGCGCGCCCGATGGTGACCGCCGTCGCCGTCGGGTTGAGCGGCACGGGGCGCTCGACGCCGTTCTCGATAATGATGATCTTTTCCACGGTCGATCTCTTTCCTCGCCTGGGCGATGCCGGCACGCAGCCGGTCTGGGAGTTTTCAGATACGCCCTACGTGAAGCAAACTCCAGACCACTGTCTACCCGGATTCACAAGATACGATGCCAAAGCATCTTGCGGTATTGCTACCAACGCCACAAGACGACAGCAGTAATGACAAGTTTACGGTATTGCGCCAGAGATGTAAACCTAACCTAGCAATCCAAGGCCGTTTTCAGTCGTTCTGGGCTTTCGCCATCTCCTGGCACAACGTGGCATATTTTCTCGCGATCTGGTTTGTCCTGTCAAGGGCCAGCACCTGCTCGAACAGGGCGACCGCCTTCGTGTAGCGCGAGTTCCGGAAGTCCTCGATCCCCTCGCGGTTGAGCTCCGCGATCCGCCGCTCGTTCGCGATCGCCGTCACGGCCAGCTCCCGGTACTTGGCCGCTCCCTTGTGCTGCTCGAAGCACTCCAACACCTTGTCGAAGCAGGTCGCCGCCTCCTTGTACTTGCGGTTCTGATAGAAGGAGAGCCCCTCGTTGTAGAGAAGGCTGATCTCGGCCACCTTGTCGGAGTCCTCCATCCTCCTGCGACTCTCGTCGAGGATCTCCTTCGCTTCCCTGTGGTCTTCGACGAGTGAAAGGATCATGCGGCTGCATCGGATCGCGTCCCCGTACTCCCAGTTCTTCAGGTGGCGGCGCGCCTGCTCCAGGGTTTTCTGGATCTCCTCGCCCCGCTGCTCTCGCCTCTCGGCCTCGGCCTCTTGCTCGTCGAGCTGCGCCTGCGCCAGGTCCCGGTACCGGGCGGCGTCGGCATGGTCCGGGAAGGTGGCGAGCACTTCGTCGAACGCCGCGATCGCCGCCGCGTACTCCTCCGCGCGCAGGCGTTCGAGACCCTCCTTGTAGTGGGCGTTGACCTCGTGAAGCCGCCCGGCCTTGCGGCACAGGGCCAGGAGCTCCGCGGCCTCCGAGTTGGCGGGATCGAGCGAGCGCAGGTCTTCCAGCACGCCAACGGCTCCCTCCTGGTCCTTGGCCCGGTACAGCCGGCGGGCCTCGTTCAGGAGCTCGCGCACTGTCTCTCGACGTTCCTTCTCTCTCGCCTCGACCTCGTCCACCAGCCCGGGTATCTGCCTCGCCAGATCGCGCTTGAGGCGCACGTGGCTCTTCGAGCGCGGGAGTTTCTCCAGGCAAGCGAGGAACACTTCCACCTGCTCGCGCGCGCTTTCGACATCACCCTTCTTGTAGGACGAGAGCGCCTCCCGCCGCGCCTCCTCCAGCGCCCGCTCCGCCTCCCGGGCCTCCATCTCCTTCCGGCACTCGTCCCGGAGCGCCCGCGCCTCCTGGTGATCGGGCCGCGCCGCGAGCAGGCGATCCAGATCGAGCACCGCTTCGCGGAAGCGGCGGAGCCCCATCTTCATCCGTGCCTCCTCCAGCACGTCCGCCTCGCCCTCCGCCTCGGGAACCGCGGCCAGAGGGGCCGGGATCGCGGGACGAGCACGGGCGGCCGGTCTCTCGATGGAGCGAAGGAAACTCGCCACGTCGGCGAAACGGCTCTTGGGGTCGCGCGACGTCGCCTTGAGAACCGCCTGTTCGATCTCCGGGGTGAGGTTTTCCTTCGACTCGGGGGGAAACTGGACCTCCTGCCTGTACCTCGCCCGGTACTGGGCAATGGGCGTATCCCCCTCGAACGGCACCTGCCCGACGACCATCTCGTAGAGGATGATCCCGAGCGCGTACTGGTCGCAAAGCTCGGTCACCTTTCCCTCGAACTGCTCCGGCGCCATGTACATCGGCTTCCCCAGGACGATTCCGGTCTGGGTCAGGCGTTCTGCGTTGATGGTCTTCGAGATCCCAAAATCCATGATCTTCACCGTCCCATCCGGCCGGATCATGGCGTTGTCGGGGGCGAGGTCGCGGTGGATCACGGGAGGCTGGAGCGTGTGCGCGTACTGGATGGCGCGACCAACTTGCAGGAAGATCTCCCTTGCTCGCTCGACCTCGAAGCAGCCCTCCGCGTCCAGAGTATCCGCGAGATCCTTCCCCTGTACGTACTCCATGACGAAGCCGGAGATGTCGGGCTCGTCGATCCCGTAGATGATCTTCACGATGTTCGGGTGGTCCATCTTCGCCAGGAGCTGCATCTCGTTGTAGAAGCGCTCCCGGAAGCCCTTTTCGCTCGACAGATGGGGATGGAAGAACTTGACCGCCCGCGGGATGCCCAGGTTGAGATCGACCGCCTTGTAGACCATCCCGTAGCCGCCGACCGCGATCTTCGACTCGATGCGGCACGCCCCGAACTGCCTGCCGATGAAGGGGTCGTCCTGGTTGGGACCCTTCGCCAAGGAGCTTCTCCCGTCCGGTCCGAGGGCTCGCTTGCTACAATCGCGGGACATTATAAAGGACGATGGTTTGCCGTCAACGCCGCGCGACACCGATAACATCAAGGCGCCCCGTCGGGGCCGCGGCGCGCCCTCGGTCGAATTCCAGCCGTCCGGACTTCGCATCGAGCACGAACGGGTGCTCCTCGTTTCGGTCCTCACGCCGGACGACCCGGACGGATCGACGGTGGACGAGCTCGAAGACCTCGTACGCACCGCCGGAGGGAAGGTGATCGGCCGCATGACTCAAGGCTCCGATCGCCTCCACCCGGTGACCTACGTCGGGAAGGGGAAACTGGGCGAGCTCAAGGCTGCCGCCGAGGAGCTCGCCGTCCACCTCGTCGTCGCGAACCACGACCTCTCCCCCAAGCAGGCACGCTCGATCGAAAAGACGCTGGAGATGAGGGTCCTCGACCGCAGCGAGGTGATCCTCGACATCTTCGCGAGGAACGCCCGCAGCCGGCAGTCGAAGCTCCAGGTGGAGCTCGCGCAGCTCGAGTACGCCCGTCCTCGCCTCAAGCGCCTGTGGACGCACCTGGAGGGTCAGGACGGCGGGATCGGGGCCCGCGGGGGGCCCGGCGAGAAGCAGATCGAGATCGATCGGCGCATCCTCGACAGGCGGATCCGCGACCTCCGGGCCGACCTTCGGGAGATTGCGGCTCGCAAGGACCGGGAGGTCGAGGCGCGCGCCCGCGAGTTCGACACGGTCGCCCTGGTGGGGTACACGAACGCGGGGAAGTCGAGCCTCGCCGGCCGTCTCACCGGGGCCGACCTCCTCATAGCCGACCGACTCTTCTCCACGCTGGACACCCGCACCCGCTCCTGGGTCCTCCCCGGGGGCCACAAGGTCCTGCTCTCAGACTCCGTCGGGTTCCTGCGCCGTCTCCCCCACCACCTCATCGCCTCCTTTCACGCCACGCTCTCCGAGGCCGCCCACGCCGACCTCCTGCTTCACGTCGTGGACGCGAGCCACCCCCAGGCCGACCGCCACGTGGAGGCGGTCGAGGAGGTCCTAGCCCGGCTCGGTCTCTCCGAACGCCCCGCGATCCTGGTCCTGAACAAGATGGACCGGGTCCGCGACCCTCTCGCCCTGACGCACCTCTTCGGCGCGCGAGAGTCGGTCCGGGTGAGCGCCAGAACGGGCGAGGGAATCGAGGAACTCGCCGCCGCGGCCAGGCGGCACTTCGATCTGAGGCGGCCCTTCGTCCGGGTCACCTTCCCGGCCGCCGACGGGCGGCTCGCCGCCGCCCTGCACCGCCACGGATCCGTTGCGGGCGAGATCTACGAGGGCGAGCGGGTCCAGATCGACGTCTACCTCGATCGCGACCGCCTCGCCCGGCTCGAACGCGAGCCGGGGGTCAGCGTGGAGATCCTCCGGGAATGACGAGCCGCATCCCGGCGCGCACGTTCCAGCTCGAAAGATCCGGGTTCGCGTCCTTGATTCGGCGCCAGAGGTTGCCGTTGCCGTAGTACCTCTGGGCGATGCTGTAGAGGCTCTCTCCTTGGGCCACGACGTGATAGGAAGACGGCCCCGCCGGGCCGCCCGCGCGGAAATCGCCGGCAACCGGCACCCCGGGCGAAGGACGGGGCGCAGGCCCCGGGGGAATCACGATCTCCTTGCCGACCGGGAGCCGCTCAGGCGTGAGGCCGGGATTCGCCTCGAGGATCCGGCGCCACTCCTTCGGATCGTTGTAGTAGCACCGCGCGATGGCCGAGAGGGTCTCACCGCTCGCGAGCACATGGACCCGTCGCGCCGGCTCCGCCGCCGGCGCCTGGGTGGTAGGGGGCGTCGCCTCCTGTCCGCCGCTCCCGGCGGGCTCGCCGGAGCGCGGGGAAGCGCCACCGTCTCCCGGGCCATCGAGCCCGGTCGCGCCTGTCGCATCCCCCGTCCGCTCCGGCTGGGCGCCGGCCCTGGTTCCCTGGGCCACGAGCGAAAGATCCGCCGGACCCTCGCGCCGCGGCAACTCCTTGGCCGCCTCCGGCGGTTTGGACGGCTGGAGTGTCACTTCCTGCGGCCCGCTCGCGCTCGGCTCGGAAGCCGGTTCATTCCGGGCGCCGGGCTTCCACAGGATCACCACCACGACCGCGACGACAAGGAGCCCGACCAGGCCATACTTCAGATACTGGCTCACAACCCATCCTCCGGAAAAGGTGACGACATCTCACTCGAAGGGGGCCGTGCTGTGAGTCGCAGAAGTCTACCCCACGGGGCGCGCGAGGCAAGCGCCGGGCGAAGATTCCTGTCGAGCGGCTACTTCTTCTTCTTCTTCCGCTTGCGTTTCCGCTTCTCTTTGGTGTGCTTGGTCCCGGTCTGCGGGCCAGAGGGGTGCCCGCCGGCGGCCCCG
>JACQVV010000566.1 GCA_016209595.1 Planctomycetota bacterium
AGACGAGGAAGTCGCGCCGACGATCGGCGATGCCGGGCTCCCGAGTCCCCTCTTGAACGAGGAGGGACGGGGCCGCGACGAGGCGGTCCTCGGCCGACATCCGCTCGTCGACCTGGCCGAGCAGGTCGAACATCTCGAGCTGGGCGGGGACGGTGCAGCGCGACCGTGCCCGACTCAGGATGCTGGTTCGCAGGTCGAGCAGCCTGTCCCGCTGCGACGCCTGGTCGGGCGGGACCTCTCCACGGAACCTGGACAGGGTCTCGTCGAGCCGCCCCGAGGAGAGGAGCACGATGGCCTGCGGGGAGAACCCAGGCAGGTTCTCGAAGAAGGGCCCCATCGCCATGTAAAGCTTCGATCGCGCCTCGCGGAGTCTCACCTGCACGGGCGTCTCAATCACCTCGACCGCCTCCTGGATCTGTGCGGTCGTCTCCTGCAGCCCTTCGAGGGCGATGTGGTTCTTCAAGCGGTCCGAGATCCACTCACTGAGGTAGTAGAACCGCTTCTCCCCGGCCGCGTAGAGCTCCTTGAAGAGGTCGGTGCGGAGCCGTGGCGCCTCATCGCGCAGCAGGGAATCGGAGAGGAGGCCGCAGTCCATGAGGAGCCGGCCCTCCTCGGGGAAGACGAGCTGTTCGGGGTTATCGCGGACCCGTTCCTCAAGCAGGAGCTCGATGCGCTTCCACCAGAGGCGGTCCAGGTCGGCGATGGGCTTGGCCAACGCGGCGTCGGTTTCCACGAGCCGCCCACCCACCTGGTTCTGCTCGAGGAACTTCTCGACCGCCGCCTTCAACTCGTCATCGAATGCCACGGCCGCCTCTGCTACACGCCGAGCTTCTGGAGGATTTGCTCGAAGTGTTCGAGCGAGTAGTACTCGATGCAGATGCACCCCCGATTCCCGTGGGCATCGATCTTGACCTTGGAGCCGAGCTTCCCGCGGATCCGCTCCTCCAGCTCCGTCAGGTGGGCCGCGCGAACCGCGGACTTCGGCGCCGTTCGCCTCCGTCCGCGCGCCACGTGCTCGACCTGGCGCACGGACAGCCCTTCCTTCTCGATGCGCTTCGCGACGGCGAGCTGCTCGACGGGGTCCTTGATTGCAAGCAGCGCCCGGGCGTGCCCTTGGGAGATTGTTTCACGTGAAACGGCGTCCTGGATCTCGGGGGGTAGTTCCAGGAGGCGGACGAAGTTCGCGATCGTGCTCCGTTCCAGACCCAATCGACCCGCGGCCTGGTCCTGCGTGAGCTGAAAGCGGAGCATCAACTCGCGGTAGGCCTGGGCCCGCTCGATGGGGTTGAGGTCGGCCCGCTGAGTGTTCTCGATCAGTGCGACCTCGAGCATCTGCTCGTCATTGAGCTCCTTGACGAGGGCGGGGAGCGTGGTCAGCCCGATCTCCCTGGCTGCGCGGAGTCGACGCTCGCCGGCGATCAGCTCGTACTGCTGGCCGGTTCGTCGGACCAGGATCGGCTGGAGAATCCCCTGCTCGCGGATCGATCGGACGAGATCCCGCATCTCCTCGTCAGAGAAGATCTTACGAGGTTGGTGAGGGTTCGGGACGAGGTGATCGATGGGGATCTGGAGGACGTCGCTCGCAGGGGCGGCCTCGACGGGCGCCCCGAGGAGGGAATCAAGCCCCCTACCCAGTCGCCGTTCCTTCATGCTTTGTAACCTCTTTTGCTATAGCAACATACGCGTGAGTCGCCCTGGCGGAGGGGGCCACGAGGTAGAGCGGCTTGCCCTGCCTTTGGGCCTCGGGGACCCACGGGTCGCGAGGCACAGGGGGGCCGATCCAATGGATGGCAAGGGAGCCGATCTGGGGCGAGCCTTCGGGCGGCGCCGTCCCGTTGACGAGCGTACGGAAGGCGACCCACATCGTGTTCGCGGAGGAGCGGCGGACGATCTCCGCGAGCGCCTGGAGGGACTGCTCGGGGAAGGGCTCGGGCGGGCACGGCACGAGGATTCGATCGGCGCGGGCAGCCAGCGCGATGTGGAAGGCGGTCGCGCCAGGCGCGGCGTCGACGAAGACGAGGTCGTACTTCGAGCGGGCCTCGTCGATGAGCTGCTCGGCGCGCGAGAGGGCGAGGTCCGGGTGGTCGTGCATCCACGTCGCGAGGTCCTTCCCGGGTGGGACGACGTCCAGGCCCGTCACCACGGTCGCGCAGGCGGCCTCGGAGAGGACTCCTCGGCCCGCGAGGATTTCGGCGCACCCGCGCGCCTGGCTGACGCCGCAGCCGCTCGTCGCGTTCCCGAGCGGATCGAAGTCGAGGAGGAGTGTGCGCTTGCCGCTCGCCGCAAGGAGGGCGGCGAGGTTGACGGCGGAGGTGGTCTTTCCCACCCCGCCTTTCTGGTTCACGAGCGCGTAGACTTTGCCCATCCGATTCGGTCGTGGCCTCGGGATCGCGGCTGCGCCGCCCGGCAGGAAGATGAACTATATCTTTCGCCCGCATGCGCCTACAATCCTTTTCGGGCGTCCGGGGGTGAGCTTTCCCTTGACCCGTCCTCCGGCCCGCCGGCATAATCGAACGGTTCCGGGGACCCCATCAGTTCTTTTTTTTCGAGACGATGGACAAGGTCCGCGTCATCGCCTCTACGACCTACCGGGAAGCCGCGCGGCAGCCG
>JACQVV010000553.1 GCA_016209595.1 Planctomycetota bacterium
AGCGTAAAGCTCGACGCCGCGACCCAGGAGACGTTCCAGCGGGTGAACCGTCCGGTGCCCGGCGTCACGCTCGCCGGCGTTCTTCGAGACATGAAAACGTTTCGCGACTCCTTCGCGGGCGAGTTCGAGCTCCAGGTCATGATCTTCCCCCCCAACCGGAAGGAAATCGAGGGGATCGCGCGGCTCGCGGCCGGCATCGCCCCCGACCGGATTCATCTCAACACGCCGCGCCGCCCCTACCCCGACGCCTGGTACCTCGAACGCCGCGGCTCGCACGGCGGAGTCCCCTATCCCGCGCGGCCCGTGGCAAGGGTCTCGACCGAGGAGGCCGCCGCCTGCGCCCGGATCCTCCGCGAGACCGCCGGCGTCCCGGTGGTGGCCGTGTACGGGGAGTAGCCGCTCGCGGGTGCGACGCATCCGGCAAGATCGTGTGGACAGCTCTGATATGCTGTGCGCAGTGTGTTTCGAGGAGGCGACCATGCGCGGCGTACATTTCCTGGTCGATGACGACGGCAGAAAAACCGCGGTTTTCATCGACCTCAAGAAGAACGCGCGGCTCTGGGAAGACTTCTATGACGTTGCTGTGGCCATGTCCCGGGCGAAGGAGCCACGAGAATCGCTCGAGAGCGTCAAGCGCCAACTTCGTGGGCGCAGCAAACGCGGGTAATGGAATCGTATGAAGTTACTTTCGCGAGAAGCGCACGGAAGGAGCTGGTGAGACTCGACGAGCCCTTTCGATCCCGGATCCTGAAGCGGATCGAGGGTCTCGCTTGCACTCCCAGGCCTGCCGGGTGTCTCAAACTGGAGGGGGCGGAGGATCTCTGGCGGATCCGGATCGGCGAGTACCGCGTGATTTATTCGATTGACGATTCCACCCGGCGGGTCGACATCAGTGCGATCCGACATCGTTCCGACGTTTACCGCTGAGACGCGGCCCAAGTCGCTTCAGCGTACGAGCGTCCGGACCTGGTCGCGCTTGACCCAGGCGGAGCTGTCTCCGAGCCAGATGCGAAACCAGCCCGGCACGTTCGCTCGTGCGTCCCGCGCGTAGATCTGCCTTTTCGCCAGGAACCGCTTCCATCGCTCGGCCCCGGGTTCCGGGCGAAGGCGAGGCTGGTGCTTCTCGCGGAGCTGGACCAGGGAGACTCCCGAGAGCGTGCGGACGCTCTTCTCGCGGATCCAGCCGGCGCGCCCGTCGTACCAGACCCGGAGCCAGTCGCCCCGGCGGTGCGTCCGGACGAAGCGCTGCCCCTTCGGGGCCTTGCCGAGCTTCGCAGGGCGCCGTTCCGGTCGAGCTCCACGAGCTCGGCGCGCGTGCGCGCGACTCCGGCCTTCCCGAAGAGCCCCTGATCGGCGAGCTCTTCCGCCTTGTAGGCCCTGCCGCGGTACGCGAAGATGCCGCGACGCTCGATCTCCTCGGGCGAGAGCCCGGTGGTGGCGGTGTACGGGGAGTAGCCGCTGGCGACCGGCGGCCGCGCTCCCCTGAGGAGGGTCTTTCGGCGGCCGAACCCTGATGGGACTCCCGGCGCTTGAAACGACCCCGCGGGCAGGGGTAGAGTGCCGTCTTCTTCCCGACCTGGAACCCCCCCCTAGCGAGGTCGCCATGGGTTCGAGACGCCTCCCCCTGTCCCCGCTCTTCGCTCTTCTCCTTCTTGCCCCGGGCTGCGCCTCGGTCCAGGAACGCCCGGACGCCTGGCCAGGCGAAATCGTCCTATCAGACTACCTGCCGGGGCCGGAGGAGCTCCCGGAGGGAATCGTGCTGCGCGAGCACGGCGTGAACGCGATCGGCGGCGCGCCGGTCGCCTACCCGGAAGGGTCGGTCGAGAGGCTCGCCTCCCAGGAGGGCTGGGCGATCTTCACGCGGGTGGCCGAGCGCGAGCACGTGGGGAAGGCGGACTGGGTGGGGACGCGGGACTTCCCGATCCAGCGGCTGGTTGTTTTCGTCTACCGGCGCCGCGACCGGGGCGAGTGGGAAAACGTGGAAAGCCAGAAGCACGAGAACTTCACCGAGAGGATCTACCGCCGCCAGCGAATGTTCCGCGGCGAGCTCGAGATGGCGGCATGGATCCGCCACGCGGATGCGAAGCGCTTCGAGATCTTCGGTGGGCCGGACGTGGCCGTCGTGCTCGTCCAGGACGGCTCGGCGGACCAAGTGATCGACTCCGGCTTCGATGCGATGGCCGCCTGGTTCCGCGAACGGATCGAGAGACCGGTTTTCCGGTACCAATAGCGGGAGGGCCAAGATGCCCTTCTTCACCGAGGAGCAGGAGACCGTCCTCTCCCTCCTCTTCTGCCGGGAAGAGGACCACCCGGAGCTCGTGGAGTTCCTCTCCGGCTCCCTCGCCTCGTTCGCCGCGGAGCGGATCGCGCCGCGAGCGGCGGAAAACGACCGCGAGGAGGTCTTCGACGTGGAGGCCTTCCGGGCGCTGGGGGAGCTCGGCCTCATGGCCCTCCCCTACCCCGAGGCCTATGGCGGGATGGGGGCGAGCTTCGCCTACTACTGCGCTGGACTGGAGACGCTCGCCAAGGCGGACGCCGGCTTCGCGCTCGCGGTCGGCATCCACGGGACGGCCTGCGACGGGATCCACCGCTTCGCGGAAGACCACCTGAAGGCGCGCTATCTCGAGGATCTCGTCCAGGGGAGGAAGATCGCCGCGTTCTGCCTCACGGAGCCCGGCTCCGGCTCCGACGCGAGGAACATGAAGACAACCTGGCGCCGCGAGGGCGGCGAAGTCGTCCTCAAGGGGACGAAATACTGGATCACGAACGGCCTCTCGGCCGACGTCTTCTTCGTTCTCGCGGCGGGCTCCGACGGCTGCATCTCGGCCTTCGTCGTTGACCGCGCGGGAAAGGGCGTCTTCGAACGGGCGAAGATCGCGGACAAGATGGGGGTGCGAAGTTCGAACACGGCGGAGCTCGTCTTCGACGACTACCGCATCCCCGCCGACCGGCTCGTTGGAGAGGAAGGCCAGGGCTTCCGGTACGCCATGGAGATGCTCGCCGGCGGCCGGATCACGATCGCCGCCCAGGCGACCGGGATCGCCCAAGGCGCCTACGAGAAGATCCTCAAGTACGCTCACGAGAGAGAGCTCTTCGGGGTCATCCTGAAAGACCTCGACAACACGAAGCGCGAGCTCTCCGAGATGCAGATCGAGATCCAGGCGAGCCGGCACCTCGCCTACTCGGCCGCGGAGCTCCGGAGCCGCGGAAAGGACGTCCGCGGCCCCGCCGCGATCGCCAAGGTCAAGGCGACCGAGGCCGCGGTCAGAGTCGCGCAGCGGGCGATCCAGCTCGCAGGCGGCTACGGCTATGTCCAGGACTCGAAGATCGAGCGAGCGCTTCGCGACTCGCTCCTCCACCGGATCGGCGAGGGCGCGAACGAAGCCCTCACGATCCTCGTGATCCCGCGCGTCCTCTACTCGCAGTACGAGAGAACTCCCCTCACCGAGATCTGGTAGTCCCCCCAAAGGAAGAAAACGCCATGCGCCGAGCGACCCTCCTCCTCGCCTTCTCCCTTCTCCTCGTCTCCACGGGTCTTGCCCTGGCCCAAGGTAGCGGTCCACTCCAGGAGGTCCGGCGCGGCGGCAAGACCTACAAGGTCTACCAGGACCCGACGACCTACAAGCTCCAGGCCGTCGTTCCCGCGAGCGACGATGCCCCCTGGAACTGCCAGCTCCCGCCCTTCGACCAGCAACCCGAGGTCTTCTTCAGGGTCACCCAGGGTACGCGCGACGTCATGGTCGATTTCATCCGGCTCCCCAACCCCGGCGGGAAACCCAGCGAGTACCTCACCGCCATCGAGTCGACGAACATCAAACCGAACTGGCACAACTACCAGCGCCAGGACCGTGACCTCATCTTCGGAGCGGGGATCCTCCCGATTGGGAGGAGCGTCCCGTTCTTCACCACGGGAGCGAAGGGCGATTGCTTCGCCTTCGAGGGCGTGCGGCTCATGCGCTTCCAGGAGCAGGACCCGAACACCGGCCAACCGACCGGCAAGGAAGAGGTGAAGCCCGACCCCGAGGGGAAGGTCTTCTACAACCAGATCTGGGCCGTCGCCCGGAGCGTGAAGACCGGCTCCGGCAGCCAGGCCGCGAAGTACGAGTACTACTACGTGTTCTGGATCATGGCCCCCAAGGCAAACCTCGACCGCGCCGAGACGCAGAACGAATCCACGCTCGACGGCCTCCGCGATCTCTTTCGGTCGATCCGCTTCCTGGAGTGACAGGAAAGGCCTGAGTGGCGAGGCCTATACATCTTTCGTTCCTCTGCGGCTCGGCCGTGAAGAGCGGAGGCGTCAGGCAGCTCGGTCGAACCGTCTCACGCTGCCAGGGATGGGACACTCGCGCGGACCGGGACACGCCACGAAGGGCTACTTCCACTCGTGGACTTTGAGCCCCGGGACCTGCGCGGAAGTGCCGCGCGTTCCCGGTGACGACCTCGTCACCGCGGGAGAGGGCACTCGACGCGATGAGCACGTCCCAGGTGGGGATCGTCGTCCCCTTGGCGCGGAGTCTCGGCAACGAGTTCTCTCACCGTCCCGGCCGTCCTGACCTGCTCACTCGGCCTCGAAGCCCTGGCTCGTGAACTTGAGGGCGCGGCTGTTTTCGGTGACGGTCCGCACGACATGGCCCGGTGCGCCGGAAGGGATGTCCGCGTGAATCTCGAGGGTCACGGTGACATCGGCTCCCACGAGGCCAACGAGGTGGGAGATGACTTCATCGGCGATCCGGCCGGCGTCACGGCCAACGCGCGTGGGTTCGAGAGAGACCGTTCCGTGGTAGCGGCGCGGAGGAGGCGGGAGATCTGAGGACGAGGGCGGCGGCTGGACCCTATCCCCTGGACGCGACGGGGCAGGGCGAACGGGACGCGCGGTTCCGCCGCCGGAGGACTCGAGGGCACTGGCGGCGTCGGCTTGACTCTGCGCCGCGGCTACCGAGGGTTTGACGAGGAGTGCGGTGGACTGGGGATCTGGAACTGCTATGGCCTGTCCGCATCGAAGGCCCACGTAGCGGCCCGAACGTTCGTCGAAGCTGTCGGCGAGAGCGAAGGTCTCGTCGTTCCAGGAGAGGAGGCCGAGACCGTCTTCTACTGCCTTGGTGAGAACGGACGGGTCACGGAGACGTGGGAGGTAGATGTAGCGGGCGAACTCCTCCGCTAGCTGGCGGACGGAGACGTGGTTTCGGAGAGGTGGTTCCCACAGGGGGATCCGGTCTAGCTCCAAGCGGAGCCGGGTGCCCGCCATCTGCGTGAGGAGGGCCTCGTCTTTGCGGAGCTTCTTGCTCGCCCGCTCGGCCAGCGGCCCCTCGCCGGTGAGGGGGATCGCCTCCCATTCCTGTCCGGTCTGTGGTGATCTCTGCGCGGGCACGAGGAGCCACTTATATGCCTCGGGCAAGCGCGTCCCAACGGTCTCGTCCGCGCTCTCGAGCTGGGTTTGGGCTTGCGTGACCTGATGGGGCGTGAGGTTCAACCCATCCTTGTCGTCGAGGATTCCCTTCCAGGCGAGGAACCGGCGAACCGCCTCGTCGAGGTCCTGGAGGCGTGCGGTGTCGGCGGCCAGGAAGGCGAGCGTATTCTGGCAGATCCGGGGAGAACTTCCCCGGGAGGCGAGGATCGTCTGGGCCATCTCCAGGCCGAGACTCCCGGAGTCCTTGGTGTGCGGGTGGTCGGGTCCCAGGACGACGAGCTTGACCTCCATGTCGTCCGGGACATCCTGGCCCGAGGAGGGAAGAGCGTGGACTCGCGAGAATTCGCCGAGTTTTCGCGCGTCCTTCCGGACCCGGTTCTCGATCTCGCCGACGACCTCGTCTGGATCGCGCTTGAGCTGCTCCGCGCGGTCCTCCGCCATCTTGGTCACGGTCGGCTGGGTCGAGTACCAGTACCGCGCTTGGTCCTGATAGAGATAGGTGGCCGAAGCGGCCAGGTGGCGCAGAGCATCGTCGAAGTGCCCCGGGGTCTCGCCCGGCATGACGGAGCCCAGCCGGACCCGCCGGATCTCCAGGCCGAGATTCGCCGCCGCGGCCGTCGGGGCCGACCCCAGGTAGATCGTCCGCGCCACCCTGCGGTGCGCGGAGAACTGTCCCAGACGCCTGTCCTCTCCGTCGAGGCGGAGCGGAAGGGATTCCGGCCCCTCCACGTCCTTGTCGATCACGGGAGCCCAGTTGTCCGAGAGACAGCGCAAGAGCTCCGATCGGACCCGCGAGTCTCCGATCGGGATCGTGCAGGGGAGGATCAAGGGATTCTTATCCTCCTTCTCCCAGAGGCTGTGGATCACCACCGCCATGAGCCGCAGCACGCCGCGGGTTCGCTGGAACTTCAGAAGCGCCGACCAGTCCGTGTAGAGCCGATCGAAGACCTCGGGGTGGATCGGGTACGCGTGCTGGATTCGCTTCTCGTAGTCCGCCTCCCTCGACTCCGGCGGAAAGTCCGGGCCCTGTTTCCTGTACAGCTCGGCGAACGCTCGGGCCGTGACGTCGCGGTGCTTGAACCGCGCCGGGTCGGAGATCGGCTCGAACAGCCTCCGGCGAACGATCTCGAAGCTCTCCTCGGCGCTCGCCGGCCGCCAGGAGGACTCGAGACGGGCGACGACGTTGCTGAGGCGATTGAGGGCCTCACGGCCCCGAACCCCCCCCACCTCCGCGTCCTCGGCGCGGGTGGAGGGCGAGACCGCGGTGTCGGAGGCCGGGAGGCTGATGACGAGGAGACAGTTCTTCGCGGCCTTGGCCGATTCTGTCAGCACCTGGGCGAAGGTGAACTGCGTCTCGAAGCTGCCCGCCGGGAGATCGCTCTCCTCGTGGAGCTGGCGCGCGTAGGCCACCCACTCGTCGATGAGGACGAGGCAAGGGCCGTACTCCTTGAAGAGCTCGCCCAGCACGTGGCCCGGGCTGGTCGCCTTCTCGTCGTCGGCCGCGATTCTCGCGAAGGCCTTCTTTCCGCCCAGTTGCCATGCGAGTTCGCCCCACAGCGTGCGGACGACGGTGCCATCCGGCTTCTTGTCCGGGTTGCCGGGGGAGATCCTGTTCCCCACGAGCACGACCCGTTTCGCTCGCGGGATGCCCTTCGTGCCGGCCTCGGCGAGCACCGAGTCGATCCCCAGGAGCTCGCGGGGGTCCGTTCCCGAGAAGAGGTGGAAGAGCGCGAGCATCGAGTGGGTCTTGCCGCCGCCGAAGTTCGTCTGGAGCTGCACGACCGGGTCCCCGCCCTTGCCCGAGAGTCGATCGAGCGCGCTCACGAGCAGGCGCCTCAGGCTTTCGGTGAGGTAGGTCCGGCGGAAGAACTCGGCCGGCAGTCGATACTCGTCCGACCCTTCCCCCCTGTACACCTGGTAGAGATCGGCCGCGAATTCGGCCTGCTGGTAGCGACCGCTCGTGACGTCGGGATGTGGCGTCACCACCTCGCGCCACGGCTCGAGCCTCGCGGCCGCGGCCGTGACGATGCCCGTCTCCCCGCCCTTCCGCCTCTCGCTCCGCACCTGCTCGTCGAACCTGAGGCGCAGGAGCTCCATCTTCATCTTCTCGATCTCTTGCCCCTCCGGGGCGGATACCGCCACAAGGAGGCGAGCGGCCGAGTCGAGGGCGCGGTAGGCGTCGTCGCTCGAGAAGTGCTCCTGATGCGCCCAGCGGTTTCTGGCGTCTCGGAGCTCCGAGACGAGCGAACGCTCGGCGGGGCCGAGCGTCCGGCGAAAGACGTCGTTCCATGCCTCCCACAGGACTTTCAGGAGCGCCGCGGCGTCCCACTCGGCCACCGGCTTCTTGCCGGCCGTCCGCTCGTCGCCGAAGTACCGGCCCGCGGCCTCGGCGGCCCCTGCCGGGTGCTGGCTCTTGAACTCGCGCTCGACGAAGGGCGCGAGCCCGATGCGGAGCAGCTCCATCGCCTTGCCGACTCGTTCCTGGTTGCTGATGGCCATGGGCTCGCCTCCCTATGCAGTTCCGTCCTCGCCCGGCGCGGCGAGCAGCCACTCGTATGCCGGCCGGGCGCGGATCCCCGGCGTGTCCACGCGCGGAGTGGAATCGCGGTCGAGCACGAGCAGCCGGCGCACGGCGCGCGGGTGCTCCTTCCCCGCGGCGGCGAGCGCGCGGAGCTCGCGCGTCAGCGTCGCCTCACCCGATGGGTCCGCGCACACCTGCACCAGTTCCTCTCCGCCCCTCGGATGGCGGGCCAGGAAGTCTACTTCGAGGCCCTCGTCGGTTTTCACGTATCCCACCTCTGCGCCGCGCCGCTCCAGTTCGTTCAGCACCGCCGTCTCGAGCGCGTGGCCGAGGTTCGCGCGGCCGCTCGCGTCGAACGCCTTGATGAGGCCCGGATCGGCGGGATAGACCTTTCGCGGGTTCGAGTTGCGCCTGCGCTCCGAATCGGTCGCGAGCGACACCGCGCTGAGCAGGAAGGCGTCGGTGAGGTGCCTGAGCATCGCATGGACGGCGTCCTTGGCCACGCCGTGCCCCTGTGCCTTGAGGTCGAGGTGCAACCGGTGCGCGCTGAAACTCCCGGCCGGGTTGCGCAAGCATTGACGCACCATCCAGCGGAGCGCCTCTACCTGGGTCACCTTGTAGCGCTCGACGACGTCGCGGAAGAGCACGGTGTCCACGTAACCCTGGAGCAGATCGATCCGCACGGCGGCGGGAAGTCCCTGGGCCTCCGGAAACCCACCCTCGACAAGGAACTCGCGGAAGCGCTTCTCGACGAGCGAGCGTTCGGCCGGCGTCGGGGGCCAGGCGCCTTCCGCCGGCTCCTCGCCGCGGTGGCGCAGAAACTCGCGGAAGCTGAAGGGCCGGATGACGGTGGCCATTCCGCGCCCACGAAGCGACGTGTGCACCTCCCGCGACAGCATCCGTGCCGACGATCCCGACACCACGATCTCGACTTTTTCGGTATCCAGCACGCGGCGGCAGAAGCGCTCCCATCCGGGGACGAGCTGGATCTCGTCGAGGAACCAGTGGACCGTCTCGCGCGAGCGTAGCGAGGGGTAGAGG
>JACQVV010000045.1 GCA_016209595.1 Planctomycetota bacterium
ATGATGGAGAAGTTGCGGATGAGCGAGCGGTCCATCCCGACTCCAAACCCTTGTCCGTTGACGAATTGGCGAACTATAACACCCCCGACCACGGCGGGACAACCGGCCTGGCGGGCCCAGCGGGGCTACGTCAAGATCGACCCGTCCAGCCGCCGTGGACGTGATCGTGGTTGTGGACATGGTCGGCTTTCGGTAGTTCGATCACGACCACGACCACGACCACGACCACGAAAGCGCGACTTGCATGAGAATGAAGGGACCGTGCCGGCCAGTAGACGGTTGCCTCCGACGGGTCCTTGAGTTCTCTCGCTGGCCGGGGGAGCATGAACCGATAACCCGGATCTCGGACCGAGTTCGTGCCCGGCACTCGGTTCGTTCCGATGAGCAAGATAGGAGACAAAAGAGATGAAGAAGCGCGCACTGATCTGGAACGTACTCGCGGCAGCCGTGGTGGTCGCGGCGTGCGACCAGAAAGACCGCGGCCAGCGAGACCCGAAGAGTCGCGAGCCGGTCGTCCTCGCCGGCCACGAGGACTCTGTCAACTCGGCCGCCTTCAGCCCCGACGGGAGCCAGGTCGTGACGGCGTGCATGGACAACACGGCCCGGAACTGGCCTGTCGCGGGCGGGGAGCCGGTCGTCCTTCGTGGCCACGACGAGGGGGTCCGCTCGGCCGCCTTCAGCCCCGACGGGACCCGGGTCGTGACGGCGTCCGCCGACAAGACGGCCCGGATCTGACCTGTCGCGGGCGGGGAGCCGGTCGTCCTTTCCGGCCACGAGAGCGCGCTCAACTCGGCCGCCTTCAGCCCCGACGGGACCCGGTTCTTGACGGCATCCACGGACGGGACGGTCCGGATCTGGCCAATCCCCAGGGACTGACCGGGTCCGTGGCGCGCTTGCATCGCCTACTTGAGATACGTACAATCCGGGTAGAGAATACGTATCGGAGGCGAAGCCATGCGCACGACCAAGCTGACCCTGAGTGCGGACAAAGAACTGGTGGAGGAGGCCAAGGAACTGGCCCAGGAGGAGGGCACGTCCCTGTCCTCGATGTTCTCCCGATTTCTTCGGGCTGTGCTCGCCGAACGTCGAAAGCCCTCGTCGCCGGGGCCCCTCACCCGCAAAGCGACAGGGCTCGTGAAGTTGCCCCGAAACAAGAGCGACCGCGAGCTGCTCCAGGAGGCGCTTGCCGGCAAGTACAGGCGGTGACGATGAAGGTCTTCATCGACACCAACGTTCTTCTGGACGTCCTGGCCGAGCGCAAGGCTTTCTACGCCGACGCCATGCGCATCTGGACCCTCTCGGAATCAGGCAGGATCGGCGGGCACGTGTCGGCGATCAGCTTCAGTAACTGCTATTATATCGTGCATAGGCATGCGGGGCGGCGCAGCGCCGATAAGGCTGTCCGCCTGCTGCGCGACGTCTTTGAGCCCGTCGATCTGACGGCGCAGATTCTGAACCAGGCCATCGACGCGGGCTTCGCTGACTTTGAAGACGCCATTCAGTTCCACTCGGCCGTGCACGCCCAGGCCAAATGCGTGATCACGCGCAATCCGGATCACTTTCCTCGCACCCCTTTGTCTGTCCTGTCTCCCGCAGAGTTTCTGGCTGCCCATTCCTTCGAATAGCCTGGGGGGTGAACGGGGACATGTGCCGCCTGCCGGCGAACCTTGTGCGGCAGAGGCGGAGGGGGTATCCTCCAATCGCGCGCCGGCGCGCTCCGGCGCCCGGCTCTCGCCTGGGACGGAAAGCGATCGAGGTATTCATCTTGCGCGAGGCTCTTCTGTAGTGGCCGGTCCGGGACTGGTGGAGCCTCGGGCGGCCCAGACCGCTCCGCGTCCGTCCGTGTGGAAGCGCTGCCGCGATATCCTCGGCCTGAAGCCCGGCGAGGAGGAGACCTGCCGGGTCACCGATCTCCTCACCTACGCGCAGATGCGGCTCCGTCTCGACCAGTCGCCGCCGGAGGTCAAGGGATCGATCGACGCCGTGGACCGGCGGCGCACCCTCCAGCTCCAGCTCTTCCGCATCCTCACCTACTTCGGGAGCGTGGCCGGTCTCCTCCTGTACCCGGATCTCGTGGGGGGGGCGATCGCCGTCCCGATCGTGGCGGCGGTCGCGAACGCGCTCGCCTATCCCTTCCTCCGGGTCGTCCGCTGGTTCCGGGAGTTCAACGCCCTTCTGTTCCTCGGGGACATCCTGCTCACGGAGTTCATGATCTGGAGCTACGGGGCGGTCGCGACCCACCTCGTCCTCTGGCTCCCGATCCTCGTGATCTGCATGGTCTTCTACCTTCCGCCCCGTCCGGCCGCGTCGCTCTCGATCCTCCTCCTGGGGCTCCACGTGGGAATCCTCCTGGCGAGCGGACGGGGCATCCTCCCTCTCGGACCCCCGGCGCGGAGGATCGGACTCGACGCGGCGATCTTCGAGAACGAGATGACGATAGAGGCGGCCGTGATCATCTCGGCTCTCATCCTGGGAGGCCTCCTTTTCTTCAGCCGGGGAGCTCTAGCGCTCCTCCGGCAGCGGGAATACCAGCTCGCTCAGGCGAACGAGCTCATCCGCCGCTACGTCCCCGCGCAGCTCGCCGAGCGCATTCTCGCCGGAGACCACTCGACGGCGCGAGCGCACGAGCGGAAGAAGATCACCGTCGTCTTCTCCGACATCAAGGACTTCACCAAGGCCGCCGACGAGCTCGAGGCCGAGGAGCTCGCGCGCATCCTGAACGAATACCTCTCCGAGATGGCCGCGGTCGCCGACCGCCACGGCGCGACGATCGACAAGTTCGTGGGGGATGCGATCCTCCTCTTTTTCGGCGCGCCCTCCGCGACCGACGACCGCGACCACGCGCTCCGCGCCGTCGAGATGGCGCTCTCGATGCAGGCGCGGATGGCCGAGCTCTCCCGCAAGTGGTTCGAGGAGGGGATCCAGACCCCTTTCCAGGTCCGGATCGGCGTGAACACCGGTTCGGCGACGGTCGGGAGCTTTGGCTCGCAGGGCCGGATGGACTACACCGCGATCGGGAACCAGGTGAACCTCGCCGCGCGCCTCCAGACGAGCTGCGAGCCGGGGAGGATCCTCGTCAGCCATTCGACCTGGGCGCTCGTCAAGGACCGCTTCCCCTGCACCGAGAAGGGGGAGCTCCAGGTGAAGGGGATCCACTATCCGGTGAAGGTCTACGAGGTCGCGGCCGGCGACCCGGCTCCCGCCCACGCGACCCAGGGACCGGGCTCGGCGTAGTGCTCCTTGCGCCCCGGGGCGCGGTCCGATAGCCTACGAAATCTCCACCCCACGCTGGCCAGCCCCAAAGAGGAGAATCCCCGCATGCAAACGCGGCTACGCCATTCGTCCGTGAAGCACCGCAGGAAGCACGGCTTCCGCGAGAAGCCCAAGTCGCACATGAAGAAACTCCACAAGTTCAAGGTAGGGAACGCGCGGAAGCGGCGGTAGGACCCTTCGTGCCGACTTCGGGCACCCCCAGGTCCTCCACTCGTTCCGCGACCACCACGCGGTCCCGACCCTCCGCCTTGGCCCGGTAGAGCGCCGCGTCCGCCGCGCGCAAGAGCTCAGCGGCGACGCGCCCGTGCTCCGGGAAGGCCGACACGCCGAGGGAAATGGTGGTGCGGCCCAGCGATTGCCCGCGGTGGACCAGGGCCAGACGGTTGGCGGATTCCCGGAGCTCTTCCGCCCTCCCCCGGGCGTCCTCGAGCGAGGCCTCCGGGAGAAGGAGGACGAACTCCTCCCCGCCCAACCGACAGGGGAGGTCGCTTCCTCTCACCGAAGACTGCAGCAATCGCGCGAACTCGCCGAGAACGACGTCTCCGGCCTCGTGGCCGAAGGTGTCGTTGAACGCCTTGAAGTGATCGAGGTCGATCACCACGATTGCGAAGGGCCGGCCGCTTCGCGACGACCGCGCGCATTCCCTCTCGAGGTTCTCCTCCAGGTAGCGCCGGTTGAAGAGACGGGTGAGCGGATCGCGGATCGACTGGTCCCGCAGGGTCTCCCGCAGCTTCAGGTTCGAGAGGGCGAGGCCGAGCTGTTCCGCCACGGTGTCGCCGAGCCGCGCGCGCGATTCGCCCCAGCCCGCGGCGGACAGGTGCGCGCCTGGGTTCATCGCGATATGGAGAACGCCCAGCGCCTCGCCGTGGGCCATCATCGGCATGCAGAGGCATGCCTCGGGCGCTTCCGGCGGCAGGTGCGGGCAGGGAAGACCTCCGGCCCCGCCCTCGACGACGTGGATCTGGCCGCGGCGCAGGGCCCAGCAGTCGTCTGGCGGGAAAGTCTCCACGTCGGGCACGGCGCCGGCCTCTCCCCAGCAGGCGGCACGTTCGAGGAGGTTCCGGCTCGCGTTCATGAGGTAGATCGCCCCGAAATCGTCCGGGAAGATCTGGAGGAGCAGGTGGCGCGCGACATCGGTCGCTTCCCGAGGGGACAGACAGGCCTGGAGGTGCTCCACCAGCTGCCCCAGGAGAAAGAGCTCGCGCGTGCGCAGCGCCACGAGTCCCTCCACGCGGGCGGCGAGCTCGGACTTGGCCGACTCCTCCGTGAGGAGCATCTGGGAGATCCGTTCGGCCATCTCGTTGAACGCCGCCGCCGCGACCCTGGATTCGGCGGGTCCCGCCACCTCCACCCGCCCTGACAGGTCTCCGGCGCTCATTCGTTTCGCCGCGGCGGCGAGCTCCCGGTAGCGGCGCAGGACCAACGCCTCGCTCCCCACCCAGGCCGCCGCGAGCGCGATGACAACGGCAACCGAAAGCGCGAGCAACCTCCAGAAGAGCGCCGCCCGCGCCTCGGCGAACGCCTCGACCGTCGGGATCCCGAGACACGCGTAGACGCCATCGCCCCGCCGGAGCGTGCGGAAGGCGTAGAACCTCTCGACTCCATCGAGGCCGGCGGATGTGCCGATCCCGTCCCGCTTCTCCAGGACCATCTCGACGAGCTCCGCATCGTCGATCTCGCGCCCTACCCATTCGCCGGGATCCGGCTCCCGGACCAGGACGAGGCCCTTCGAATCGAAGACCGTGATCGCCGCGTCCGGGGGGAGCCGGGCGGTCCGGAGAATCCTGCCGAACCAGCCGAGGTCGATGGCGGCGTAGAGGACGCCCGAGACCTGGCCCGACGACGGGTCGAGCACGGGGTAGCCGCAGTTCAGACTCGGCTTCCCCGTGATGCGGCCGATCTGGTACTCCCCTACGCTGAAGTCCTTCGTCTCGAGCGCCAGCTGGAAGTAGCGCCGGTCGGAGAGGTCGACCGTTCCTTGGACCGGGATGGCGCTTGCCCGGACCATGCCGTCGGGCCCGATCAGCCCGAGATTCGCGTATGCCATGGGGTCGTGGGCCAGCACCCGCGCCAGAAGCGCGCTGGCCCTCCGTGGGTCTCCGCCCGTCACCTCCTCGGCTTCGGCCATGCTTGCGAGGAGCTGGTGCGAGGCCTGGACGAGTCCATCCTGCTCGCTCACGGCGACGCGAAGGAGCCGGACCGCGTCCTCCTGGGCCTCCCGCTCGGCCAGACCGTGCTCGTTCACGGCCGAATAGAGGACGAGGCAGGCCACCGGAGCCACCGCGGCGAGAACGACGGAGAGCGAGCGGACGCGGACGCTGGACAGGAGTCTCATGTCTGGGGCTAGATCTAACTGGAGTCTCATGTCTGAGGCCAGATCTTTCGCGAAATATGATGCTCAACAACCCGGTCGCCGCCCGCGTCCTCCTCGGCCTCGTCCTCGCCGCCCCGCCCGCTGCCGCACAGCTCTCGGTCGAGATCTTGTCGCTTTCCCCGAGCGAGATCGTCGCCCGCCCCGGACGCTGGCTTCCTCTCTTCTGCGAGGTCGAGTCCAGTGGCGAGCCGTTCGAGGGCCGCCTTGTCGCTCTCGCCGGCGGACGCGCTTTCTCGGCGCCGGTCCAGGTCGAAGCCGGCGGGCGCGCTACGGTCGAACTCGTGCTCCTCTGGCCCGAAGGGGAAGACCGAGTCGATCTCGCGCTCGAACGTACCGGGGAGACGGGCGCGGCCTGGAGCGAGGAACGGGCGGTCCGGGTCCTGGCGCGCGAGACTCCGATCGCCCTGGTGCTCGACATGGACGGCTCGCTTGCCGGCGTGCTGGACGGCCTCGTCTGGGGCGGCGAGCGGGCCGAGGTTCTCCAGGCTGGGAGGCACCTCCCGCTTTTCTTCACGGGCTACGATGGGGTTGACCTCGTGATCCTCGCGCGCGATCCCTTCCCGGACGAGGCGCGAGCGGAGAGGGAGGAGCGTGCCCTCCTCGACTGGGTCCGCGCCGGAGGGGTCGCCGCCGCGGTCCTTCAGGAGGAACCGGAGCTTGCCGCCCCCGGTCTTGCCCTTTTCTGCCGGCGCTGGCTCGGGGTCTCGTTCGCAGAGACGCGGATCTGCCGGACGCCCGGGGCATTGCAAGAATTCGCCGAGCTCGCGGCCTACCCCAGGCCCCCGTCCGGTCCAGTGTCCTACGTAGCCGTGGAGCCAGGTCCACGCGCGCGCGTCCTCCTCGGCGCCGGGCCGGATCCCCTCGTCCTGGCCGTCCCGCAGGGGGCGGGAGCGATCGCGCTCCTCGCCTTCGACCCGGCGAGTCCGCCGCTCTCGGGTTGGGGGGGGACGGCCCGGATCTTCGAGCGGCTCGAGACGTCGGCTTCGTTCATCCGGCCGCGCCACTTGATCCTTGCCGCCCTCGCCCGGGAGACGCGGGAGCCCGGCGTGCTCCCGCTCGTCCCCTTCGTCCTTCCCCTCGCCCTCTACCTCATTCTCTTCGGGCCGATCTGGTATCTCGCGGCGCGACACGTACCCGGCTGCTCGCTCGCGCCCTTCCTCGCGCTGTCCGTCGCGGCCGGATCGGCTCTCGCGCTGCTCATCCCGCGCCGGCTGGAGCAGGTGGAGGTCCCGGTCGCCTGCGAGACCGTCTTCGCCGGCAGGGCGGCCGAACCCTGGGCCGCTGCATGGGACGAGGTCGCGCTCTTCGCTCCAGGGCCCACGGAATTCTCGATCGAGACGCGAGAGCCCCTCATCCCGGAGAGCGCGCCCGGCGACGTCGAGCTCCTGCCGCAAGGAGACGAAGCGCGCCTTTCCGGCATCCCGGCCGGCGCGTGGACCTGGAGTTCCCTCTCCGGCCGGAGGGTCGTCGAGCGTCCTGCCATCCGCTCGGAGCTCGCGCTCGGAGAAGGTGGCGAGGTGACCGGTTGGGTCCGGGTGCCGCCCGGCCTCTCGATCGACCGAGCCGAGATCCTCGTGGGGCGCGCACGGCTCCCGATCGGGCGTCTCCCGGCGGATGAGGATACTCCGGTCGAGGGACGGCTCGAGATGAAGTCGAGCCCGCCGGGATTCGACCATCGCCCCTCGTCCCGCGGCGCCCCGTTCCTCGGTGCCCTTCTCGTCGGTTCCGTGGAGGACGACTCTCTGGACGTCCGCTTGCGGGGCCGGGACACTCCTTTCCGGCGCCGGACTCTCCTGGCTTGCGAGGTCTCGATCTCGCTCCCTCCGGCGTGCCTGGAGCTCCCCCCGGGGCTCCTCGCCTGCCGGGTCAGCACGGACGGCGATTCCCCCGAGGACCCAGGAGGAGAGATCGAGCTGGCCGCGGGGAAGAGTCTCCTCGCGGAGTTCGTCGTGCCGGCGGCGAGGTCGGGGAAGGTTTCCCTTCGTATCGTTTTCCCGGAGAAGGTCCTGCCCGGTCTCCGCACGACGGCGAGCGTCTGGGACTGGGCCGGGAACCTGTACCGCCCCCTCCCGCCGGACGGGCGCCTGGACGACGCGCGGGCCCTTCTTGAACCGGGGACCGGGCGCGTTCGAGTGCGGCTCGCCAGCCGGACGGACTCCGCCGTTTCCGTCGGCTGGATCGATGTCGGAGTGTCGTGGGGCCCGCCATAGTCGCCTCGAGAGAGCGGGATCTTCATGATTGAGCCAAGTTTGGACGCGCAGAATTCTGAACGTCGAACTTCCAACGCTGAACGTCGAACTTCGAAGTTCAGAGTTCGACGTTCAGCGTTCGACGTTTGGTGTTCGATGAGGCGACAGAACAACGCGCTCGTCCGGGCTGGGGCGGAGCCCCGTTAGTGGATCTTCGCGCGAGAGACGTCTGGGTCGCCGGGCGCCGGGGTCTCCCGGCGCTCGCGGAGATCGAGCTCGCGCTCGTCCCGGGATGCGCCCTCGGCGTGGCGGGAGGAGAGGTCCGGGCTCGGCGCTCGCTCCTCGCGGCCCTCGCCGGGACGCTCCCGATCGCGCGAGGGGAGATCCTGCTCGACGGGCGCCCCGCCTCGGAAGACCCGCTGGGATGGCGGAGCTCCGTGGGGCTCTCCCTCCCCAGGGCGCCCCGCGCATCGAATTTCGCAGTCGACTCCTACCTCCGCGCGACGGGGGAGATTTTCGGTCTGTCGCCCCGGGAGGCCGTGCATCGCGCCTCGGAGCTCCTCGACCTCCTCGCCCTCTCCTCCCGTGCCCGCGTGCCGCTCATCCGACTCGCGGCCCCTGAATCCACGAGGCTCGAGCTCGCGCGCGTTCTGGTCCCGGACCCGGAGGTCATCCTTCTCGACGGAGCGGTTCCCGGGTTCGAGGGGGACATCGAGGCGTTCCGTAGAATCCTCGACTTCCTTCTCGGGGCCGGGAAGGCGCTCCTTCTCGCCGCAGAGGATGCCGCGCCCCTCCATGACCTCGGCGTTCCGGTCCGTCTCCTGGCCGGGGCGCGTCTCCTTCCGGGCGACGGGGTTCG
>JACQVV010000569.1 GCA_016209595.1 Planctomycetota bacterium
AGCGAGACGCCGCCAGGCGAGGCGCGCCGACGAAACAACCTAACGGAGTCGGTTGTTGAGGAGGCGCAACGAAGCCTGGCGGCGTCGTAGCCGGCCGAATGTAGCAGTTATTTCCTTACAGCCCCTAAACCCCGTCAGTCGGTGGAACTCCTCTTCCTGCCGCGCCCAGAGCGGCCGCCCTTCTCTGCGAGCGCGGATCTTCCCCGCCGCAGGTGGTGGAGCCGGCGGGCGAAGCGGTGGGCCTCGTCGCGGATCTGCTGGAGGAGATGGAGCGCCTTCGACCGCGTGTCGAGGACGAGGGGCTCGTCCCTGCCCGGGAGGAAGATCTCCTCCTTCTTCTTGGCGAGAGCGAGGAGCGGGGGAGGCGAGGTGCCGATCTCCGAGAACTCCGCGAGGACGCTCGCCAGGTGTGATCTCCCGCCGTCGAGGAGCACGAGGTCGGGCGCGGTTTCCACCTCGGCCGCGACGCGGCGGAAGTGGCGCCGCACGACCTCGCGCATCATCGCGTAGTCGTCGGGACGCCGGCCGGTCTTGATTTTGAAGTGCCGGTATCCATCCTTGAAGGGGACCCCGTCCACGAAGGTGACGACCGATCCCGTGGGCTCGTCCTCCTTGAGGTTGGCGATGTCGATCCCGACGATATGGCGCGGGATCTTGTCGAGGAGGAGCGCGCGAGCGAGCTCCTCGACCCCCACCATCGGATCGACGTGGAGGAGGTTCCCGGGAAGGAAGTCGCCGAAGGCGCCCATCTTGTCGAGCGATTCGATCCCGTGGAGCTGATCGCGCAGCCGGGCCGCCTCCTCGAAGTCGAGGCGCGCGGAAGCCTCCTTCATCCGGCGCGCGAGGACCCCGACGACCTGCGTGCGCTTGCCCCGAAGGAAGCGCTTGAGCGACTCGATGTTGTCGCGATACGTTCGCTTGTCGGTGTAGAGACCGCACGGGGCGAGGCATTGATCGATCTGATACAGGATGCAGGGACGGAAGAAGCGGCGCTTGGGATCGTCCTCGCGGATGTCGAGAGTGCAGGTGCGGAACCGGAAGACGCGCTGGAGGAGCTTCAGCGCCCGGCGGAGACCCGCGACGTCGGTGAAGGGCCCGAACGCGGAGGCGCGCGAACGGTCGAACTCCGACTCGCGGGCGATGAAGACGAGCGGAAAGTCCTCGCCACGGGTGACGCAGAGGTATGGGTAGCTCTTGGCGTCGCGGAGGTTGATGTTGTAGCGAGGCTGGATCCCCTTGATGAGGCGGCTTTCCAGGAGGAGCGCGTCCACCTCGCTCGCGGTCTCGAACCACTCGATGTCCTGGACCTTCTCGACCATGGCCGCGGTCTTCGCCTCGTGGTCGGCCGAGGGGGCGAAATAGCTCCTGACCCGGTGGCGGAGGCTCTTCGCCTTGCCGATGTAGAGGACGCGCCCCTTCCCGTCCTTCATGAGGTAGACGCCCGGACAGTCGGGGATGTCTTCGAGCTTCCTTGCGACGCCGGGACGGGAGGCGGGGTCCATGGCAGGCGTCAACCGACGCGGGCGCCGAGGACCTCCTTCATCTCTCCCAGCGCGAAGTCGTGGGCCTTCCGGTCGAAGCTCGCCACGCAGTCGGCCGGCACGTGAGTCGGGATGTATCGGGCGCGGAGTTCGCAGACCGTGTAGAGGACGCAGATGTTCGTGCAGACGCCCACCACCTCGACCACGTCCGGCTTCCACCGGGCGAGCCGGCGGTCGAGATCGGTCCCGAAGAACCCGGAGAACCGCGTCTTGGGGATCACGACCGCGTTCTTCGCGACCCCGGCGAGCTCCTCGACGATCTCGGCCTGCTCGGTCCCGCGGATGCAGTGCGGGGGGAACATCTCGAACTCGGGATCTTCCGGCGCGTGGCGGTCGCAGAGGAAGACCACGGGGGCGGCCGCCCGGTTCGCGGCCAGGATTCGCCTCCGGACTCTCGGGACGATCTGTTCCGCGGCCTTCCCGCAGTAGAGAGGAAACCTCACGCCGTCCTTTCCCCGCGGGAGGAGGAATCCCTTCAGCATGTCGACGACAAGGAGCACCCGCATACTACAGGACGTCCTTGGTCTCCCGGATCCCCTTCAGGATGCGGTTGGAGTCCTGGACGGTGAGAAGCCCCTGGGTGACGAGGAGCTCGCCCAGCCGCGGGATCTCGGCCCCGCCCCCCGCCTCGAACATCTTCTGCTGGAGCGCGAGCGCCTCGTCCACCTTCTCTTTGGGAACGAGGTTGTTCGCCGCCGCGACCCGGCCGAAGAGGACGTCCTTGTTGCGGACCTTGCGGTACTCCTGCTCGCGAAGGAGTTCCTTCACCTGGGCGGCCGTGAGGTACTCGCGTTCCTCGAATATCTCGGCCAGGGACATCCGGATCTTCACCTCGGCCATCTCCTTCTGGATGTTGAGGCCCTCGCGGATCTGCTGATGCGTGAGGAGCCCGTGCACCAGGGCGAGCTTCGCGAGCTGGACGTCGTTCTTGTCGGAGAGGAGCTGCCCGAGGGGGACGGACGATTGCAGGGGCGAGGACTGCGTGACCGAGAGACGCTGCGCGGCCTCGTCGTGCGAGACGAGCGAGGTGTCGATCGACTTCCCGGACCGGCCCTTCTTGCCGTTCTCCAGCGAGAACTCGACGACCGTCTTGCCGATCCGGAAACGGTCCCCCTCGCGGAGCAGGTGCTCGTCGATGGGGAGTCCCTCGACCAGGACTCCGTTCCTCGCCAGGAGGTCTTTCACGAGGAAGTCGCCGTTCTTGCACTCGACCTGGCAGTGGAGGCCCGAGACCAGGTTGTCCCGGATGTAGAAGTCGGAAGTCGAGCTTCTGCCGAGGGTTCGTTTCTCGTCCTCGTGGACAAGAAACACCTGGCCGACCTGTTCGGCGTGCCCCTGGACGACGCTCAAGTAGCAGATCTTCATGGAGTTTCGCGAGCCGATGAGGACGGGTTTCCAGGCGAGAGCTCAGTCTAGCCAGTCGCGCCAGTTCCGTCCACACCGCCGCTTCCGGCAAGCGGGATGTGCCGCGTTCGTCCGTGCTACTCGCCCTTGGCGGCGTTCTCTCGTTCGAACTCGATCGTCAGGGCCGCCTTTCGGTCTCGGCGACGCATCTTGTCGGCGTGGCCTGTGAGGAAGTCGGTCACGCGGAGGAAGACCTGGAAGAGCCGGCGCTCGCGGCGCGAGTCGGGGAACCGGGCGAAGTAGGCGGCCAGGAATCGCTCGCGGTCCGTTCGCCGGACCCAGTAACGGAGCGACGAGAGGAAGCGCCTGAGGTCGGTGAAGCGGAGGATCTGGAAGGCGAGCTTCGGAAGCCAGCCGAGGCGGAGCGAGCCGTCGAAATCGATCAGGTGGTAGTGAATCTCTCCGGACGGGCGGGGTTCCAGGAGGACGTTCTTCGCGTTGAGGTCCTGGTGGAAGTAGCCAAGCCGATGGAAGCGCGCGACGAGGTCGGCCGCCGCGCGGAAAGGGGCGAGACGCCGCGGGTCCGCGCTCGCGTAGAGGTCGCTCCGGGCCAGGAGCTCGTCGCGGAGGTTGGCCACCCCCGGGATCCGCTCCAGGAGGAAGAAGGACTCGCGGTAGAGGGGGAACGGCCGCCGGACGACGACGGCCGCGAAAGGCCGGGGCGCGGGGAACCCGAGCGCCACGAGATGGCGGTGGTTGGCGAAAGCGTTGGCGGCGGGGGCGCGGAGAAAGGTGTGCAGGATCGTCCGCCAGGGATTCCTGGGGTAGAAGTGCTTCACGAGAAACCCCTCGGGCGCGAGGGTGAGCGAGCGGCTCCCCTTCTTCTTGATCCGCGAGCCGGCCTCCCCCAGTCGCGCGGCGGGATCGGGGAGGTACTCGCGGACCGCGGGAGGCGCTCCGGCGAGGAACACGCCCCGGCGGCCCCCCGGGAGGCAAAACCGCCGGATGGGGTCGCGGCGGGTCACTTGGGCGGCCGGATCCCCAGGGTGTCGATCTTCGCGTCGAGCGTCGGCCGGCTGATCCCGAGGCGCCGGGCGGCCTCGCTCTTCACCCCGCCGGACTCGGAGAGGGTGAGCTCGATCACCTCCTTCTCGAGCGCCTCGGTGTACTCGCGGAGGAGGTCCTTGAGGCCTCGGCCCTGGACCGCCGCGAGATCGATCCCGCGCGCGCGGCCGCCCTTCAGGTTCTCGGAGAGGACGGCCGGCGTGATCCGCTGGCCCGCCAGCGCGGCGCCTCGCGTGATCTCGTTCTCGAGCTCCCGGACGTTCCCCGGCCAGTGGTAGTTGAGGAGCATCCGGAGAGCCTCCTTGTCGATCTCCAGGACCGGGGCTCCGGAGTTCCGGGCGATCCGCTCCACAAAGTGCTGGACGAGGAGCGGCACGTCCTCCTTCCGGTCGCGGAGCGGCGGGAGGTTCACCGTGATCACGTTGATCCGGTAGTAGAGATCCTCGCGAAACGTGGTTGCTTCGACGAGCTTCTTGATGTCCTTGTTCGAGGCGGAGATGATTCGGACGTCCACGTGGATGGGGTCCTTGCCCCCGACCCGGCGAAACTCGCCCTCCTGCAGGACCCGAAGGAGCTTCTTCTGCATGAGGGCGCTCATCTCCCCGATCTCATCGAGGAAGAGCGTCCCGCGGTCGGCGATCTCGAAGAGGCCTTTCTTGTCCCGGTCGGCGCCGGTGAACGCCCCCTTCACGTACCCGAAGAGCTCGCTCTCCAGAAGCGTCTCGCTGATGGCGGCACAGTTCTCGCTGACGAATCGTTCCTTCTTGCGAGGCCCGTTGAAGTGGATCGCGCGGGCCACGAGTTCCTTGCCGGTCCCGCTCTCGCCGTGGATGAAGACCGGGGCGTCGGTGTCGGTGATCTTGTCGAGGAGCTGGAAGACCTGGCGCATCGCCTTCGATTCGCCCACGATCTGCTCGTAGGTGTACTTGAGCTCGAGCTCCGCCTGCTTGTGCCCGAGGACCTCCTTCACGTCCTCCAGTTCGACCCGCTGGTGCTCTACCTTCTCCTGGAGGAGCGCGTTGAGCTGCTCGACCTTCTCCTTCGACTTCTGGAGCTCCGCGTTCTTCCTCGTCACGTCCTCGTGGAGGCGGGCGTTCTCGATGGCGATCGCCGCCTGGTCGGCGAACGAGTGGAGGATGTCAACGTCCTCGTCCTCGAAGAGCCCTTCCTGGTAGCGATTGTCGATGTAGACGACGCCGATCATCCGCTCGCGAATGAGGAGCGGCATGCACAGGACGCTCCGGAGCTGGAGGTTCGACACCGAGACAGAGGACTTGGTGAAGCGCGGATCGACCTGCGCGTCCGCGGAGACGACGGCCTCGCCGGTCTCGTGGACCTGGTGGACAACCGAGCGCGAGAACTCGAACTCGGGCTTGGTGAGCGACTCCTTGTCGATGTTCCGAGCAACCTCGACCGACAGCTTCCCCCCTTCGTGGAAGAGCATGAGGAAGCCGCGCTCCGCTCTCGTGAGGTCGATCACGGAGTCCATGATGAGATCGAGGAGCTTCGCCGTGTTGAGCTCGGAGTTCATGGCTTTCGCCACTTCCTGGAGCCTCAGGAGGAGCGCGAGCCGGTCGCTCTCGCCCGCGGCGGGCTCGCGGTCCAGGGCAGACGACGCGATCTCCAGGGCGACGGCGAGCCCTTCCTCGCCGTGCTTCTCCTCGATCGCCGCGAGCGCCTCCTCGAGCGCCTCGAAGGCCGCGCCCGCCTCCTTCTCCTCCTTCTTGCGGAGCAGGCTCGTCACCGAGCGAAGACGGCGCTTGTGGATCGACGACCGGAAGTCGCGGCGGGGCTTCCGCTTGATCGCGCCGGTCGCGGGCTTTCCGGCGGGGACCTCGTCGAAGCGGATCACGGTCGTGCCGATCTGGATCTCGTCGCCGATCGTGAGGGTATGGCGATTCACCTTCTTGCCGTTCACCCGGGTGCCGTTCTGGCTCTCCAGATCCACCAGCCGGTATTCGCCATTCCCCCGCTCGATCTGGCAGTGGTTCCTGGAGGACTTGATATCGAGGATCTGGATCTGGTTTTCCTCGGCCCGTCCGATCGAGGTGATGTCCCGGTCGATCGGATGGACGGTGGCCTCCCCGACCTCGGTCTCGACCGTGAGCTGGTAGTCGGTCACTCGGGGATCCTCGTGAGCTGCGCGTGCTCGTGGAAGAGGACCTTCGTTCCCTCGCCGTCGAACTGGACCTTCAATCGGGTCTTCCGTCCCCGACTCGTGACGGAGAGGACCACGCCCTCCCCGTAGGCGGGGTGGCGGACCCGTTCTCCGCGAAGCGGAATCTCGTCCTCGTCGAGGACGCCGGGATCCGGGTCCCAGACGTAGCGCGAGGGTTCGAGGGGAGCCGCGGCGGAATCGAGGACCTCTTCCGGGATCTCGAAGAGGAAGCGCGAGGGGAAGGCCTCCTGGGTCCGGCCGAAGCGGTTTCGCCGGAGCGCCCGGGACAGGTGGAGCTCCCGCCGGGCGCGGGTCATCCCGACGTAGAGGAGCCGCCGTTCCTCCTCCAGGTCCGCGGGGGAGGCGGCCCGGCCTGAGTGCGGGATGAGGCCGTCCTCCAGTCCGGTGATGAAGACGACGTCGAACTCCAGACCCTTCGCGGCGTGGAGGGTCATGAGGCGGACGGCGCCTCCGGAGTCTCCCGATTCGACCTCGGAGGAGGAGACGAGCGCGACCTTCTCCAAGAAGCTCGCCACCGTTGGGGCCGAGGTCGCCTCGTCATGTTCCCGAGCGGCCTGGAGGAGCTCGGCAACGTTCTCGTGGCGCTCCAGGATCTCGGGGTCCGCGCGGTCTCCCAGACAGTCGAGGTATCGGGTGCGCTCAGCGATCGCCGCGAGCGCGCCCGCCGCGGGGCCCCCGGCCGTCTCCGCGGCGAGGGAAAGCACCTCGGCGAGATCCGCGAGCCCTTCGCGAGCCGTGCGGGAGAGGATGTGAGGCGGGATCGTGGGGAGGGCGTGCGCGAGCGAGAGGCCTTGCTCGGCCGCGAAGGCCGCGAGGATCTCCATCGCTTTCGGGCCGACCTTCCGGCGGGGGACGTTGACGATCCGCCGGAAGGCGATCTCGTCGGCGGGATTCACGGCGAGCCTGAGGTATGCAAGAAGGTCCTTCACCTCGCGTCGCTCGTAGAACTCGGTCGAGCCGACGACCACATAGGGAATGCCCTCGGCGAGAAAGGCCTCCTCGAACGAGCGGGACTGGGCGTTCACCCGGTAGAAGACGGCAACGTCGTCCCCCGAGCCGCCGGCGGCGAGGCGCCGCGCGACCTCCGCGGCGATGCCGCGGGCCTCCGCGCGGTCCGTGGCCCACACCGGGGCCCGGACGGGATCCCCCGCCGGTCCCCGCGTCCAGAGCGTGACGTCTTTCCGGAGCGCATTGTTCTTCACGAGCTCGCTCGCGGCGCGGAGGATCGTGCCCGTCGAGCGGTAGTTCTCCTCCAAGGCGACGAAGGCGGCCTCCGGGAAGTCCTTCTCGAAAGCCGCGAGGTTCTCGGGACTCGCGCCCCGCCAGGAGTAGATCGACTGGTCGGGATCCCCGGTCACGCAGAGGTTCCGGTGCTTTTCGGCGAGGATCCGGACAATCTCGTACTGGCAGCGGTTCGTGTCCTGGAACTCGTCCACGAGGATGTAGCGGAATCGCTCCTGCCAGCGCTCCCGGAGGGCGGAGTCCTCGCGGAGAGCGCGGAGCGTCCGGACGAGGAGGTCGTCGAAGTCCAGCGCCGAACACGCGGCAAGCAGCGTCTCGTAGCGCTGGTAGACAAGGGCGGCGAGATCCTCCGGGCCGCGCCGGGCAGCCCGGGCGTACTCTTCCGGGCCCACGAGCTCGTTCTTCGCGCTGGAGATCGCGTGCGCGATCTCCCGTGCGTCGCTCTTGTCGGGGTCCCGGTCGAGCGACCGGAGGACCTCCTGAACGGCCGCGAGACGGTCCTTCTCGTCGTAGATCGTGAAGGACCGGGAGAGGCCGAGCGACTCCGCCTCGCGGCGGAGGAGATGCGCCCCGAAGGAATGGAACGTCGAGATGTGCACGCCCTGCCGTCCTGTGAGGCGCTCGACGCGGCGTGCCATCTCCTCGGCGGCCTTGTTGGTGAAGGTGACGGCGAGGATACGCCACGGCTCGCAACCCCGCAGGGCGAGGTGAGCGATCCGCCGCGTGATGACCCGAGTCTTGCCCGTGCCGGCGCCCGCGGCGATGAGAAGCGGCCCTTCCGTCCGGCGGATCGCCTCCTCCTGCCTCGGGTTTGTCTCCGCGAAGATCTCGCGCAAGTAAGGTGTCCCCAAGTCGTTCGGGAAACGATGATACTCTCCGGCGCGCCGGGCCGCAAGGCGACCGGGACGGGGACGCTTCCTTTGTCAGGGGGAGGGGAACCGGCCCCTCCCCCTTCGGACGGCGGGCACGTCCCTTGCGACGCAAGGGGCGCGCCCGCCGCCCCCTTCCCTTCCTTGACGCGGAAGTGGCGGGCCCCTAAGATCCGCGGCTTCCCGAACGAAACCCGCCCGGAAAGGAATGTCGCCATGGCTTCCAGCCCAACCGCACCGGCGCCGAAACCGGCCCGGCAGATCGGCTGTCTCAAGCTGCTCGCGTACGGCTATGCCATCTTCGCCCTGGCCGTGGTCGGAACGGTCGTCACCGCCCACTACAAGAGGAAGGCGCTCGCTACGAAGGTCCTCGACGGGCTGGCGACCCGGACCGTGGACGAGTTCATGGACGCCAGTCGCTACGACATCGAGAAGGATCCCGACTACATCGCGTCCAAGAAAAGGCTCGCCGAGGACAGGACACTCGTGGCGAGTCGCAGGGCCACGCAACTCGACGAGGACAGGACGAAGATCTGGCAGAAGCGGAAGGACACGCTCGCGGAGCTCGCGGGGAGGCTCGTGACCGCCCACGAGGAGGGGAGGCTCGTGGACGAGTCGATCCTCGAAGAGCTCGACGGGATCCGGAGGGAACTCGAGGAGATGCTGGAGCACGAAAAAACCGATTACAAGGACTTCGAGAGGATCCGGACGGCTCTCGAGGGTCTCTTGGCGAAGGTCGAGAAGAAGACGACGTAGGGCCCATCTAGGAACCCGCCCGTCGCCGGGCGGGCGGCGGCGGCTCGGGCGGAGTGCTTTC
>JACQVV010000555.1 GCA_016209595.1 Planctomycetota bacterium
CCCCCTCAGCACGCGGCCCCAAAGACCTCGACCGGGAAGTGGTCCGCGCCGCCCCCTGGCCACTTCGATCATCTCGCGATGCAGATCGTGAGGGCAGTGCTCGCGGGCGAAAAGGAGATCCCAGTACGATACGCGCTCGAGGAGGGACGGTGGGTCGTCGAGGTCCCCGGTCTCGAACGGTCCGACCCCCTCGTGGAGCGTCTCGCCGGAGGCCGCCTCGATCCGGAGCTCGTCCGGGAGATCGCTCGTGCGTATCTTCGGGACCGGATCGAGCGATGGCGCGACCCGGCTGCGTTCGCGGCGGACCTCGGCGTCGCCTCGATCTACGGTGATGCCAGGACCCTCCTCGATCTCCCCGCTTCCGTCGAGGCCATCGGTCCAGCGTTGGTGGCCGCTACTGCCGCGTGCTATCTCTTCGTCGGTTCGGCCCCACTCCCCTCTCCGGCGACGGCATGGGAATGGACCGCCCCCTCGGACGCTCCCCTCGCTCGCCCGGCGCGAAAGGTCAGCCCGGCGGCCCCTCGCCCACCCGGCGGCCCTCGGGTCCTCGTGGAAGCCCCCGCCGGCGCCTACCCCGAGGGCGAGCGGCTCGCCCTCGCGCGGGCGCTCTTCCGGGAGTTCGTCGTGGAGCGTGGGATCGCCTACGCCCCCTGGGCGGCGGTGCAGGGCGACCGCATCGTCGCGGGGGCATGGACGTCCCCCGAACACGTCGAGGAGGTCGCCACGGTCCTCGCACGGCGCGGGCGCGTTCGCATCGCTCCCCCGCTTGCCCGCGAGCCGGAACGCTGATACCCTTCGCGCTCGATTTTCCGAGGAACCACGCATGGAAAAAACTCTCCTCCTCATCAAGCCCGACGGGGTAGAGCGCCAGCTCGTCGGCGAGATCCTCTCCCGCTTCGAGAAGAAGGGCTTCCGGATCGCGGCGATGAAGCTCATGAGGATCGACCCGGCGCTCGCCGAGCGGCACTACGAGGCCCACAAGGCCAGACCCTTCTACAAGCCGCTGGTGCGCTTCATGACCTCCGGCCCCGTGGTCGCGTTCGTCCTGGCCGGCGCGAACGCAGTGGCGGTCGTGCGCAAGATGGTCGGCGCGACCTTTGGCCCGGACGCCGAGCCCGGCACGGTCCGCGGCGACTACGGCCTGTCGAGGTCGTTCAACCTGATCCACGCCTCGGACACACAGGAGGCGGCCCGGCGCGAGGTTTCCCTCTTCTTCGCGGAGAAGGAGATCCTCGACTATCCGCTCGACCAGGAGCGGTGGATCTACGACGCGGAAGACGTCGGCGGCAAGGGTTCGTGACCGGACCGTGACACTCCCCCCCTTATCCTGCCGCGCGAAAGCACCCGAGAACGAGGACGGCGAGATGAGACTCACGACCGCTTCGACGCTCCTCGCCCTGGCCCTCTGCCTGGGCGGCTGCGGCCTTTCCGAGACCGAGGAGATGGAGCGCGACCTCTACAACCGGAACGGCCTGTCGTACTACCAGAACGGGCAGTACGACCGCGCTCGCGACCAGTTTGAGCGCTCGCTCACGATCGACCCGGATCAGCAGGAGGCGCGTCTCCTGCTCGCCTACAGCTACCTCCTCGCCCCGGAGGGGAACCTGATCCTGGACGCCTACGAAGCGTTCCAGGTCTGCGCCGAGGACTACGGGGATGACTTCCGGGCGCACCTGGGACTCGGCGTCGCGTGCTTCCTCTTCGGGGTCTACTACGAAATGGAGGCCCAGCAGAAGGAGGACGAGGCCGCGGGGCGCAGAGAGGCCTACGAGAAAGACGAGGTGAAGCGGGACTCTGACCTGCGAGAGATCGAGCGCCTCGATGCGGAAGCGGAGAAGGACCGCTGGCGAACGGGCGAGTGGTACGCGGAGGCCGACCCGTCCCTGCGACGGGCCCAGGAGATCGAACCCAAGAACCCCTTCCTCATGCAGATGGTAGCCTTCAACCTCGTCAAGCTCGGCGCCGCCCGCTTCCCCGAGGCGGAGAAGTACCTCGCCATGTTCGTCGAGTTCCGCGGCAAGGACATAGCCGCGTACCACGCGAATCTCGAGAACGCGAAGCACCAGGGGATCCTCACCATCGAGGAAGAGCGGGACACGGAGCTCGCGATCCGCGACGTCGCCAAGGAGATCCGGAAAGCCCGGAGTTTCATCGCCTACATGCACTACACCCAGGCCGTGCAGCAGGGCGTCTCCGCGCGGGCGAGCGAGGAGCACCTCGCGATCGCGGAGCGCGAGCTCCGTGAGGCCGCGATCGTCGATCCCACGAACCCCATCCCCCACCTCAATCAGTTCCACGTCTACTGGAAGCAGGCGCTCCTGGCCGAGGAGCAGGGCAACGCCGAGGAGCTGGCGAAGTACATGGGGCTTGCCAAGAACGAGCTCTACCTCTTCACCCAGATGAACCAGTTCCAGCGGCCGGATCTCAACGTCTTCGCGCGGGAGACGATCGGCGGGATCGAGAGCGTCCTCCAGAAGATCGAGAAGAAGCCCGAGGAGAAGGAGGGGGACGGGGGAGAGGGGGAGGGTGAGGGCGCGGCTCCGGGGGACAGCGGCACACCGCGGGAGAATCGCTAGCCCCGACTCTCAGAAGGGGAAGGGCAGACCCAACTGGCGGCAAAGCGATCGGACCGTTCCGCGCGCCAGGACGCGATGGCGCGGCATCGAGGTCTGGCGAGTCCCGTCCGGGCTCCGCCAGATGTCATGCCCGCTTCCATGCCGGAGGAACGTGCATCCGTGTGTTCTGAGGTACCTCTCGAGGACGATCCTCTTCAACGAAAGAGCGGGAGTTCTTCGGGATGCTCGCGAACCACCTCCCTGAGAAGCGACACCAGCTTCCTCCGGACGGCCGTTCTGGACCTTCCCTGCGACAGGATTCCGGGGTACTCGCGGACGTGGCCATAGTAGAGGCCTGACGGATCTTTGCGAATGTCGAAGGAGACGCGCAGGGGAGTCCGCACGTAGATGGTTTCGGGCATGGGTGTCGTCTCGATGAAGGATTCGTCTCGAAAGTGTAGGGTCTAGGCAGGCTCTCGGTCAACGCGCCCCGAGTACCAGGGTCGCGCACGACAGTCCCGGCATTCGTGTGCCTGACGTCACCTGGACTGGCGCCGGTGCCCGGCTCGTGACCGTCGACCGGGCGGTGGGAAACCGCGAAACCCTAGGCTAGCAGCCTGTCGCGGAAGGCCATTCGGGCTGCGCGGGGCGCTTTCGGCCGATCTCTTCGTTGCTCGGGCGCGGCGTAGCAGGGCTACGCCTGGGGGGTACCCGCGAAGCGGGTCCGC
>JACQVV010000556.1 GCA_016209595.1 Planctomycetota bacterium
GAGGGCGCCAGGCGTAGCCCTGCTACGCCGCGCCCGAGCAACGAAGAGATCGGCCGAAAGC
This sequence comes from Planctomycetota bacterium, assembly GCA_016209595.1. Lineage (GTDB taxonomy): Bacteria > Planctomycetota > JACQVV01 > JACQVV01 > JACQVV01 > JACQVV01. The sequence goes on from JACQVV010000556.1 coordinate 62, forward strand.
GCCCCGCGCAGCCCGAATGGCTTTCCGCGACAGGCTGCAAAGCGGGCCCTCGCGGAGCTCTCGAATGAGTCACCGGAATCGGGTCAGTCCCTGGGCATTGGTGCCCCCCGTCATCTTCGCGATCGGAGTGGCTCTGTACGTGATGGGCCTGCCAAGCGGCACCGCCGGCCGAGCCACCGCCTTCTGGCTGACGGTTTTCTTCTGGTTCGGGATGGAGCGGTACGCGATCGACAAGGGGCGTTCCCGCTGGTGGAGCCTCCTGAGCCTCGCTTCGATCTTCGGCTGGATCACCCTCGCCTTCCTCCCCGTACGGGAGAACGGGCCTCGTGTCCTGGCGTCACGGGGCCCCGCCCCCGCGGGCGGCTACCCTGGCACGGCAACTTCCGGAGTCGGCCAGGCCGGGCCGGGCGCGATCCCCCTCCCTCGACAGGCAGCGACACGCCCCGGGAGCCCGTGGAGGGCCGCGCGGTGGGTCGCTTTCGCCATCGCGCTCCTCGCCGTCGTGGGACTGGCAGTGTCGTTCGGCGTGGAGGTCGTCAAGAAGCTCCGGAGGCCGGAGGGGCAGCCGGAACACCCCGCCTCGGCACGGCGACACTCTCTCCAGCCTGAGGGCGACGAACCACGACCGCCTGCATCCCGAGATGGCACCGACGAACCTCCCCCGGAAGTTCCCGGCCCCCCGGAGGGCGTGGAACCACGACCACCTGCATCCCCGGCGCCTCCCACCCACTCCGGGACCGATCCAGCAACGAACCCGGTTCGCTCGGAACCGCCCCCCGTCGATCGGCCCGCGCCCCGAGCACCCGATCCTGTCCCGCCCTCACTGCGGCTGCTCGAGGCGAGCTGCCGGTACGCCTCGATCGAGGGTGGCAATCGAGAACTCGAGATCTCCGCTACGCTCCAGGGAGTCGGCGTGGACGCCCAGGGGTTGACCGACGTCTCGCTGGACGTGATGGTGCTCTCGGCCGAGGGAACCGCCCTGTTCGAGAAGAACGACTGCACAAGACTCCGGCGCGGCGCGATGCCAGGGGGAGAAGGATCCATCGAGTGGCGGACCGGAATCCAGATGGAGCTGCCGGCCCAGCCCGCGCCGCACGAGGTTTGGCTGACCTTCCGGGACCAGATCGGGGGAGGCATGGCCGGAACCCGCGTCCGGTGCCGCGGATAGCGGACCAGCCGGTCGAGCCCGACCCATCACCGCGGGTGAGGCTCCCTTCCCCTACTCCATGCCGCCTACCGGCATCCCTCGCGAGTCGAGGGGCGCCAGAAGCCCCCTCCCCATCGGGAGCAGGGAAACTCCCCTGTCGCCGGCTCAGAGTGTGAGCAGAAATCCCTCCCGTCGCCGTCATCGCCGATGCGCTTCGCCGGCCGTCGTTGCGGGCCCTCAAAATGCCGCCAGTATTCTCTCGGGCCTGCGCCTAGGCCGGCTCGCGCCTCGGCGCGCCGGCTCGGTCCGGGATTCCTGCTCACACTCTCACTCCCGCGCGAACCTGTCGTACAGGTCCCTGTAGACCTTCCCCGCCGCGAGGAGCGCCCCGTGGTCCCCTCGCTCGACGATCCGGCCGCGTGAAAGGACGAGGATTTCGTCGGCCCCGACCACCGTCGAGAGCCGGTGGGCGACGACGACGGTCGTGCGGCCCTGCCGCAGGGCGAGGATCGCCTCCTGGATCGTCCGCTCCATCCCTGGATCCACGGCGGAGGTCGCCTCGTCCAGGATGAGAATGCGCGGGTCGGCCACGAGGGCGCGGGTGAGCGCGGCAAGCTGCCGCTGGCCGGAGGAGAGCCCCTCCCCGCGTTCCCGGACATGGGTGAGGTAGCCTCGCGGGAGAGTCGCGAAGACCTCGTGCACCCCCAGCTCGCGCGCCGCCCGCTCGACCTCTTCGGGACTCGCGTCGGGCCGCCCGTAGCGGAGGTTTTCCAGGAGCGTCCCCGAGAAGAGGAACCCTTCCTGGGGGACCAGGGCGATCGCGTGGCGAAGCGAGGAAACGGAGATCCGCGCGAGCGGCTCGCCGTCAATCCGGATCGTCCCGCTGTCGGGCTCGTAGAAACGGGCGAGGAGCCCGACCACGGTGGTTTTGCCCGAGCCCGTCCGCCCGACCAGGGCGAGGGTTCGCCCGGGTAGGGCGACGAAGCTCGCCTCGACGAGCGCCGGCTCCCCCGCCTGGCCGGGATAGGAGAACGTGACCCGATCGAACTCGATGCGCCCCTCGACCCGCGAAAGCACGACCCCTCCCGGGCCGTCGGCTATCGCCGGAGACGTGTCGAGGACCTGGAAGATCCGCTCCGCGGCGCTCGCGGCGGCGAGCGTCTCATCGTAGAGGCCGGCGAGCTCCTCGATCGGCCCGAAGAGCATCCCCAGGAGGAGAAGGAAGGCCGCGACCTCGCCGAGCTCCATCTCGCCCGCCCGGACGAGGCTCCCGCCGTATCCCAGGACGAGGAGGGCGGCGGCCGCGTAGACGAGGCCGACGAAGGGGACGTAGGCGCTCCAGACCCAGGCCCCCCGGCGGATCTCGGAGTCGTGGGAGGCATGGATCCCTGCGAGCTCGCCCAGGTTCTCCCGCTCCCGCACGAAGGCCTGGACGATGAAAAGCCCGCTCAGGGTCTCGGCAAGGTGGGCGTGGATCCGGCTCGCACGCTCCCGGACCCGCCGGTGGGCCGCGAAGCCCCTGCGGCGAAGAAACTCCCCGCCGGCAAGAAGGACCGGAACGAACGCGAGGAGGGCGCACGCGAGCCTCCCGTCGTAGAGCGTCATCTGGACGAGGACCAGGACGAGCGAGAGGCACGCGCTCGCGAGCTCGATCGGACCCCAGACGACGACGCCCTCCAGGGCCTCGACGTCCCGATCGATCCGGGCGAGGACCTTCCCCTCGCGCGTCCGGTCGAACCAGTCGAGCGAGAGCCGCTGGACGTGCGCGAACAGATCCTTCCTCACCTCGGCAAGCACGCCATATCCCGCCCGCGCCGCGAGGCGGATCTGAAGGACGACGCCCCCCGTCCGCGCGAGCGTGTTGGCAGCGTAGAGGACCGCGACCCAGGCGAGCGCGGGTCCGGCGCGCTCGCGGATCGGCCCGTCGATCGCGACCTGGACGAGATGGGGCCCCAGGATCATGGAGGCGACCCAGCCGACCTCCAGGGCGAGCGCGGCGGCCACACGTCCCCGCTCGGCCGCCAGGTAGCGGAGGATCCGGCCCGCGGAACGCCGGTCCGGCCGGGCGCGGGCGAACTCCTCCTCCAGGAGGGCGCGGTCCTCGATCATCCCGCCCTCCCCTCTATTGCGGATTGCGGATTGGGGATTGCGGATTGAAAGACCTGCGTTCCGCGACCCGGCGGCGCCCCCAAGTGCACGCTGGAATACCACCCGCCGGGAGAGACAAGCTCCTCGTGCCGGCCGATCTCCCGGACCTTCCCGCCGGCGAGGACCGCGATCCGGTCGGCGCGCCGGACGTTTCCGAGGCGGTTCGCCATGAGGATTGTGGTCCGCCCGCGGGTCGCTTCCGCAAGAGAGGAAGAGAGCGCGTCCTGGGTCCGCGAGTCCACGGAGGCCGACCAGTCGTCCAGGACGAGCACCCGCGGCGAAAGGACGAGGGCCCGCGCGATCGCGAGGCGCTGCCGCTGCCCGCCCGAAAGGCGCGACCCGCGCTCGCCGACGAGCGTGTCGTAGCCCTGGGGGAGACGGGCGATGAAGCGGTCGGCCTGGGCGAGCCGCGCCGCCTCCTCCACGCGCGGGTCCGGCGCGTCCTGCCACCCGTAGCGGATCGCCTCGCCCACGGTCCCGGAGAAGAGGAAGGTCTCCTGGAAGACGAAGCCGATCGCGCGCCGGAGCTCGCTGGGGTCGATCTCCCTGAGATCCACGCCGTCCAGGAGGATGCGCCCCCGCGTGGGGGCGAGAAACCGCCCGAGGAGCGCCACGAACGTCGTCTTGCCCGCGCCGTTCGGACCCACCACGGCCAGGGTCTCCCCTGGGCGGACCTCCAGATCGACGCCCACAAGCGCCGTCGGGCCGCCGGGGTAGGCGTACGAGACACCCTCGAACACGATCCTTCCTCCTCCCGGGGGGAGAGGTCGCGGCGGCTGGCGGAGCTCCACCACTTCCGGCCGGTCGAGGACCTCGAAGAGGCGCGAGGCGCTCGCCGCGCCTTCCTGGACAAGGAGGGCGAGCCGCCCGATCGCGGGCAGCCGGTTCTGGATCGAGAGGAGAAGAAAGAGCGCGGCGGCCACCCCGCCGATCGAGGCTGAGCCCGACAGCACGAGCCACCCCCCGATCGCCAGGCTGGCGGGAACGGACAGGGCGAAGGCGGCGCTCCCCATGGGGACGGTCCCCGCGAACGACTCCCAGGATTCGATCGAGCGATCGCGATAGCGGTCGACCTTCGTGGCGAACCGGCGGGCCTCGTCGTCCTCCCGCCCGAACGCCTTGATGACGCGCGTCCCCGCGACGGCCTCCCGGGCGCCGGCCGCGACGTCGTCATAGGCGGCATTCTGGTCGAGGAAACGCCGCCCGAGGCGCGGGGCCGCGGCGAGGAGCGCCCAGCCGGAGGCGAGGACGGCGACCGCCGCCACGGCCGCAATCGCCAGCGAGGAGAGCGCGATCATCGCCAGGACGCCGGCGAGGAAGATCACAAACCCCAGGGCCTGGAACGCCCCTTCGCCGAAGAGAGCGCGCGCCTTCTCGACGTCGCGAGAGGCGCGGGCCAGGAGCTCCCCGCGGCGAATCTCGCGAAGCTCCGCGAGCGTGAGGCCTAGAACCTTCCGGTGGAACCTAAGCCTGAGTTCGGTGACGACTCGCTGGCCGAGCCGGATCTCGCCGATCCGCTTCCCGTACCGGCAAGCGGCCGAGAGCCCGGCCGCCGCGGCGAAGAGCCCGACAAGAAGCGGCAGCCCGGTTGATTCCCGCGACCCCCGCGGGTCGAGCTCTCCCAGCGCCTGGCCAAGGATCCAGGGCGCCGCGACGTCCGCCGCCACTTCTCCCGCAAGACAGAGAAGGACCCAGCCCACCAGAGTCGGGTGGGAACGGCAGGCTCGCGAGAGCCGCCGCAGGAGACGGAGTGCGGTCGTCGTCCCGAACGACCGGGAAGCGGAGACGGACACTACGTCCTGATGGGAATTCGTCGCGCGTCATTGTTTTCTCTGGACCCTCGGAGCGAGCTTCGACCCGCTCCCTAACAGACATCTTACGTCTGGAGCCTCCTTCAAGGCAACCCCGCGCGAGGAGAATGGGTGAACGTTTCGCCCCCCTTCGGTGTCTTGTAGGCGAAAGCGAGATGGGAGCCACGCCGGACGAACTCGAGATTCTCCATGCGCGCTACGCAACTTCCCTCTTTTCTTACCTTTGCAGCCTCGTACGGGACCGCGCAGCCGCGGAGGACCTGCTCCAGGAGGTCTTCCTCGCCGGGCTCCGGGAGGACGGGGCGGCGCTCCTCCCCGCGGCCTGGTGGTTCCGGGTCGCCCGGAACGCGGCGTCGAACCATCTCCGGGGCAGGCGCCGGCGGCGCGAGACGGGCGTGGAGGAAGGCACCTCTCTCGCCGCCGAGAGCGCCGGCCCGCTCGCCGCTTCGATCGGACGAGAAGAGGAGCATCGGGTCCGCGAGGCGCTCGCACGGCTCGACTCCGCGAAGAGCGAGGCGACCCTGCTCCACTACGGCCTCGGACTCGCTTACGCCGAGGTCGCCGAGATCCAGGGCGTGCCGGAGGGGACCGTGAAGTCGCGCTGCCACCACGGACTCGCGGCTCTGCGGGGCTTCCTGTCGGTCCTTTCACCGGAGAGAGAGCGATGATGGACTGCGACGCGACGCGCGAACGACTTTTCGCCTGGCTCGATTCCGAAGCAGCAGCCGAGGAGCGAGAGGCGATCGAGCAGCACCTCGCCGCTTGTCCGACCTGCGCGCTGGAAGGGCTGGCGCTCCTCAGGACGAGGCGGCTCGTCGCCGACTCGGTCCGGGTCGAGGCGCCGCCTGGCAGTCTCGCGGGGATCCGTGCCCGCGCCGAGGCCGCGGGGCTCATCGCGTCCTCCTGCACGACGATCGGCTGGCGCACCTCAAGGCGCCTCCCGCTCTGGGCTTCCGCCGCCGCGGCCGTGGGTGCCGCGCTCCTCGCCTGGTGGGTCGCGCCGCGGGAGGAGAGGATCGTCGAGAAGAGCGTGCTCCTCGCGCCCGACGTCCGGCCCGCCGGGGAAGCCCCCCCAGCGCCGGCCGCGCCGTCCACGCCTCCCATCCTCTCGGCCCGGGAGGTCAACGCCTCCCTCTGGTCGTCCTCGCCCGATCGCCCCGCGCGCCGGACCGCACGCCGGCGAGAGGAGAGACAAGATCCCATTCGCTCCGTCTGGACCCGCAAGTAGAGGAACTCGCTCATGAACAGAACCCGCCTTCCCGCCCTTGCCTTTGCCGTGCTCCTCGCCTCGGCCTGCGTCCCGGATCGCGTGACGATCGGGCCCTCGGGCGAGGTCGCCTCGAACAACGCCGTCTATCGCACGGCTCCCGACGGATCACTCGTCCTCGACACCCGGACGATGGACCGCCTCGCCGAGCTCTATCCGGGCTGGACAAAGCCCGGCGAGTCGGCGGACCGGATCGTCCAGGTCGTCTGGTCCCGAGACGGGAAGCATCTCGCTGCCTTCTTCGCGGACAAGGAAAAGGAAGGGGAACTCTCTCTTCTCGCCTGGCCCGAGCTTGCCCGGATCGAGCGCTGGTCCCTGCCGCCGGGCTACATCCTCTACCCGGCCTTCTCTCCTGATGGACGCTCGCTCTCCTTCGTCCTCTACGACGAGGAAGAGGAGCGCTCGCTGCTTGAGGTCGTGGACCTCTCGGTCTCCGGGGGGGAGATCGTCACGCTCATCGAGGACACGTCGGCCGGGCACGCATGGTCCCCTGACGGGAAGGAGATTGCCGTTCTCGCCGGCTCGCGGAGCGGGATCGACGACTACAGCCTGGGCACGCTCCTCCTCTTCGATCTCGCCTCCAAGAAGCACCGTGCCCTCGCGGGCGTTCTCTTCAACTCCTTCGCCGAGCTGGAATGGTCCGCCCAGGACGGCCGGATCTACTTCCTCTCTCCCTCGCTCTCGCTCCCGATCGCGCCCGACGAGGTGAAGAGCGCGCCCTGGGCGGTGCTCTCCGTCGATCCCGCTGCGAAGGAACCCCGCCCCGAGATCGCGGTTCCGGGAACCATGGAGGGCCTCGCCGGCACGATCCGCGGCTTCGCGCGGGCCCCGGGCGAGGCCGACCGGTTCCTCGTTGTCGCCCAAGAGGACGACGTCGCCCACGCCTACCTCTACGAGGACGGGCGGCTCGCGCGCGTGTCCAGCGACGAGAAACCCGAGCGCCCTTCCGCCATGGCGGCCCCGGCCTGGATCGACGGGTCGACATGGATCTACAAGGCCGAGGCCGGCTATCGGCGCGGGAGGGTAGGGGAGACCCCGCGCTCGCTCGCGCCGGCCCTTTCGGCCGAGGCCTACCGGAGCTTCCGGGAGGGCCTGGCGAAGTTCGTCGAGGCGAGCGCCGAGCACGTCCGGCTCTCCGAGTTCCTGCGGCTCGCCCGGGAGAAGCCCCAGGAGATGGAGTATTTCGTGGGATCCTTCGAGGCGTTCGTCGCGAGCGGCTCCGGAAGCCCCGAAGAGCGGGCCCTCGCGGTCCTCGGCCTCGGGCTCTTCCCCGATCGCCCCGCGACCCGGGCCGCCCTCGCGACGCGGCTCGCCGATGGCGAGATCGCCGACTTCGACCGCCTCTGGTCCCTCAACGAGAAGGTCCGAAAGGGCGAGGCGCCGCCGCACGGCCTCACCGTCCGCGCCTACGCGGCTCTCGCCCTCGACCGGCTGATCGACGGGAAACCCTACCCCTCGGGCGTTTCACCCGTCCTCGACCTCCTGCGCCTCCAGGAGATCCCGGCCTCGACCGACGTCGGACGCGAGGAGAAACTCTCTGAGCGCGCCGCCGAATGGGCGAAGAAACTGGAAGCGGACGGCCGGTAGCCGTACCATGGGCGGAAAAGGAGATTCCATGGCCCGAACCACCCTTACCGCCCTCTCACTCTTGCTGATCGCCCTCGCTCCCCCGCTCGCCTTCTGCCAGGACGAGAAAGCGCCGCGGATCCAGACGATCTCGAGCGGCGAGAGCGTAACGATCTCGGACCACCTCGTCCGCGGACAGTACACGCTCGTCTACTTCGCCATCGGCGGCTGACCCGGCTGCGCCGAGGTCGGGCCTCAGGTTGAGGCCGCCACGAGGAGGACGGATGGACTCTTCCTGCGCAAGGTGAACCTCGGGTCCTGGGACAGCCCCGTGGCCCGCCAGTACGGGATCAAAGCCGTCCCGCACCTCGTCCTCTACGGCCCCACCGGATCCACGGTCCGGAGCGGCCTCGACTGGATGGACAAGGACCTCATGTGGGCGGCAAACGACTACGGCGTGGCCAAGAACTTGAGGCGGTCCGACCCGGCCGAGGCCCTTGCGCTCCTCCGCAAAGTGACCCGCCAGTACCCGGGAACTCCGGCGGCGGCAGCCGCCCGCAAGCTGGCCGAGGAGATGGAGAACGACCCGGCTCTGAAGGCGGACCTCCAGGAGAAGATGGAGGGACGAGCCGTCGATCTCTGGAACCAAGCCGTTGGTCTCTACAACGCCGAGAGCTACCTCGAAGCCTATCCCCTCCTCAAGAACATCGCCGACAACTACGAAGGAACCACGCCTCACCCGAAGGCGGTGGAACTGGTTGGGAAACTGGAGGCCGACGAAGAGGTGATGCGCGGCATCCGCGAGACGGAACTCGATGCGGCCATCAAGAGGGTTCTCGTGATGGCGAAGAACTACGCCATGAACGGAAAGCCGCTGAAGGCGATCGCCATCCTGGAAGAGTTCGCCGCGAAGAACGAAGGCACGCAGGCCGCCGCAAAGGCACGGGAGCGGATCGAGAAGATCCGGAATGGCGAGTTCGAGTAGAACACAGGCCGCCACCGGTGTCCGTCATTGCCCGGCGGTCCTTGCGGATCCGGCATTCTGTTGTATGATCATGGCCAGAGACGGGGGCGTGGGCCAAAGGAGGCTTCTGCCCCGAAGCGACGTGGAGTGTCTGGCATGTCGTCGGAAGAACTCCGGAAGCAGTTCCACTACTTCCTCGACCACCAGGACGAGCTGGTAGGGCTCTACCTCGGGAAGTTCGTCGTCATCCAAGACTGTCAGGTGCGAGGTGCGTGCGCCTCCGACATCGAGGCGGTCGAGGAAGCGCGCAAGAAGTTCGAACCCGGCACGTTTCTCGTCCAGAAGTGTATTCCGGGCGAAGAGGCATACACGCACACCTTCCACTCCCGCGTGGCCCTTCCCCCCGAGTGCAAGACCGGCAATTGACGCTCGTTCACGCCTTCTCAGCCAGGTACGAGGAGCTCGTTGCCGAGCTTGTCTCGGAGGCGTGGATCACCGATGCGCTCGACCGGCGCATCCCGCCTCCAGATTCGCAGAAGTTCCTCGCCGTGTGGGACACCGGGGCCTCGCAAACGTGCATCTCCGCCCGTGCTGTCGAGCAGTGCGGACTCTCTCCCGTCGGCATGACCCGGGTCGATACCGCAAACGGGGAGGCGGATTGCCGGCAGTACCTCGTCAACTTCTTCTTTCCGAACGGTGTCGCTTTCGAGGGACTGCGCGTCACGGAGGTCGTCCTGCAAGGCCGGAGTGACCTGCTCGTCGGCATGGATGTAGTCGCGCGAGGCGACTTCGCGGTCACGAACACCGAAGGCAAGACGGTGTTCACCTATCGAAACCCCTCGGTCAGCCGCATCGATTTCGTCGCGGACATGGATGCCGACAGGCGGAGAACCAGTCGCAGGACCGGCGCAGGGAGAAACGACCCGTGTCCATGCGGGTCCGGAAAGAAGTTCAAGAGCTGCTGCGGAAGGTAGCGATCGCTCGGACCGACGCGGCAGGGGTCCTGCTGGTTCAGCCTGGACAAGGAGACATCATGACACGAAAGAGCGTAGCCGTGCTCGCCCTGTGCCTCTTCGCCTTGGTCGTCCCTCCGCTTCCGGCCCAGGACGAGTACCGTCCCCTCGACCGGGCCGAGCGGGGGAGCGAGCCGGCGGTGGACCTCTACGGCCGGGTCTCCGAGCTTCTTCTTGAGGCGGTCCGGCCCGCCTTCTCGCGGGAGGCGAAAGTCCTCGTGATCCCGGTCGAGTACCCCGACGTGCGGGGGACGACCTCCGTCGAGGAGATCCGGGACCACTTCTTCGGCGAGAAGGCCGAGTCGCTCGCCGGCTACTACCGGGAGCAGTCGTCGGGCCGGTGCAAGATCACCGGCGAGGTCCACCCGTGGGTCCGAGCGCGCCTCCCCCGCAGATGGCTCGAGCCCGTCCCCAGCCCGCTGGGCGCGGACCTCTACTTCCCGCTTCTTCTCGAGACCCTCCTTACCGAGGAGGAGAAGGAACGGGTCGCCGAGTTCGACGTCGTGGTCTTCGTGATCGCGGGGGCGCGCGTGACGCGCTGGATGAGCCTCTTATGGCCGCACGAGGGACCGATCCCTTTCGGGGGCAAGGTGCTGCAGAAGATCGTGACCGACGAACGAAGCGCCCCCGACCAGGGATTCAGCTTCCAGACGCTCCACCACGAGTTCGGACACGCCCTGGGCATTCCCGACAAGTACTGCTATCTCGCTGCCCTCGGGATCGAGCACGACTGCCAGATCGAGGGGGTCGGAACGCACTGTCTCATGGGCTGGGGCACCTCCCCCTGCCCCTGGTGCCGGATAGAGCTCGGCTGGACCGAGCCGGCCATCCTCCGCTGGGGCCTGGAGCAGCGCCTGCGGCTCTCCCCCTCGGAGAAAGGAGGTCGGGTCGCCAAGATCTACCTCGGCACCCGGGCTCGGTATCTCCTCCTCGCCTACCACGAGGGGGAGCTCCGGGTCTGGCGGATCGGGGAACCCTGGAGGCGCTTCGAGAACCACGTCTTCTGGGCCGACATGGAGTGCCTCGTCGCCGCGGCCCCCGACCCCGCGGCGAGCCACGCCCTGCCGGGGGGGATCCGGATCGACGAAGTCCGCGCGGGGGAGGACGGCGACCTCAGGCTGCGCCTGTCATTTGAGTAGGGGCGGGGTGTCCGCCCAGTCGTTCCGCCCCGGTTCTGCTGCGGCGTGCGGGATCCACGGATTCCATGGGAAGGTCAGTCCGACAGACGGTCGTAGTCCGCATGTGTTCCAATCCAGAACCATACGAGCCCATCCGTAGCCTCCACGGCGAGGGCACGATAGTGAGCACCGATTCGCGCGGACCAGAAGCGGCCGATCTTCTTCAAGCGCAGCGCCGGATGACGTGGATCGGCCTTGAGACGGGCGTACGCTTCGTCCGCAAGCCTCTGGATGTCCTCCGGCAACCCCTGATAGCAGGCCCAAAAATCAGCGGACGCGTGGTGCGTCAAAGCGGCGTGGTCCGCCCTGCCGAGTGATCTCGAAGTGCCTTCTCCGCGAGCGCGTCGAGCTTCCCGGCTCCTACGTCTCGCTCGATCTGTCGGTCCCAGGCGGCCCAGTCGAACTCCGCAAACCATGCCCGGAAGTCCGCCAGTTCCTCCGGGGAAAGTCCCCGGATGTCCGCCTCGATCTTCTCGACTCTATCCATAGAACCTCCTGCTCCAACTCTACTCCACGTCGCGGCCCCGGGGCTTGACGATCTCGAACCACTCCCCGCAGTGGCGACACTTCTTGGCCATACCCTGGATGGCCTCGGCGCACGCGGGGCAGAGTTTCGTCCCCTCGACGAGCGCGCTCTTGTAGCGGGCCGCGGGAGCCGCGTACGTCGGCTGCGGCACGCCGGGCACGAACGGCGGTGCGCTGCCCTTCACCGACAGATGGACGATCCGGTAGATGAGGAACCCCCCGAGGAAGAGGAGGATCGTCCCCATCATGACGTAGTAGAGGGCTCCGACGGCGGCGGTCATGGCGACGGGTAGGCTACCACATGGCCGCCGGCGATTTCACTCGGCGACGTCGATCGTCGCTCTCGTCTCGATCCTGCGGAGCCAGCGGTCGAAGAGGACCGCGCGAACTTCCTTCGCGCCGGGCGTCGGAGCGAGAAGCCACGCCCTCCCCTGGCCCGTCGTGACAGCCGCGTCCCCGCCAGCCGAGAAGTGGGTCGAGACGACCTCGACGCCGGTCGTCTCGAGCGCGAGCTCCGCCAGCCGGCCCGCGCGCGCGGGGCCCACGGCGCGAAGCGCGGCCTCCGGGAGGGGTTCGAGCGTGGATTCCTCGGGCGCTGCCGCGGCGTGGCGCTCGACCGCCGTGGCGACGTCACCGGCGGACTCCTCACCCAGCGCCCAGACCTGGAGGAAGAGATTGCCCGACACGAAGAGGATGCGGCGCGGGCGGCCTTCCCTGATCGCCACGAAGCCGATGTCGCCTACTGCGAGGGGTTCGAGAGTCGCCTGATACCCCGCAAGCTCCGCGCGGAGGGCATCCCGCGCCGCCGCGGCCGTGGCGAGGATCCGGACGCGCACGGCGTGGGTCTCGCGGTCGCCAGCGGACAGGAAGAGGCTCGCCTCGCCCTCGGGATCGACCTCGAGCCCGCTCACCACGAGCCCCGCCGGAGGCTCGAACGAGAGGACGTCGAACCGGCGCGCCGGACCCGAGGCCGCCGCGAGGCGTGCGAATGCCGATGCGTAACGATCCCCGAGCGCGAGGGCGCCTTCGGGGAGAGGGACGCGCTCCTCGCCTCCGGCGTTCGCCGAGGCCCGGTCGCCTGCCACGTCGAGAGACTCCGGGATGCGCGACTCGTCGAAGGGCGCCTTTGCCGCCCGCGCCGGCTGGGGCCTTGTCGTTTCGTTCGAACCGCTCCCGGAAGGTTTGCCCGCGGCGGGAGCGGACTTGGCGTCTTCCTTTGAGGCGCTCCCCGGCGGTTCGCACGAGACGAGCGCGAGGAAGAGGAGCGCGGCCACCGCGGCGGAGAGAGATCGTTTCATCTTCCGAGGCCTCCTACTCGAACCTCGACCGATCCTGGGCCAGGGCCTGGAAGCTCCCCGGCGTCAGGAGGTCGTGGTAGGTCTGGAACGGGAGCCCGAGCGGGATGAGCTCGCTCGATGGCGAGTTTGCCGGGTCCCCGTCGCCGTCCAGGGCGAGCGTGGCGTCGTGGACGCGCGAGCCGCCGGTCGCGCTCGCGATCATGTGGAACGAGAAGGCGTGGTTTCCCCCGAACAGGGAGTGGGTGAAGTTCCGGCCGATCCCCTTGATCCAGTGGAGGGGGAAGCTCGAGCCCAGGTACACGTTCCGGGCGTCGACTCCGACCATCCGGGCGTGGATCGAGACGAGGTTCGCGCAGTCCGTGCAGTTGACGAGGCTTCCGTAGCGCCGGAGGTCGTAGGCTGCAAGGTCGAAGGTCGAGAGGGTCGGGGAGCCGTCGGAGTATGCCGGCGCGCCGGACTGGTCGTCGTAATAGAGCGACTGCGTCCCGTAGATCTTCCGGGTCACCTGGTCGAGGACCCCGGTGTCGGTCGTGGCCGAGCCGGCCGACCAGGCCGCCACGCGGTCCACGACCCAGACCCAGGAAACGTACGGCGCTCCCGTCGCCGCCCCCGAGGGGAGGAGAGCCGGCTGGCGGAGCAGCGTGTAGAACCTCTGCGCGAATGTCTGGCTGCCCGGGACGTCCCTCCAGACGCCCCCGTCAGAATACTGGAACCGGACATCGATCGAGCGGTCCTCCCTCCCGACGCCGCCCGTCCGTGGGGCGAGGGTGAGAGTGACCGCCGCGCCGGGCGAGACCTCGCCGCTCGGCACCCCCTCGACCACAACGCGGATGGGGAGCCCGCTCACCGGGTATCCGGCGGTGAGAGCGGTCCCGCTCGCGGAGTAGGCCCGGGAACCGAGCGTGATCCGGACCGACCGCGCGCCGCCGGAGGCGTACGCTACGGGAAGGGAGACGCCGCGCGTTGCGACGGCGCCTGAGGAGGTGCGGGGCGGCGTCCTGGTGTCCGTCCAGATCGAGGGGGCCGCGAGGGGCGTCCCGTTCGTGGCGTCGAGGCTCCCCGTGCTCGTGGCGAGCGACCAGGAGGAGCCGATCGAATCGACCGGGAGGTAGCTCCGGACCGCCGCGGGATCGGACCGGTGGTAGAGGAGCGGCACGCGGCCCGTCCCCTGCCAGGCGACCTGGACGGCGCCGAGGCGAACCACCGCGACGGGGAGGCTCGCGATCGTCTGTCCGCCCACCTTGAGCGCCGCGCGGTAGGAGCCTGGGGAGGCGAACGAACCCGCCGAGGTCCGCCCGTCCCAGCGAGCCGAGAGAGTCTGGCCTCCCGTGACGGAACCCGCGGGGAAGGGCGTCGCGACCGTCTGGCCCGCGGCGTCGAGGACGACCAGGGTAGCGGTCTGCGTCCCGCTTCCGGGGACTCCGAACGCGAGCGAACACGAGGCTCCGGCGAGCTTCGGGTCGAAGACCTTCGGCCCGGCGATGGTTCCCGGCGCCGGATTCCCTCCTCCGCCATCCGTGGGAGTCGGAGCGGGCGCCGGCGACGCGGGTGTGCGCGTCGCGAGGACCTGGTATCCGCCCAGGCCAGTCGAGGAGTAGTGGAGAAGGGCGAGATAGGCCGTCCCCGACGCGGTGGCCGTCCACGCGAGATACGACGCCCGCCCGCCGCCCGAGTCGTCGTCGTAGCCAACGCGCGCGCCGGAGGGTGCGAAGAGGGCGATGACCGAGTCCATCTCCGCCGTCAAGTTCGCCGTCCGGACCTCATAGCGGTCCCCGGTCACGACCGAGAGCCGGAACCAGTCGCGGTCCCCCGCGAAGTCGATCCGTCCGGCGACGGCGCGGCCGTCGGTCGAGAGCCACGTCCCGGAACTGTACGTCCCGGAGTGGTCGTCGGTCTGAGCGGGCGCAGCCGCAAGGAAGAGGAGGGGAAGCAGCGTTGCGGCGAGACTTGATCGCGCGAATCGCATCGGACGGTTCCGCCTCCTGTAAATCCATGCTGCATTACGGAGCAAAGGAGGACGGGTACACGCAAGAGCTGTGCCGATAGCCTGGATCGCCGCGGAACCCGGTCGCCCGGCCACCGGTAGGCCGTCCGCGCCAGGCTGGACGCCTCGCTGGTGCGTAAAGAATTACTTACAGGTAAACAGCCGCTTACGCCCAGCGGAAGGCGTTCATCGTCTGCATCTCGTCGAACTCGTGCTGGAAGCCGGTGGCGTTCCGGAACGCGGCGGCGTCGACGACGACGGGGTACTTCACGTGGTGGATCGCGTCGGTCGCGAGGTTGGGAAGCCCGAAGCGGCCGAGGAATCGGGGGTAGAGGAACTCCGGGATCGGCAGCGTGCGCCGTCCGGTAACCCGGCAGAGGAGGGCGAGCGGGATCGGCTGCGGCCCGGCGACGTTGTAGACGCCCCGGAGGCGCTTCTCCAGCGCGAGGACGATCGCCCGCGCGGCGTCACCCTCGTGCAGGAAGTGGAAGAGCGGGTCGAACCCCAGGACCGTCGGGACGAAGGGACCACGGAGGAAGTTCGCGAGCGTTCCGTACCCCGAGGGCCCGAGCGTGTACGCGATGCGCAGGACCGCCGTCTCCATGTCGGCGTGCCGCCAGAGCGTCGAACCGGCGTAGAGATCGGCCGCGACGAGGTCGGCCATCTCGGGAAACGCCGGCCCCGCCATCGGGGGGTCCTCCTCGGTATGGTAGAGCGGAGAGTCGGACGCGGCGCCATAGAGGGTGTGCCGGCCGACGAAGACGACGTGCCGCACGCCGTGGGCGTGGCAGTGGTCGAAGATGGCGCGTGTGCCGTAGAGGTTGATCCGAGAACGCTCCTCGTACGGCGTCCGGGCGCGGCTCGTCGTCGCCATGTGGATCGCGGCGTCCGGCCGGCGCGCGCGGAAGACGTCTTCCGCCGGGCGCTTTCGGATGTCGGTCTCGAACATCTCGACGCCCTTGGGCGCGTCGGGCCACGGCCGCGTGTCGATCCCCAGGACCTCGTGGCCGCCTTCGAGGAGGCCCCGGGCCACGAGGCGCCCCATCCCGCCCGAGATCCCCGTGACGACGACTTTCACGGCGCCGCCTCGCCCGAGGGAGGGGGCTCCTTCCCATCCCCCGCCGGCTCTTCGCCTCGCTCGGATGCCGGAGCACGGATCCCGCGCGGCTCCAGGCCCGCCGCGATCATCGTCTCGATGCGCTCCCGAACGCGACGAACGTACCCGCGCACGACCTCGTCCGGCTCGTTCCCGTCCCCCTCGAAGAGCATCGGCTCGCCGTAGTAGACCTCGCACGCGACCGGGAGAGGGAACGGCACCACCTGGATCGGCACCGGAAAGTACGGCGCGCCGAGCAGCCGGGCGATCCAGTTGACATGGAAGACGGTCGGGAGGGCTTCTTCCCCGCCGAGGAAGGCGAACGGGACGATCGGCGTCCGCGTCTGGAGGGCGAGCCGCATGAAGCCGCTCCCGAAGCGGACCATCTTGTAACGGTCCTTGAAGAGCTTCCCCGTGCCGCGGGCGCCCTCGGGGAAGACCAGGACCACGCGTTCGTCCTCCAGAAGCCGCACGGCGTGCTCCGTGAGGCCGGCGAGCTGCCCCAGGCGGGAGAACCACGACGAGACGAACGGCCACCGCTGCGCGAACTTCTCGGCCATCCCGTGCCCGAGTCGCGGCGGCTCGTGCTCGAGGATGAGGGAAGAGAGCACCATCGCCGCGTCCACCGGGAGCCCGCCCGAATGGTTTCCGACCACCATCACCCGCCCCCTCTCGGGGACCCACTCCATCCCGTGCGCCTTGACCCGGAAGTAGTGGCGGTAGAACCACCCGAGCGCCGAGAAGAACCGGGCCAGGTGCTCCTTCGAGATCCCGTACGGGTCGAGGCCGTAGCGGTTGAAAGGGAGATCGAGCCGCTCGATCTTGTCCGCGACTTCAGAATCGATCAGGATGGACATCGGGTCCTCTTCCACCTCGGACGCCGGCCATCATACCCCGCGCACCTGGAGATGTGTCGCCCGCCTTCGGCCTGGCGCCCCATGACCCGTCCAGAACCCGGCCGTCCCCATCCTCGTCCCCGGAGACTCGGGAACGCGAACGGGAACGGCCGTGGTTCCGGAACGACCCCTGGACCCCTACGGGATCACCGTCGAGTAGACCATGAGGTAGATCCCGTCGGACCGCCGGACGACGGCGGGGTCCTTTACACCGACGGCTTCCTGACCGGTCGCGGAGTCGAGCACCAGACGCACTCCGGCATCGGGGACCCAGGAGGCGCCATCCTTCGTAACGAAGGAGCAGATCTGGGGGGAGGTCTCGTGCGAGAAGGTGTAGAGGCGATAGCCCCCGGGGATCGAGATCGCGTTGGCGGCCGCCTGCCGCATGCCGCACGCCTGGAGCACGGCCTCTCGATCGAAGACGAACTGCTTCCCGTCGCGCGAGGTGCCGTGCCAGTTCGAATCGGGGCTGGGGGTCGAACCGCCGGCGAAGATGTGCCAGACGTCGCCGATCTTCACGGTGCTCGGATCGAGGACCTGCTCGCCGGGGACGTGGAAGGCGACGCCTCTCTTGCCGAAGTGGATTCCGTCTCTCCCCTCGGCGAGGTAGGTCCGCGGCCCGTTCCCATCGTGCGGGTCGCTCGTGACGTAGAGCCGGAAGGTGCCGTCGGCAAGGCGCTGGATGTCCGGGTCCACGGGGGAGCTCATCCCATCGAATCCGTCGAGCACGACCCGCTTGTAGGCCCAGGTCCGCCCCCCATCCGTGGACGACGCGACGCAGGTGCGGTTCCGTTCGTCTCCGACCGTCCAGCCGGTGTAGTAGAGGAAGATGCGCCCGCTCGGATCCTGGACGAGGTCCGGGACGTCCGCCTGGTCGCTCACCAGCCAGCCGGTTCGCATCCAGACGAGGCCGTCCCGCGACCAGGCGACGAGGAGACGGCTGTTCCAGGGTCCGTACCCGGCCGGACCCGGGTCCGCTCCGCTGGGCGTCACGAAATCGCTCTCCCAGGTGTCCTGGGCAGGGACAAGAGGCACGAAAGCGAGCGCGGCAAGCGCGAGGAGAAGATAGCGGCAAACAGAAATCCAGCTCGACCAATGATTTGCAGCTGACATGGCGGTTTCCTCCTTACGGGTTCGAGTTCGCCGTCGAGAGACCCGTCCAGGAGAGCCGTCACGGGAGATTCCCGAAAAAACGTCCGCAGGAGCTATCTACCCGTTTCCGTGCCCAGGACCGCGCTCCACTCGTCGTCCAGATCGCGCGGGTCGGCGAGGCCTTCTACCAGGATCCCTTTCAGGAGCCGGCGGAGCTGGTCGCGCGCGGCGTGGAGGTGGTGGTCGAGCTGCGGGAGACGGAGGCCGAGTCGCGCCGCGACCTGCTCTCGCGTGGGGCTGGGCTCCGTCTCGTCGAGGACGAGGGCCTCGAAGACCTCCCACTGGACGCGCCTGCCGCCCGCCTCCAGCAGCTCCTGGAGCTCACGGATCCCCCGGGCGACGATCTCCGACCTCCAGACGCGATCGAAGGCCTCCTCGGCCGTCCGAGCCGGATCCGGCCCGGGGTCCCGGACGTCCCCGACCTCTTCCCAGGGGATCCGGAGCGCGCCACCCCCCCGTTTCAAGCGCCGCTCGTCGCGGCGCGCCTTACGGAGGAAGTTGGCGAGGGCGGTCTTGAGGAACGACCGGAAGCGCCCCTTCTCCGGTGCGACTTGCTTCAGGAATTCCTTCTCGAGGAATGCCGCGAAGAACGACTGGGTCAGATCCTTCGCCGCCTCGTTGTCCCTCCCCCACTCGAAACGGACGTAGGCGTAGGCCGGTTTCCAGTAGCGAAGGATGAGGTCCTCCATCGCCCGGCGCCGGGCTTCTTCCTCATCGTCGCGCGCGGAGACGACGCGACTCCACAGGGTCGACGGGAAGCGGAGGTCCCCGCCCCCGAGGCTCGTCAGGTCCCTTCCTCGCACCGCCGTCACCCGCCTCCGGGGCCCGGCGGACCCTCCCGAGAACCTCGCGAGAACGAGCGGAGATGGAGCTCCGGGACCCTCATCGGTCCGGCCGGAACGAGTTCCAGGAGACGCACCGTGCGGCCGGAGGGCTCCAGGTCTTCGGCGGCGAGCCGGGCGTCCGTGCCGATCTCGCAGACCAGACAGGCCGGAGCCATCCACAGGATACGGACGCGACACGACCGGCCGGGGGCGCAGACCTCCGGGGGGACCTTCCGGACGATCGGGATCGCCGCGGGAGCCCGCCACCATTCCAGCCTCTCCCCGTCCCTCCAGGTCACCCGGTAGCACCCGTTCTCGGAACCCGTGTCGGAGAGGAATTCGAGATCGAAACCGCGGGCCGCCGTCGCGAACTCGACGTCGAAGTCGAGGAGGAACTGCGAACCCTCGACCCGGAACCTCTGACTTCCCGCTCCCGGTCCGGCCGAAAGGGCGTTTCCGTCGAGCCGCCAGCCCGACCCCAGCGGCAGGGCGGGCCAGCCGGTGCTCGACCCGTCCACGACATGCTTCCAGCCGCGGGGCCAGGAGGGAGCTTCCGCGAGCTCGCGTCCCGTGTCGCGGATTCCCTGCTCGCGCGGAGGTCCGGGTTCCTCGTCCTCGACGGAATCACTCTCGCGGTTCCCCAGGACGAGCGCGAAGGCAGCCGCCCCGAGGAGCGCGAGGAGAGTTCCGACCACCCATCGCCGGGTCGCGCGTCGAGCGGGCCTCGCAGGCGTGGCCGGCGTCTGGGGTCCGACCGGCGTCTGGGGTCCGGCCGGCGTCTGGGGTCCGGCCGGCGTCTGGGGTCCGGCCGGCGTCCGGGGCCCGGCCGGCGCCGCTCCGGACCCGGCGGCGCGGAGGGCTTCGACGAGCTCCCCGGCGTTCGTGTACCGGCGGTCCGGGTCCTTCTCCGTCAGCCGACCCACGATCCGCTCGACCTCGTCCGGCGCGCCGGCGAGTTTCGCCGAGAGCGGCGGGAAGGGCGCACGCACGATCTTCCCGAGGACGGTGGCGACGCTCTCCTCCTTCCAGGGGACCTCGCCCGCGAGCATCGCGTAGAGAGTCGCTCCCAGGGAGTAGAGATCCGCACGCGCGTCGACCGCTCCGGGCCCGAGCTGCTCGGGCGCCATGAAGTGAGGAGTGCCCACGACCTGTCCCGACCCCGTGACCCGGGTCGAGAACCGGGCCAGCCGGGCGAGGCCGAAGTCCGCGACCTTGACCGTCCCGTTCCGTGCGAGCAGCAGATTGCCCGGCTTGACGTCCCGGTGGACGATCCCCAGGGAATGGACCGCATCGAGCCCGCGCGCGGCTTGCTCTGCGATCCTGAGGGCTTCCGCGACCGGGAGGCGGCCCTCGCGGGCGATCCGCCGCTCGAGCGACTCGCCGTCCACGTGTTCCATCACGATGAAGGAGAGGCCGCCTTCCTCGCCCGCGTGGAGGATGCGGACGACGTTGGGGTGGTCGAGCTTCGCCGCCATGTGCGCCTCCCGCTGGAATCGCTCGGCGACTCCGGGTGGGAGCGACGGGCGGAGGTCGAGGACCTTCACCGCGACCCGGGCGTCGAGCGCGAGGTGATGGGCGAGGAAAACCTGCCCCATCCCGCCCCGGCCGAGCAGGCTCTCGATGCGGCAGCCCCCCAGGACCCGATCGAGGAGGTTCCGGGAGTCCCCCTCCCCCGGAGCCGGTTCGGACGCTCCGGGCGGACTCCCTTCGCACGCCAGGAGGTCGAGCACACGACGCTCCTGATCGGGAGACAGGTCGCGCGTCGGTCGTTCCTTCATGACCTGGCGACGAAGCGCCGGACGCGAAAGCGGTCCGGCCGGCCCTCCCCGGGGCGGCTCGCGGGAAGACGGAAGGCGTAGCCGATGACCGGCAGCATAGAAGTCCGGTCTCGCCGGGGTCAAGACGTTCTTCGCCGGCGGCGCCCGCTCTCGGGGCCTCATCGGTTGCGCTTGACAGTCTCCGACAGGGCATGAGATCCTCTCGCGGTCTGGACCGAGAGGAGGAAAAGGGATGAACGTCAACCCGCAAGCCTTCTTGCGATGCGCCATCGAAATGGGGCTACTCTCCCCCGGCGCCGCGGCTGAGGCCGGGGCCTGGCTGCGCGAGGCCAGACAACGCGGCGAGGCGGTCTCGGTCGATCGCCATCTTCTCGCGCGGGGGCTCCTCGACACCGAGGGGATCGGGCGAATCGTGCGGGAACTCCGCCGATCCGGGAAACCAGCGGCCCCCGGGGAGGGCACGAAGACCGGGACAGTGCAGAGCGCCGGCTCGTGCGAGTCGGGAACCGGATCCGGGTCGGTCCCGCCGGCCTCCGGAGCGGTTTCCCTTCCGGGGGAGCGATACCGCCTCCAGCACGTCCTGGGCCGCGGGGGCATGGGGGAGGTGTGGCTCGCCCTGGACGGCGACATCGGACGCGAGGTCGCGGTCAAGCGGATGCTCTCGGCCGAGGAGCCAGAGAGGGTCCACCGCTTCCTCTTCGAGGCCCAGGTGACGGGACAGCTCGAACACCCAGGCATCGTCCCGGTCTACGAGCTGGGAGGGACCAAGGGCGAAAGCGGACCGTTCCTGGCCATGAAGCGCATCCGGGGGCGGAGCCTCGCCCAGGTGCTGGACGAGATCCGCGCCGAGGACCCGACCAGGGACCGCGAGGCCACGGGCGCGCGTTCTTCGGCCGGCACGCGGCGCCGCGAGCGCCGGGGCCGGACCGGTCGCACCTCGCGGCTCTCGCCCCCGGCCGGGGCCGCGACCCGCACCACTCTCCACCGCCTCCTGGAGGTCTTCCTCAAGGTCTGCGACGCGATCGCCTACGCCCACTCCCGCGGAGTTCTCCATCGCGACCTGAAGCCCGCGAACATCATGGTCGGCGAGTTCGGCGAGGTCCTGGTCGTCGACTGGGGCCTCGCGAAGGTGCTCGGGCGCTCGGCCTCGCCCGGCGCGCCGCCCGTGCGGACCGCTCGCGGCGACGACACACGGGATCCCTTCCGGACGCGCGAGGGCGACATCTCGGGAACGCCGATGTACATGCCGCCGGAGCAGGCCCGGGGCGAGATCGGCAAGCTCGACCCGAGGAGCGACGTCTACAGCCTGGGCGCGGTCCTCTACGAGATCCTCTCTCTGGCGCCTCCTTTCGAAGGGGGCAGCCTCGTCGATCTCCTCACCTCGGTCACCCGCGGCAGCTGGCGTCCGCCTCTCGAGCGATCGGTCGCTCCGTGGCCGATCCCTCGCGAGCTCGAGGCGGTCGTGACGAGGGCCATGGCGCTCGATCAGGAGGACCGGTACGCCTCGGCCATGGAGCTCCGCGCGGACGTCGAGGCGTACCTCGCCGGGCGAACGCTCGCCGCCGCCGAGTACTCTCCGTGGGAGGTCCTCGTGAAGTGGGCCCGCCGCCACAAGACGGCCGTGATCGGAGGCGCGGCGACTGCCGCCGCGGTGGTCCTGGGCATCGCGGGGACGGTCGCCGGGATCGCCTGGTCGCGCCGGGCCGAGGCCGACCGGATCCGGGAGGAGCGGATCGCCAGGGCCGAGGATCTCCACGCGCGGGCGTTTCCGAGCCGCGAGAAGTCGGCGCTCCCCTTCAATGCCGCGGACCCCCAGCCCTTTTTTCTGGAGCGCCTCCCCGTGGTGGTGACGCTGGGCCAGGCCATCCACGAGCATCCGGAGCCGCCCGGCGAGTGGAGGCGGGAACTCGCGCTCTCGACCGGCGAGCTCCAGGCGAAAGCCGAGGCAGCCGCCGACTGGGCGCTCGCGGAGCACCTCGCCCTCTCGGCCGCGGCGTGGGGCGGGGTCACGGAGAGCGAAGGGCGCGAACGGCTCGCGCGAACGCGCAGAGCGCGGGCCGATCGCGTCGCGGCGGATCTCGCCCGTCTCGACGACCTCCGCCACCGGATCCGCGAGGCAGAGGGGAAGGAACCCCAGCAGGGCGGCCTCCTGCCCGGGGAGATGCTCGAACGCGCTCGGCAAGCGAGGGCGATCCAGAGCCGGAGCGAGGTCGTCGTGCGGCTCGTCGAAGACGTGGGGCGGGACAACGAACGCCTGCGGCAAGGCAGCTCCGAAGGACGGCTGGCTCGTTTCGATCGCCTCTTCTGCGCGACTGGGGACCTCCAGCACTACATGCTTGCGCCCGAGGAACTGGGCGAGATCAAGGACAGATGCTTCCTCCTGCGCCAGATGCAGATCAAGAGGGTAACCGCGCCGCTCCACAAGGTGTTTGTCCACGCCCTCTTGGCCGGGGACGGGGAACGGGAGCGCGAGCTGCTCGAGGCATTCCCGAGGAGTCTGGCGAGCGACGAGGACTGGATCACGGTGGGCGGTCCTCTCGCGGCGCTGGAAGGGAAGATCGAAGGGGTCCCGGCGGGCGCGGAAGGAGGACGATCGTGAGCGGACGTGCGCAGCTTGTTTGCCAGCACCTGGAGAGCATCTCCCGCCTTGCGCTGGAACAGCACCACGGCATCATTCGGAACTACGTGCGCGGCCGGCACGGCGTGTACGCTCTATATCGGCGAGGCAAGCTCTATTATGTGGGTCTGGCCGCCGACCTACGGAACAGGCTGAAGCACCATCTGCGAGACCGGCACGGCGGATCGTGGGACCGGTTCTCGGTGTACCTGACCATAGGGGACCACCACCTGCGCGAGCTCGAAGCGCTGATCCTGCGGACGGTGAAGCCCATCGGCAACAAGCAGAAGGGCAAGTTCGCAAGGTCCGAGGATCTACGGCGGCGATTCCGGAGGGACATCAAGCAGAGTCAGCAAGTGGAGCTAGACGGCATGTTCGACGAGCCGGGGACACCGCAGAAGCGTCGGGCGCTCAGGTCCGGGAGCCAGGGCAGCAGACCCGCCCTGGCGGCCTACATCTCGGGACCGATGATCCTCCGGGCGAAGTACAAGGGTCTCAACCTCACGGCGCGCGTACGTCGCGATGGCAGCATACGGTTTGCCGGCAAAGTGTACACTTCCCCGTCTCAGGCCGCAGCCGCAGCGCGGAAGCGACCGACATGCAACGGCTGGAAGTTCTGGCGATTCGAGCGAGCGCCGGGGGATTGGGTATGGCTCGACGTTCTCCGGCGGTAGGTCACTGCGCGGCGCACCGCGCGCAGCATCGAACTCGGGTGTCGATACGCCGGGCGCGCCAAAGTTTAGCGCTACCGTGACAACAAGTGTCCCCCGAGACATCGTGCTGCGATGCGAACCTGACGGAGCTGAGTGATGGAGCAGATCGACGAGAGAGCGATCCAGGAGCTGGAACAGATGATGTTCTCAGAGTTCCCCGGC
>JACQVV010000046.1 GCA_016209595.1 Planctomycetota bacterium
CGGGTGGGTGGGGAGCTCCGGCCGCTGGCCGCGCGGTGGGAGGGGGCGGAGGCACGGGCTTGGCAGCGACGCCGGCGGAGGGAGCGGATGGCGCCGCCTCGACCGCGCTCCCGGGCTTTTCCGGGGTCGCGCGTGCGCCCTCCGTTTCTGCGGGTCCCTTCGGCCGCACCGAAGTTGCGAGCTGCGCGCGCTGGTTGATCTGCTCCAGGACGAGTGACGAGATCGCCTTCAGGCTGGGGAATACGCCCGTGCCGTTACAGGCGATCGCCTCGCAGCTCGGAGCCTTCCTCGGGTTGAGCTTCTCTTCGAGCGTTTCGACGGGCAGCGCGGTCGGGAGGTCCCGCTTGTTCCACTGCATGACGAGCGGGATCGTGTCGGGGTCGATCCCGTTCTCCCGCAGGTTCTTGAAGAGGTTGGTGAGGCTCTCGATGTTCTCATCGAGCTTCTCGGCCTGGCTGTCGGCCACGAAGATGACGCCGTCCGCGCCGTTCAGCACGAGCTTGCGGGTCGAGTCGTAGTAGACCTGGCCGGGCACGGTGTAGAGCTGGAACTTCGTCCGCATCCCCGCCACCGAGCCCAAATCGAGGGGCATGAAGTCGAAGAAGAGGGTGCGGTCGCCCTCGGTCGCGATGGAGGTGAGTTTTCCGCGGTTCTGCGGAGGGGCCTTGGAGTGGACGATCTCGATGTTGGTTGTCTTCCCGGAGAGGCCTGGACCGTAGTACACGATCTTGCACTGCACCTCCCGCAGGGCGTAATTGATCTGGGCCATGAAGGGCGAGTCTCGGGCAGAAAGGAACGTCGGGGGTACGGTCCCCCGGGGTCATCCGGTCAGGATGCGCCCCAGGTTTCGTAGTTTGTAAGCGGCTCCTTCGATCTCCAGCAGGGTGAGATCGAGGTTGATGTCGCGACGCGTGACGACCACGAGGTAGGTGGGGTCGACGTCCACAAAGATCATCTTACCGTGCGTGGCGGTTAGTACCAGCCGCGAGAAGGCGGAAAGGCCCATCCGGGCGAGGGAACGGCGCGTGGCGTGAATCGTCGCCGCCGCGAGCGCGGAGACGCTTTCCGTGTCCATGTCTGGCCCCAGGAGGCTCTTCACCACGATTCCGTCCCGGTGGACGATGAGCGACCCCTTGACTCCGACGGCCCGGTTCAGGGTCGCGAGGATCCTCTCCATCACTCCTCGCCTCCTTCGTCGGCCGGCGGTCCGGCATAGCAGCGATCCACGAAGTGCCGGACCTGCCCGCCGATCCGGTCGGGGGGCTGGGGCTCGGTGAGGTAAAGCCCCAGAACGGCCTTCTCGAGGTGATAGACGAGGATCTGGCCGAAAGGCCCGGCGATCTCGGCCGAGACGAGCGTCCCGATGTCGAGCTTCTGGCTGTGGGTCGCGGCGGACCCGGCGAACTCGGCGATCCCTTCTTCGAAGCGACCGGCGCTCATGGCCTCCGTTCCGCCCTGCCCCACGGCGCGAGCTCGACGCCAATCGTCGCTCCGGCCCCTCTGCTCGCCCTGCTCGGGCCATCCTGGCCCTCGCGACGGGCTCGCTTCGGGCCGGGGCGGCCTCGAACGATTCACCGGATCGTCCTCGGCCGCCCGTTCGGCGGACATCCTGTCCGCCTCACCCCTGGCCTCCGCTCCCTCCGCGGCGGCCTGCTCGGGCCATCCATGGCCCTCGCCACGGCCGCCGCTCCGGGCCGGGGCGCCCTGGGACGATTCACCGGATCGTCCCAGGGCGCCCGTCCGCCCGGCATCCTGCCGGGCGGACCCCCTCGGGGGCTTCGCCCCCTCGGCCGGGGGGACCGCCACCCCCGGCGCCATCCTGGCGCCCGAGGGGAAGTCCCGCTTCTCCCCCTCCCAGCCGCGGAAGGCGAGCAGCCGTCCGTCCTCGCCGAGGAAGCCGACGGCCGAGACCCCGGACAGGTGCCGGAGCGAGTCGATCTCGCGTTCGACTCGCTCCGGGTCGAATCCGGTCCGGGCCGCGAGGCGTTTCTTCTGGGTGGTGCGCGGGGCTTTCTTCGTCCGCGTGGCGTCGATCCGGACCGTCATCTTCCCGGCGGACTCCACCTGGCGGAGGAGCTCGTCCAGGTCCTCCGTCTCCGGCTTCGGGCAGGCCGCGGCCCGGTCGAGAAGCTCCGAGAGCGCTGGATCGGCCGGCGCGAAGGTCTGGATTTGCCGGACCCGCTTCAAGCAGTGCCCGACCGCGCCGATTTCCAGGTAGAGCCGCGCCAGGGCGAGGAGCGCCTTGTAGTTCTTCTCGTTGCGTTCCGCCGCCTTTTCGAGGTGGTCGATGGCCAGGCGGCCGTCGCGGCGGTGCTTTTCGGCGTGGAACCGGGCGAGGCGGATCTCCCCCAGCACCTGGTGCGGGCCGTCGTCCGCGGGGTACTTCTCGATGGCCTCGCGGCAGAGGTCGATCGCGCGTTCTTCCTCGTGGACCTCCCGGTAGAGCGCGGCGAGCTGCCCGTAGGTCGAAGCGGAGGGCGCCGTCTCGATCTGCCGCTGGAGGGCCCGGATCTGGTCCTGGCTTTGCCTCTTCTTGAGCGAGGCGTAGAGCTGGAAGACCGCTTCCGACGCGGGGAACGCTTCCTTTCCGGCGCGCGCGATCTCGAAGGCGCGCTCGACGTCTCCCGCGGCGATGAGGTGCTCGGCGAGTTCGACATGAAGCGCGGGGGAGGGGTTCGCCCGAAGGGCCTGCTCGAGGGTCTCGGTTTCCCTCTTCTGCCGCAGCCTGTCGAAGAATCCCATGGAGACTTCCTTAGGCCGAAGCCTGAACCTTGTTTTCGTTTTCTTTCTGAAGTCTGAAGGCTGAAGCCTGCTACCTGGAAAGGGCGATCAGGCGGCCGTCCTGGGTGGCAAGGAGAATCCGGTCCCCCCAGGCCGCCGGAGGACCTGCCGTCGGGGCCGGTAGCTGATAGAACCAGAGCGCGCGGCCGGAAGACGCGTCGAACGCGACGACGGAGCCGTCCTTCCCGATGGCGACGAGGCCCGGTCCCGCGACCACCGGCTGCGAGGCGAGATCGAAGTCGAACAGGTCCAAGTCGGGGAGGGCCGGCGCGGGCTTACCGTCCGCAGCGGCGAGGATCTCGACTCGGCCGCTCTCGCCCACGAGGAAGAGCGTCTCCCCGGCGGGGGTCGGGGGAACCGCGAGGCCCCGTAGTGCGATCCGTTGCCAGACCGGCTCGCCGTCCTCGGTCCGGAAGGCCTGGAGTTGCAGCTCGCCCAGGAGAGTGGGCGCGGCGACGGCGACCCGTCCCGCGGCCACGACCGGCCCCCAGGCCGGGCGGCCGGAGAGCTTTCGGCGCCAAGCGACGGTCCGGGCGGCGGAGTCGAGGCAGACGAGCTCCCCTCCCGAAAGCGCCACCACGACTCGCCCGCCGGGAAGGACGGCCGGCGGGGCCACGATCTCGGCGCCCGGGGCCTCCCCGGTCGAGGCGAGCCAGACCGGCTCACCGTCGCCCGCGCGGTGAAACGCGACGCGAAGATCGTCCACGACGGCGGCCACGAGGCCGGCCGATTCGAGCAGGACGGGCGTTCCGGCCGTGACGCCGCCCGTGGGTCGCTGCCAGACCGCTCCTCCACTTTCCCCGATCCTGTAGAGATCCCCGGTCGCCGAGAAGTAGAAGTCCGTCCCGGCGCCCACGAGTTCGCCGGAGATTCGAGAACGTCCTTCGAGACGGAAGCGCCACTTCTCCTGCCCGCCCTCGGAAAGGGAGTAGGCGACGACCTCGCCCTTCGGCGTGCGGACGGAGGCCAGGCCCCCGGCGACCGCGGGGCCCGATTCCAGGACGGTGCCCGTGTCGTGCACCCAGAGGGCCTGCTTGGCGAGGCGGACCTCAACCCGCCAGTCCTCCGTCCCGATCGTCCTCTCCACGGCCTCGTATCCGTCGAGCGAGAAACGCGCCTGCACCATCTGGCCGTACGGGACAAGGATGACACCGTCGGTCCCGACCCGTGCGGACGCTCCGTCCGTGAACTCCAGCCGGGCCTGGGGCGGATAGGAGACGAGGAGGATGGGGACCTCGATTTGCTGGCGCACGAACGGCCGCGCGCCGAACTCCTTGACGATAAGCCCGACGTCTCCGAAGGCGGCCCCGATGTCGCCCTCCAGGCGATGCCGGTCCGCCTCGGCCTGGAGCTCCGCGAGCCGGAGGGCGAGCCCGGCGACCTGCGTCCGGTAGTCCTCCACCTCGCCACGGAAGTCATCGGTGAGGGGACCGCCGAGGATTCCCTCCAGCGCGGTCAGCGCCTCCGGGAAGTCCCCGTCGGTTTCGAGCCCCCTCACCCGCGCGAGATCCTTCTCCATCTCGCGCGAGCGGTCCTCCTGGTAGCGGACGAACTCGCCCTGCACCGCTCGCTCCCTCCGGCCGGCGAGGACCCCTGCGATCGCGAGCGGGTGTTCCTCGCGGAAGCGCGCCAGGATGTCGAGCGCCTCCGGGTAGCGTCGGGCGGCCGCCATCCCCTCCACGTCGAGGTCCCGGTATTCGGCGTAGGGACGCCACTGCCCGTACGCGACGGCCAGGACGGCCAGCAGAGCGGCGAACCAGGCGGCACGGCGCGCCCCCCGCCTGCGGGCGTGGACGGGGGAGGTCGCGACGAGCTGCTGTCTCGCGTAGTGGAGCTTCCGGTCGATCCCGGCCCGCCGCGGGTCCAGGCGCTGGATCCTCTGGTAGACGTCCACGACGCGGGACCACTCTCCGGAGGCTGCCAGGCGCGTGGCCATCGCCTCGTAGTGGACCACGGCGTTGCCGGCCGACTTGAGGTCGATCGACAAGTTGATTGCCTTTTCGCGGGCGCCGTAGTTCGACGGGTCCGTCGACAGGATCGCCTCGACGAGCTCGTACGCGCCGGTGGCGTCGCTCTCGCGCGTACGGCGGTCGGCGAGACGCAGGGCCCGCTCGAGGAGCTTACTCGCCCTCTCGCCGACCGCCTCCACGTGGGATGGCAGGAAGAGGGCGACCGCGTCCTCCAGCCCCCGGTGCTCGGGGACCGCCTCCAGGCCCGTCTCGATGAGCTCGAAGGCCTCCGGCTCCCGGCCCTCCTCGACCAGTCCCGGGATGGCGCGCGCGTACAGGTCCGCCGCCTCCGCGGGACGCCCGAGCTTCCAGCAGACGTGGCCCTCCTCCAGGAGAGCCGTGCGGTCGCCCGGGCGGTCGGCGAGATAGCTCTCGTAAAGGACGAGAGAGCGCCGCAGCGAGTCGGCGTCTCCGGCGCCGAGCCCCCGCGCTCGCTCCAGGAGCTCGTCGGGGCCCACGAGGCGGAACACCCCTGTTTCGAGAAACTGGTGGCAGGTCCGGGCGAGCTCGAACCGCGTGAGGTAGCTCTTCTCGGCGGCTTCGGCGATCGGCGTCTTCCCGTCGAGGAGCCACGAGACGTGGGCGAAGTGCTCCCCGGACGGCGCGGAGCCCGAGACCGGCTCGAGGACTGCCTGGTCGTGCGGGATCCGCACGCGGATGAGCGTCCACTCGTCCTGCTGGCGGGCGGCCTCCATCACGACCGCGTCCACCGGGAAGGCCGGAATCGCGCCGCCCGCGAGGCGGCGACCCGCCGAAGGGTCCTCCCGGTAGCTGAACGTCCCTTCCTTGAGATGGAAGAGCGACAGGAGCCGGTCCTGGTGCCAGAGCCGGCGGAGCCCTTCGATGTCCTGGGCCGGAACGCCAGCGTCTTTTCGCAAGAGATCGTAGTAGGACCGCCCCGTCCGGACGCGCGCGTCCAGGACCTGCCGGAGCGCCGCTTCGTCCATGAGCCCGAGGGCGAAGCACTGGTGGGGGAGCCCGGGACGGTCGTCGAACCCCCCTTCCGCGAGCGCGACCTCGTTCGCCGCGAGCAGCACCTCCGCTCGCCGATCCCGGGAGTTCACCGCGAGGACGCCGACCTTCCCGCCCGAGGCCAGGGTCTGGAGGATCTCTCCCAGACCCACTTTCGTGATGTTGCCGTGGAAGGTGGTCTCCATGCCTGGGTGACGCGGACCCGGGTGGGATAGGGATTCGGCCAAGCTCACTCGGATCATTGTAGATACGCGCGGGGCCGATTCAAGGCGACGCTCCGCGCCCCCCAGCCTTGGAGTGTTCTCTAGTAGCGCCGTGTTGCGCTCGCCTGGATTCTGTGACGTGCCCCGGGCGTGGTCAAGGCGGGCGCCGGCCCTCTCGCCGGTAGAGCGTCACACGCACATCGCCGATCGACCCGGGCCACCATTCCCCCTGTCCCGTGTGGCGGAAGCCGAGCTCCCAGAGAATCTCGCGCCCGGCCCCCGTGGGGCGAGCGAGGTAGTTCCCGGACACCTCGACGAGCCAGACGCGGTCGGCGGCGAGGAGCCTGTTTTTCCAGCCCTCGGCGTCCTTTTCGGCGGCGAGCGGCGAAACGTCATCGAGACGCCCCTCGCGGAGAGCGTAGACGAGCGGCACGCGAAGGCGCCCGGGATCACAGGCGATCTCGTCGCCGGCGGCGAGGTTTTCTTCGAGATGGCGCGCGGCGGACCGCCAGTCCTCCTTCTCGCGACCCTGGTCGATCCTGTGGCTCGCGAAATTCGCGATCGCGAGGACTCCGGCGAAGAGAGCGAAGCCCACGATTCCGGCGGCCCCGGCGCGACCGCCTCGGTCGCGCAGTCGGTCCAGCCGGTCGAGGAGCGCGCCGAAGGCGAGGAAGACGAGCGGGGCGACGAAGACAAGGTGCTTCGCCTCGAAGAGGTGGGCGCGGAACGGCAGGACCGCGACGAGGACTGGAGGGCCGAGGAGGCCGGCCGCAAGCGGGAGACGGATCGAGGGAGACGCGCTCCTGCCGGCGAACAAAAGGCCCGTCGCGAGTGCCGCTCCGAGGAGGAGGGCGAGGGCGAGACCCGCGGCGGGCGGGAGCGGAAGGTCAGTTCCCACCGCGAACGATTCGAGCGTCTTCGGAAGCGTCCATCCCGGGAACGGGAATCCCGATCCCTCCTGGGGTCCCGCCGCCCGGAGTTCCCGCGCCCGTTCCAGGAGGCGAGGAAGCCACGGGAGGAAGGCGAACGCTGCGGCCCCTAGAGCGGCGACGATCGCCAGGGCATTCCGTCGCGGCCTCCTGAAACAACGGACGAGCGCCACGAGGCCGAGGGGGACCGCGAGGAGGACGCTGTAGTAGAAGGTATAGAGCGCGAGAGCCACGAGGAGCCCGTGGGAGGCGGCGAGCAGGGCGATCTCGCCGCGAGAGGCGCGCGCCGGGGCGGGGGGCGGGGCGGGCGGCGGAGGCGTGAGCAGCCGCATGTACGGGAGGAGCGCGGCGAGAAGAAGGAGTTCGACCGTCGCGTAGTGCCTTGCCTCCTGGGCAAACTCGACCTGGAAAGCGGAGAGCGCGAAGAGGAGGCCCGTGGCGAACGAGGCCCGCGGGCCCAGGAACGCCAGGCAGAGCCGGTAGAGAACGAGGACGGCGAGCACGGAAACCACCGCGGACAAGGAGCGCATCGCGGCCGGCGATTCGCCGAAAGAGCCCGTCCAGAGGTGGAGGCAGAGGTAGTAGAAGGGAGGGTGGGCATCGTGGCGGGCGACGGTGCGGACGACGTCGGCCAGGCTCCCTCCCGGCACGCACCGATCGAGGCTGTAGGCCTCGTCGAGCCACAGGGACCGCGATCCGAGGCCGGCGAACCGCACCGCGACCGCCGTCGCGAGGAGGACCGGGATGTGCCAGCGCGGCCGGGTCCGGGCTCCTCCGGAAAGCGGAACTCGGAAGGCGGAACGCGGAACTTCCTCCCGCTCTTCCTCCAACTAGTCCTCCTCGCACTCCCTCCAGTAGGCCGCCAGATCGAACGCGAGGCCGGGAATCGCCCGCGAGCGGACGATCTCCTTCTCGGACCGGATCTCCTCCCACCCCGTGCCCTGGGCGTTTCTCGCGAGGAATAGCCCCCCGCGCGGCGGGATGGTGCAGCTCGAGTGCCGGACGGCGGGGTTGAGGAGCCAGTACTCGGGCACGCCCGACTCGAGGTAGCTACGCATCTTGTCCACCTTGTCCGCCCTGCCTAGCCCGAGATCCTGCCGCCACGTGTCGCGGGAGAGGATCTCGACCACGAGGAGGACTCCGTCCGGCGCGAAATCGGTTCCTCCCCGGGGAGTGCGGACATAACCGGGTTTCCGACCGAAGCAGGCCACGTCGGGGGCAAGCGTCTTGGGTCCCAGGAAAGACTCCCGGAGGAGCTTGCCGCGCAGGTTATAGATGTGAGAGAACGCGATCGAGCGCTCGTGCAGGACGCGATAGGGTCGCGTAAGGAGCCCTCGCAGAAGGGGCGCCAAAATGCAGAGCGGAAATCCGTGGAATCTCGCGTCGTCCGGACTCATGAGGATGAGCCTCCCCGCCTCGTCCCGGGAGTAGCGGTTCCCGTCCGGCGGGATGGCCAGGAGGTCCGCGAGATCGATGTAGGAACCCAGCTGGTAGCGGTCGCTCGCAAGGCCTGTCGTCATGGCGTCTTGAGTATACCTTTCCTTGAAGCTCCCCGGGAGCATGTGCTACACTCCTACTTCGAAGGGAACGAAAAGGGTTCTTCGCGAGGCGGGGGAAAAAGGAGAGGTAGCGAGAGCATGATCCATTACACCTGCGACGTCTGCGGGAAGGACCTCGTGGTGGAAGAGGACGCGCGCTTCGAGGTCAGGATCGAGGTCAAGATCGCCTGCGAACCGAAAGGGGAAAGCTCGGACGACCCCGAGGAGGACTTCGACGCGCAGGTGTCGGACATCCTCGAGTTGATGCAGGGCGTCGACAAGGCCGATCTGGAGCGCGGCGTCTACAAGTCCTTCCGGTACGATCTGTGCGCGGACTGCAAGGAATCCTACCTGGAGGACCCCCTTTTCCGCCGCCGCGTCCTGCGCTTGCAGCACTCGGAAAACTGATCTCGCGTCCTTGTTCCGCGACGAAGCGCTCGTCCTCCGGCGCCACGACTGGTCCGAGTCGAGCCAGATCGCGAACCTCCTGACCCGCGAGCACGGAAAACGTTCCGTGCTCGCCAAGGGCTCCCGGCGAGAGCGGCTGAAGGGTCAGGGCCCCCGCGGGATCGACCTCCTCTCGCGTCTCTGGGTCACGATCTACCCGAAGCGCGGCGACGCGCTCGACCTTCTGGGAGACTGGGAGCCCCTCGACGTGGCGACCCGGATCCGCGCCTCCCTCGAGACGCTCCTCCCCGCCCTCTACCTTGCCGAGCTCGCGGACGCTCTCACTCCGCTCGCCGATCCCGCCCCGGAGGTCTACGACGGGCTCGCCTGGTCGCTCGCCGCGCTGGGAGGCGGCGGCGGCGGGGCCTCTCCCGTGAGGCCGCGCGACTCGACCGGCCCCTTCTTCTCCGGCCTGTCGCGGATTCTCGCGTCCCTCGGCTACTTCCATCCCCGTGCCGGGTGTGCTGCCTGCGGGCGGTCTTTCGCCGGGCACGGGCCGCTCCGGTTCGCCCCCGCCTCCGGCGGAATCCTCTGCCGGGATTGCAAGGAGGACGAACCTCGGACCGTTCCTCTCTCGGCCGGCGCGGGCGCGGTCCTCGCCGCGCTTGCCGCCGGGAACGTCGATCCCTTGCGGGTCCGGGTCTCGCGCGCCCAGGCCGCGGAGCTCTGGCGGGCGCTCTCGCGGTTCGTCTGGGAGGTCGCGGAGAAAAGGCTCCGGGCCGAAGGCGCCGTAGATCGCCTTCTCGCTCCCCGGCAAGCCCCCGCTCGCGCCGGAGCCGCGCGGTGATGCGAACTTCCTCGTCGCGCGGGAAGCGGCGAATCGGCTCGGCATCGACGTGACGGTCTTCGCCGGCGGCTACGCGCGATACAAGTCCCATGGGCTTCGCCACTGCGAACCGGGTGAGTGCCCCTACGAGCACAAGCCCGTGGTGGCGTAGAGGCCCCTCAATCCGGGTGAATCTCGTCACTGGCGGGGGCGGCTACCTGGGTTCGCACCTCTCCCGGGCGCTCCTCGCGCGCGGCGAGCGCGTACGTGTTCTCGATGTCCAGCGCACCAGCCTCTGCCCGGAGGAGGTCGAGTTCGTCCGCGGGGACGTGCGGGACGCCGGGACCGTCCAGGGCGCGCTCCGCGGCGTCCGGCGGGTCTTCCACATCGCGTTCGTCCAGTCGCTCTCGCGGCGCCCCGAGCGGGAGAGGCGCGCGGTGAACCTCGGCGGGATGGCGAACCTTCTCGCGGCGAGCGAAACTGCCGGTGTCGAGCGGTTCGTCTTCGCCTCGACGATCGAGATCTACGGGACGAGGCCCCCCGACCCCTGCCCCGAGGACGCCCCGACCGACCGCCCCGTCGGCTGGTACGGGCGCCACAAGCTCCAGTGCGAACGGATGCTCCGGGCCGCCTGCTAGCGCGGGCTTCTCGGAACGGCCCTCCGGATGCCCACGATCTGCGGCCGCGGGTTCTACAACCACCGGCCGCTTCTCCTCCTCATGGACCGGATCCTCGACGGCCGCCCGGTCGCTGTCGCGGGTGACGGGAGCCTGCCTGGCGACTTTGTCGCGGTCGGCGACGTCGTCCAGGCATTCCTCCTCGCCGGCGAGCGTCCCCAGGCACTCAGGGAGGCGTTCAACGTTTCGGCAAGGGAGAGCGCGAGCCACCTTGAAATCGTGCAGGCGATGATCGAAGCCACCGGTTCGCCCTCTCGGGTCCTCTGCATCCCCGCCCCCCTCGCTCGGGCCGCCCTCTGGGCCGGACGCCTTCTCCGTGTCCACGACCTCCCCGCCTGCCAGGACGGTTACCTTTTCCATCCGAACCGCTACTCGATCGAGAAAGCCCGGCGGCTTCTCGGCTATTCGCCCGCTCTTTCCGCCGCCGCCGCCGCCGCGGTCTTGATCGAGGGCTACCGGGAGGACCGTGACGCCGTCCGCCGCCGCTCGCGGGGGTACTAAACGAAGGGGTACGAATGTGCTACGAACAAAGGCGACGCGCCGGGAACGGTCGGGAAAACCCGAATCGTCCGGGTCATGTCCCGCGCTCCCAGGCGGACACCCACGCTCCGATTTCCTGGGCGTAGCGGAGGAACCCGTCGTAGAACGGGTGCCGCGCGACGGTCGAGCCGTCGCCGACCACGACGAGCTTCTTTCGCGCCCGAGTGATCGCGACGTTCATCCGGCGGATGTCGGCGAGGAATCCGATCTCGCCCGCGTCATTCGAGCGCACGAGCGAGACGACGACCGCCTCCTTCTCCCGCCCCTGGAAGCCGTCCACGGTGTCCACCTCGAGCCCCTCGCCCTCCTCTGCGCGCAGGAGCTCCCGGAGGCTCTGGACCTGGGCGTCGTAGGGGGAGATCACCGCGACCTCGCCGGCGGGAACGCCGAGAGCGAGGATCCGAAGGACCTCGGAGGCGACGAGCGCCGCCTCGCCGGGGTTCGCCTTCGAGTCCGAGCCCGCGTGAGCCTCCTCCTCGAAGCCGCGGCCGGCCGTGTCGACGAAGACGAGCGGCGCGCCGTCGATCGTCTGGTTCGCGACGGCCGGATGGGCGCGGAGCTTCCCGCCGTAGAGGGCCTCGGACGGGTAGCGCATGATGACCTCGTTCATCCGGTGCTGCTCGGCGAGCGTCACCATCGCCTGCTCGCCTGACGCCGCCGTGAGGCGCTCGAAGAGGGAGATGCCCAGGCCGCCCTTCTCGGCCTCGGGCGAGAGGATCGTGGGCGGGAGCTGGAGGTGGTCGCCCGCGAGCACGGCACGGTCGGCGACGAGAAGCGCGAGGTAGATCGCCGGTTCGATCGCCTGCGTCGCCTCGTCGACGACGGCGAGCGGGAAGCGCCGGCCGGCGAGGGCGCGGACCTCGAGCCCCGTGAGCGTCGCCAGGACGACTTGGGCTCGGGAAAGGACGCTCCGCTCGGCCTCGGTCTGGAGTTCGCGCGCCTCGGCGAGGAGCCGCCGGCCCTCCCGCTTCCAGTCGCGCGACTCGGCGCGGTCTCCCGGTCTGTCGCGTTCGCGGCGTCTTCGCGCGGCGCGGAAGAGCCGGAACGCCTCCCGAGCGGCCTCCTCGGCGCGGCGGGCGCTCTCGTGCTCGCGCGCGCGCTCCTCCAGCGTCCGATCGAGGACTTGAGGGAGGACACGTGCCGGGTGGCCCAGACGAACAGCGTCGACGCCCGCTTCGACGAGGCGCTCGACGAGATTGTCGACCGCGAGGTTCGAAGGGGCCGCGGCGAGGACCTGCTCCCCTCGAGCGACCGCCCGG
Organism: Planctomycetota bacterium; assembly: GCA_016209595.1. Taxonomy (GTDB): domain Bacteria; phylum Planctomycetota; class JACQVV01; order JACQVV01; family JACQVV01; genus JACQVV01. The sequence continues at coordinate 12,122 of JACQVV010000046.1, forward strand.
CGGATCACCTCGACGAGGACAGTCGTCTTGCCGGTCCCGGGGGGCCCGTGGACGAGGGCGAGGTCGCGGGCGCGGTCGGCGAGGTCGAGCGCCGATTCCTGCTCGCGGTTCAGACGGGTCACAAGCCGCGGGCCGCGCGCGTGCTCCTCGAAGCGCGGCGGTTCGCCCGCGAGGAATGGGTGCCATCGTCGCGCGTCCTTCTCGTTTCGCATGCGGCGGACGGCTCCCGCGAGGCGCTCGTGCGTGACCGAGGAGGGGAGGAGCTCGAGCGCGACGCGCCCCGTTGTCGCCCACTCGGGAGGCGGCTCGTCGAAAGCGATCCCGATCCGCGTTCGGCTCCGCCGGGCGACGACGCCCCGCGGCGGCTCGTCCGGCGCCTCCCTCCGTGGCACGACCGCGACGATCGATCCGGTCCCGATCTCGGAAGCTCCGAGCTCACCCCCTCCCGCGCGCTCATACGTGACGAGGGTGCGGCCCGCCAGCGCGCTCACCTCGACCGGCTCCGCGGAAGCGATCGCGATCCCGCGCGCCTCGCGCTCGGCGAGCGAAAGACGCGCCGCCGCGACCTCGAACCGCAGGGTCTCCGCGAGACGTTCGAGATCCAGGAGCCGGGCGAGCCGGTCGAAGTGCCGGGCGAGATCGATCGAAGCCACGTCGCTAGCCCGCCTTCCTCACGGTCCCTCGATCACGATCTCGATCCCTTCCTTCTTCTCCCCGGACCCGAGAGTGACCTGGACGGTCCTCCTGCCGAGAACCTCGTGCCAGGCCTCGATCTCGTAGTCGCCGGGGGCGAGGCCCTCGAGGGAGAAGGTGCCGTCCTCGTCCGTCACGGAAAAGAAGGGGTGGTCGAGGACCGCGATCCGGGCGGCCATCCAGGGATGGATGTCGCACCGGACCTGGATCGCGATCTCCGGCTGGTGGAAGACCCAGGTCTGTCGCATGCCCCGCGCCGGTTGATCGATGTTGAACCCGCTGTTGAAGAGGGAAAAAACGTGGACGTTGTGGTGGGTATCGTCGAGGTTCACGAAGGCGACCGGCTGTCCAGTCTGGATGGCGCTCACCCGCGGGCGGAAGACGCAATCCACCTGGTTGATCTCCACCTCCTTCTTGCATGGTTCGAAGGAGAAGCCTTCGATGCCTTCCTTCACGTGGACGACGGCGTTCTGGACCTTCCCGTCCTGCACGAGCACGGCATCGAGGCGAGGGGCTTCCCCGTGCCGCGCTGCGCACCAGGGATCGGCGCTCATGTTGAGCGCGGGGTTCTGCGGAGGAACGCCGCGGAAGAGCACGACGCCTCGGATCCTCCCGGCCTTCTCGGGAAGGACGGTGTAGAGCGGGAGGGAGGCGTCTCGCGGGGGGCGTTTCCCTCCCTCCGGGGCCTCGGGACGGAGCGCGTAGCCTGTCCCGACGACGAGCGCGACTCCCAGGGCCGCGGCCAGCCCCGCCGAAACGCGCCGGACGTTCATGAGGTGTCGCACCCCGGCCCCGGCGAGGCTCACGGCGACAAGCATCAGCCAGTGGTAGCCGCGCGTCGCGGTCGGGAAGTGGTTCGAGATCATGATGAAGATGACGGGAAACGTCATCGCGTCGTTGTGGGCGAGCCGCACCCTCGCGCTCTTCCCGCTGACCGCGTCGGGCTCGCGCCCCGCCTTCATCGCCGCGACGAGTCTCTGCTGGGCCGGGATGATCCGGAACCACACGTTCCCGGCCATGAGCGTCCCGAGCACGGCGCCCAGATGGATGTAGCCCGAGCGGCCGGTCATCGCGCGGGAGAGGCCGTAGGCGAGGAGAGCCGCGAGCGCGAGGGAGACGAGCGAGGCGAGGGGGACGCTCCTCGCGAGCGGCGAGCGCCAGAGCACGTCGTAGACGAGCCAGGCGGCCGGGAGAGTCGCGAGACCGATCGCGGCGGCCTTCCCCGCGTCCGCTGCGCCCGATCCGGGGACGACCAGAAACCCCCCCAGGACGTACACGACCCCGAGGAGGAAGACGCCCGAGAGCCAGGTGAAGAACGCCTCCCACTTGAACCAGTGGAGCGCCGCGGGCATCCGCTGCGGCGCGGCAAGGACCCTTTCCACTCGGTAGAAACCGTCGCCGTGGGCCAGCCAGAGTCCCGCCCCGGAGGAGTTCTCCCCGCCGGTGCGGCCGGGGGGGGAGGTCGCCCGATCGAGCCACAGGAAGAAGAAGGAATGCCCGATCCAGGCGATTCCGGCGACGATGTGAGCCCATCGCAGGATCAGATTCAGCCATTCGGAAACCGCCGGATCCGTCGCGGCGAGATGGAGACCCACGTTTCCGGCCGAGCTACGACGACGGCCCGGTCTCCCGCCAGAACCTCGCGAGCAGGTTCCCGGAGACCCGGCGGCGGTACGCTGCGGTCGAGCGAAGGTCGTCGATGGGGTGGATCTCCGACTGGAGCGCGACCTGCGCTTCCTCCATGGAGCCGCCGCGGGCGAGGGCCTCCTCGGTTCGGGTCGCCCGGACGACCGTGGGGGCGACGCTTCCGAGGGCGATCCGCGGCCTCGGGGAGCGGACCGCGGCCATGACGACCTTCGAGATCGCCTGGGCGGCCCTCGTCCCGACCTTGCGGAACCACTGCTTCCCCTCGACGGGCCCGATCTCGACCGCGACGATGATCTCGTCGGGCCGCATCACCGTCTTCCGGTAGCCGGTGTAGAAGGAGGTGAAGGGGATGCCGCGCTCGGCGGACGCGCTCGCAAGAACGACCGTCGCTTCAGCGACCGCGAGGACGGGGAGCGAATCCCCGGCGGGGGAACCGTTCGCGATGTTTCCGCCGAGCGTGCCGCGGTTCTGGATCTGCGGGCCGCCGATCTCGCGCGCCGCGGCGGCGAGCGAGGGGATCCGGGCGGCGACGAGCGGGGACTTCAGGATGGCGGCGTAGGGGACCGCGGCGCCGATCGAGAGAGACGCGCCCCTTTCTTCGATCCGCGTGAGCTCCGGCAGACCCCAGAGGTCGAGAAAGCGCCGCCTCTTCTCGGTCCCGAACTGGAGGCCTACGTAGACGTCGGTGCACCCCGCGATCGGGACGAGGGGTCCCTCGTCCCGGAGCATCGCGAGCGCTTCGGCGAGCGAGCCGGGCCGGAGGAGCGCGAGCGCCCGGGTCGCGGTTCTCACTTTCCCCTCTGGACGGCCCGGTAGATCGCGGTGTAGCCGGTGCAGCGGCAGAGGTTCCCCGCGAGCCCCGCGCGGATCTCCTCGAGGGTCGCGCCTGGAGGAAGGGCAAGTGCGGCGAGAAGCATGCCGGGCGTGCAGATGCCGCACTGGGCCGCGCCCTCTTCCGCGAACGCCCGCTGGAGAGGGTGGTTCCCGCCCAGCCCCTCGACGGTCGTCACCTTCGCGCCCCGGACATGGGCGAAAGGGACGAGACACGAGCAGACGGGCTCGCCGGAGACGAGTACGGTGCAGGCGCCGCACTCTCCCTCGCCGCAGCCTTCCTTGGTCCCGGTGAGGCCGCACTCCTCGCGCAGGACGTCGAGGAGGCGCTTCATGGGAGGCGCCTCGACATCGGCCGGGGCGCCGTTCAGCTCGAAGCGCATCGCTCGCTCGCTTCCAGGATCCGTTCGGGCGTCGCGGGGACGTCGCGGATGTCGAGCCCCAGGTGCCGGAGGGCGGCGACGATCGCGGGGGCCGGGCCGTCCATGGGGAGCTCCCCGACGCCCTTGGCGCCGAACGGGCCATGGCGGTACGGGTGCTCGGCGATCACGACGTCGATCTCGGGGACGTCGATCGTGGTCGGGATGGTGTAGTTCGTGAGCTGACAGTTCGCCATGCCGCCGTTCGCCATGACGACCTTTTCGATCGTGGCGAAGCCGATCCCTTGCGCGGTCCCCCCCTCGATCTGCCCGGCGGCCATCCGCGGGTGGATGGCCTTGCCGATGTCGGAGACAGAGGTCATCCGGATCGGGCGGATCTCGTAGGCGTCCGGGTCGAGCTCAAGTTCCGCCACGTCGCAGGCCCAGGCGTAGGCGGCGTAGGCCTGGCCCTGGTAGGTCCGGTCGTCCCAGGCCGGTCCCGGAGGCCTCTCGTATTCCTTCGTCACCGCGAATCCGCCGTGGCGGGCGAAGTACTCGCGCGGCGAGAGCCCGCCCAGGCGCTCCTTCATCTCGGCGGCGCAGCGGGCCAGGATCCCCCCCACGACCATGCAGGTCCGGGAGGCGACGGTCGGACCGCTGTCGGGGACGGCGGACGTGTCGGGCTGCGAGGTCTCGACGTCCTCGTAGGGGACCCCGAGCGCGTCGGCGACGATCTGGGCGTGCATCGTGCGCGTCCCCTGGCCGATCTCGGTCGATGCGACGAGGACCCGTACGCCCGTCCTCGTGAGCTCCAGGGTGCATTTCGATTTGAGCCAGCTCTCGCCCGAGCCGGTGAACCCCGAGCCGTGATAGAAGAGGGCGAGCCCGATGCCGCGACGGGTCCCTTTCCACTCGCGGCGCTTGCGATGAAAGTCCGTCCTCTCGACGGCACGGGCGAGGACGTCGAGGGCAGAGCCGTCCTCCTCCACAACCTGTCCCGTCGCGGTCCGGTCCCCCGGGGCCAGCGCGTTCACCTCCCGCAGGCGGACGGGGTCCATCCCGAGGGCCTCGGCGATCCTCTCCATGTGGACCTCCGCCGCGAAGATCGTCTGCGGGGCCCCGAAGCCCCGAAAGGCGCCGTTGGGGGGCGTGTTGGTGAAGACCACGCGCCCCGAGACCCGCAGGTTCTCGCACCGGTAGGGCCCGACCGCGTGGATCACGCCGCGCGAGAGAACGACCGCGGAAAGCGTCGCGTAGGCTCCACCGTCCATGAGGATGTCGATCTCGGTCGCGGTGAGGCTCCCGTCGCGCTTGACGCCCGTCCGGTGGCGAACGATCGACGGGTGGCGCTTCGTCGTCGCGAGCATGTCCTCCTGCCGGTCGTAGACGATCTTCACCGGCCGGCGCGCCTTGAGGGCGAGGATCGCCGCGTGTCCTGCGAGGATCGACGGGTACTCTTCCTTCCCGCCGAACCCGCCGCCCACCTCGCAGGCGACCACGCGGACGTTCTCGCCCGGGAGGGCGAGGAGCCGCACGAGCGCCTTGTGGACGTAGTAGGGGCACTGGATCGAGCCGTGGATCGCGATCCCGTCCCCCTCCGGGACGGCGACGACGCCGTTCGGTTCGATGTAGAGCTGCTCCTGGTGCCCCGTCGTGTACTCGCCCTCGACCACGAGATCGGCCTCGGCGAAGCCTCGCGCGAGGTCGCCCCGCTCCATCAGGATCGTCTTGAAGGCCCTCGTCGACTTCCGCGGATCGAGGAGCGGCTCGGAGCGGTCGTACTCGATCTCGTAGCGCGCCTCGAGCAACCCCTCCCTGTCCTCGTGGGCGACGAGGAGGATCGGCTCGGCGAGGTGGCGCACCTCGCTCTGGACGAGGTAGGGCTGATCGTCGTCGATCAGCTGGACGACGTTCTCTCCAGGAATGTCCCGGTAGTCCGCGACGACGAAACCCGCCGGGTCGAAGGCGGGCTGGATGCTCCGGATCCGCCCGCAGGGGATCGTCGCGCGGATCGTCGTCCCGTGGAGCATCCCCGGAAAGGAGATGTCGTCCACGTACTTCGCCGCGCCGGCGACCTTCGCGGCGCTGTCCTTTCGGGGGACGTTTGTTCCGACGGCGCCCATTCTCGCACTCTCCGGAGTGGGCGACGAGGATAGCACGCGGAGCGGCGATCTGTCAGGAGGACCCTTCGCGCCGGCTCGTCCATCCCGTGCGACCCGCGGTTCTCGTGCTACCATTAGCGGTCTTGGCCTGCCGCTGGCGGCCGAGAGTTCCTCCAAGCGATCGGAGCGCGCCTCATGGAAATCTCCCGGCGTGGCGCCCAGGTCCCGGCATCCCCGATCCGCCGGCTCGTCCCGTACGCCGAGGCGGCGAAGAAGGGGGGCGCGACCGTCTACCACACCAACATCGGCCAGCCCGATCTCCCCACGCCCGACGGGTTCTGGGCGGCGCTCTCGGTTTACCCCTCCCGCGTGCTCGCATACGGCCACTCGGCGGGGTCGGCGGAGTTCCGCGAGGGGCTCGCCGGGTACTACAGGCGGTGCGGCTACGACGTCGCCGCCGAGGACGTGACGGTGACGACGGGCGGGAGCGAGGCGATTCTCTTCGCGATGCTCGCGACCTGCGACCCCGGCGACGAGGTCCTGGTCTTCGAGCCCTTCTACACGAACTACCATTCCTTCGCCCTCTCGGCGGGGGTTTTCCTCGTCCCGGTCACCTGCCGCGCGGAGGACGGCTACCATCTCCCGCCGCCGCAGGAGATCGAGGTCCGGGTCGGTCCCCGCACGCGGGCGATCCTTGCATGCTCGCCGAACAACCCGACGGGCACCGTGCTCTCGCGCGCGGAGATGGAGTCGCTCGCCGGCCTCTGCCGTCGCCGGCGGCTCTTCTTCCTGTCGGACGAGGTCTATCGCGAGTTCGTCTACGGCGAGAAGCACACCGGAGTCCTGGAGCTCGGCCTGGGGCACCAGGCCGTGATGCTCGACTCGATCTCGAAGCGCTTCTCCGCCTGCGGCGCGCGGATCGGCTGCGCCGTCACGAAGAACCCCGCGCTCCAGAAGGCCTTCCTCCACCTCGGCCAGGCGCGGCTCTCCCCCCCGACCCTCGAACAGGCGGCGGCGCTCCCACTCCTCGAACTCGGCCCCGACTACTACGGCCGCATCCAAAAAGAGTACCGCGCTCGCCGCGACGTCGTGGTGGACGCGCTCGAGCGGATCCCGGGCGTCGTTTGCCGGCGGCCGGCCGGGGCCTTCTACGTCATGGCGCGGCTTCCCGTAGCGAACGCCGAGGACTTCGCGATCTGGCTCCTCCAGAGCTTCCGCCTTCGCGGGGCGACCGTGATGGTCGCCCCGGGCGACGGCTTCTACGCCACGCCGGGTCGCGGCAAGGACGAGATCCGGATCGCCTACGTCCTCGAGAAGAGCGCCCTCGCGCGGGCGATGGAGTGCCTGGCGGAGGGCCTCGCGGCCTACGGGGGAGTTCCTTCCAGATAGGCGACCAGAGCGTAGGCGAACGCGTTCGGGCCGGCGTAGCGCCGGTCGATCGACTTCTCGATCGCCCGGGCGCAGATGGCGTCGAGGGCGGGGTCGAGGCCCGGAGCGAGCGCCGAGGGGGCGAGGACGGATTCTTCGAGGATCTCGCGAACGATCTCCTCCTCGCTCTCTCCCCGGAAGGGGAGGAGCCCGGCGAGCGACTCGAAGAGGATCATCCCGAGGGCGTAGACGTCGGTCGACGGGCTCGCCTCTCCGCCCTCGAAGAGATCCGGGGCGAGGTAGGGGAGCGTCGCCGCGCCCCGAGTCTGGGGGGTGAGCCTCTCCAGGCCCAGGATGCGGGCGCCGCCGAAGTCGATGAGCCTCGGGCGTCCCTCCGCGTCGATCCGGACATTCTTCGGCCGGAGGTCCCGGTGAAGGACGCCGCGCGAGTGCGACTTTCCAAGAGCCCGGGCGATCGAGAGCGCGGTCTCGGCGGCCCACCGGGTCTCTCCTCGCCGGACGGCGATCTCCTCGTCCAGGCCCTTCCCGTCGACGAATTCCTCGACGATGTAGCGGCGCCCGGTGAGCTCCCCTGAGTCGAGAACGCGCGCGATGCCGGGGTGCTCGATCGACCCGAGGACGCGAACCTCCCGCGACCACCGCGCCAGGTCGGAGTCGTCAACCGCGGCGGGCGACTCGAGGAACTTGAGAACGACCGCGCGACCCTCGGCGGGGTCGCGGGCGAGGTGCACGCCCCCCCACATCCCGCCGCCGAGGCGCGGAAGGATCTCGTAGGAGCCGACCCTGGGAGCCCGGAGCTGCTGCGTCGTCACCCCCGCTCCCGGCGAGGGCGCGCTCCCCGGCGTGCCGGGCGCGCCCGCGCGAGGGACGAGCGCCTCCGCCTCGGGCGGAGCCGCGAGAACGCGACCCTTTAGCCGGTGGATCTTGAACTCCTCGCCCGGCGCCACGACCGCCTCGTTCCGGTGCTCCCCGCGGAACTTGAGCGACGCCTTGTCGCTCGTGGCCCGGACCTCAAGCCCGGCCGGCGTCGCCGCGAGCGTGCACTGCGTCCGGGAGATCCATGGCTGGTTCACCTGGATGTCGCTCGAGCCGTGGCGGCCCAGAACGATCGTCGCTTCGCCGATGACGTACCCGCTGCCGACGACGTCCCCGTCGATCGAGAGCTCCAGCCTGTACCGGTACGAACCCCCGTCTTTGCCGATCGGCATCTTGCCGAGATCCCTCCACGTTCCCGCGTACGCGGAGGATTCTACCGCGAAGGGACGAGGGACGGTCCCCCTTCCCTCCGTGAGCTCCTAGCAGTCGAAGTACATCACGAACTCGTACGGGTGCGGCCGCAGGCGGACCTGGTCGAATTCCCTCTTCCTCTTGTAGTCGAGCCAGGTGTCGATCAAGTCCTGGGTGAAGACACCGGGCTTCACCAGGAAGGCATGGTCGCGCGCCAGGGCGTCGAGGGCCTCCTCGAGCGAGCCCGGGGTGCTCGCGATTTTCTCGGCCTCCTCCGGCTCCAGGTCGTAGAGGTCCTTGTCGATCGGCGCCGGTGGCTCGATCTTGTTCTGGATTCCGTCGATCGCGGCGCACAGGATCGCGGAGAAGGCGAGGTAGGGATTCGCGGAGGGGTCCGGGCAGCGGAACTCGATCCGCTTCGCCTTCGGGTTCGCCGAGTACATCGGGATGCGGAGCGCGGCCGAGCGGTTCCTCTGGGAGAGCATGAGGTTGACCGGGGCTTCGTAGCCGGGGACGAGCCGGCGGTAGGAGTTGGTCGTCGGGGCGCAGAAGCCCAGGAGCGCGTGGGCGTGCTGGATGATCCCGCCCGCGGCGTACCAGGCGAGGTCGGAGAGCCCGGCGTATCGTTCGCCCGCGAAGAGGGGCTTCTCGCCCTTCCAGAGGGAGATGTGCGTGTGCATCCCCGTGCCGTTGTCCTGGAACAGGGGCTTGGGCATGAAGGTCACGGTCTTCCCGTGGCGGGAGGCGACGTTCTTCAGCACGTACTTGTACATCATGACCTGGTCCGCCATGCGGACGAGGTCCCTGTACTTCATGTCGATCTCGGCCTGGCCGGCGTTCCCGACCTCGTGGTGGTGGGCCTCGACCTCGATCCCGATCGAGCGGAGCGTCTCGACCATCTCGGTTCGAAGGTCTTGCATCGAGTCGCTCGGCGGGACCGGGAAGTAGCCCTCCTTGGCGCGCATCTGGTAGCCCTTGTTGCCGTCTCCCGGCCGGCCGCGCGTCCACAGGCCCTCCGAGCTCTCGATCTCGTAGTGGGCGAAGTTCATGCCCTGATCGAACCGGGCGCTGTCGAAGACGAAGAACTCGAGCTCCGGACCGCAGTAGCAGGTGTCGGCGATCCCGATCTTCTTCATGTGCTCCACGGCGCGCCTCGCGACCTGGCGCGGGTCACGACTGTAGGCCTTGCGCGTGATGGGATCCTGGATGTCGCAGATCATCGAGAGCGTCGTGTGCGCGGAGAACGGATCGAGGAACGCGCTCGCCGCGTCGGGGATGACGAGCATGTCGCTCTCGTTGATCGCCTGCCAGCCCCGGATCGACGAGCCGTCGAAGCCGAAGCCGTCGGCGAAGCTCCGCTCGTCGAGCTGGTCCACCGGAACGGTGAAGTGCTGCCAGGTCCCGGGCATGTCCACGAACTTGAGATCGATCGCGACGACCTTCTTGTCCTTGCAGAACTGAAGAACTTCCTTGGGATTCACGAGCTGTAGCCCCCCTTATCCATGCGTTTTTGGAAGCACTACCTTCGAAGCGCCTCGACGGCGAGCGTCGCCGAGGGTTTGACCCTCGCCAAACGGGACGATAGTTTCACCGACTCTCCTGCGCGGCCGCCGCCCCCGCCTCCAGGGGCTCCAGATGCCGCCGCCACGATTTCGCCTTGAGGTCCTCCGGACCGTGTCGCGAGAGCGCCCGCACGACCCGGCGCGCGAGCCAGAGGTCGGTGAGGAGCGGGATCTCCAGATCGACCGCCGTCCGGCGGATCCGGAAGCAGTCGGGGCGCCCGCGCTCGTCCCACTCGCGAGGGATATTGATGACGAGGTCGATCGCTCCCTCCCGCATGAGGTCGACCGCCCGCGACGGCCTCGTGAAGTCGTCCTCCTTGTCCACTTCGCTCGCCGGGAGCCCCTGGCCGGAGAGGATCTCCGCCGTGCCCGGCGTCGCGTAGAGGGCGAGCCCCATGTCGAGGAGGAGCCGCGTCTCCTCGGCGAAGCGGTACTTGTCCCCGACCGGTCCGAGCGAGAGGAGGACGCCCTTCTTCGGGAAGCGGAAGCCGGTGGCGAGCATCGCCTTGAGGAGCGCCTCGTCCGCGTCGTCGCCGAAGCAGGCGACCTCGCCCGTCGAGGCCATCTCGACGCCCAGGACCGGGTCGGCGCCCGAGAGGCGCCGGAACGAGAACATGGGGGCCTTCACCCCCACGTGGTCGAGGTCGAGCGGGTTGGCGCGCCGGTCGAGAGAGGAGCGCGGGGCTCCCAGCATGAGCCGCGTCGCCTCGCGGATGAAGTTCGTGCCCAGGACCTTCGAGACGAACGGGAAGCTCCTCGACGCCCGGAGGTTCGTCTCGATCACCTTGACCGAGTTGTGGCGCGAGAGCATCTGCACGTTGAACGGGCCCGTCACCGCGAGCGCTCGCGCGAGCGTCTCGGCCGTCCGGCGCACCCGCCGGATCGTCTCGAGATAGAGCTGCTGCGGCGGAAGGACGAGCGTCGCGTCGCCCGAGTGGACGCCGGCATCCTCGACGTGCTCGGAGATCGCCCAGAGGACGATCTCGCCCCGGTCGGCCACGGCGTCGAACTCGATCTCCCGCGCATGCTTCTCGAACTTCGAGACGACGACCGGGTATTCGGGGGAGACCTTCGTCGCGCCCGCGAGGTAGCCCTTGAGCTCGCCGGCGGTGTGGGCGACCCGCATCGCGGCTCCGGAGAGGACGTAGGACGGGCGGACCAGCACCGGGAAGCCGCCCAGGCTCTCGACCACGCCCTCGAGGTCCTCTAGTCCCGTGGCCTGGGCCCAGCGGGGCTGGTCGATCGCGAGTGCGTCGCAAAGGGCGGAAAACTTTCCGCGGTCCTCCGCCCGGTCGATCGACTCGGGCGACGTGCCGAGAATCCGAATGCCCGCCCGGTGGAGCCGGAGCGCCAGGTTGTTCGGCGTCTGCCCCCCCATCGAGACGATGACCCCTTCCGGCTTCTCCCGCTCGCAGATCTCCAGGACCGCCTCGAGCGAGATCTCGTCGAAGAAGAGCCGGTCGCAGATGTCGTAGTCGGTCGAGACCGTCTCCGGGTTGAAGTTGAGTAGAAGGGTTTCATATCCCAGCTCCCGCGCCGCCATGACCGCGTTGACGCAGCACCAGTCGAACTCGACCGAGGAGCCGATCCGGTAGCATCCGGAGCCCAGGACGAGGACGCTCTTCTTCCCTGCGGGCGGGAGGTCGTGTTCGTCCGCGGCGTAGGTGAGGTAGAGGTAATTCGTCTCGGCCGGGTACTCGGCGGCGAGCGTGTCGATCCGGGCGATCTTCGGGCGGACATCGAGCTCTCGGCGGCGCTCGCGTACTTCCTCGAGCGTCGCGCCCACGAGCGGCGCGATTCCCCGGTCGCTGTATCCCGCGCGCTTGGCCGTCCTCATCGTCTCCCGGTCGATCGCGAAGGCGCCCCGGAGCCTCGCAAGGCCCCGGCGGATCTCGACCGTCCGCTCGATCTCGGCGAGGAAGAATCGATCGATGGCCGTGAGCTCCGCGATCCGGTCGATCGAGAGCCCCTCCTCGAAGGCGCGCGCGACGGCGAAGATCCGCCGGGGCGTCGGCTCGCGGAGCTCGCGCGCGAGATCGGGAAACTCGAAGGCCCGCGGGTCGAGCCCCACGACCCCGATCTCCAGCATCCGGAGCGCCTTCTGGAGGGCTTCCGGGAAGGAGCGGCCGATCGCCATGACCTCGCCCACCGACTTCATCTCGGTCCCGATCCGCGGGTCGACTCCTTGAAACTTCTCGAAGTCCCAGCGGGGAACCTTGCAGACGATGTAGTCGAGCGCGGGCTCGAAGAAGGCGGTCGTTGTCCGGGTGATCGCGTTGGCGAGCTGCGGGAGCGTGTAGCCCAGCGCGATCTTCGCCGCGACGTAGGCGAGCGGGTAGCCCGTCGCCTTGGAGGCGAGCGCCGAGGAGCGGGAGAGCCGCGGGTTCACCTCGATCACCCGGTAGTCGCGCGAGCGCGGGTCCAGGGCGAACTGGATGTTCGACTCGCCCGTGATCCCCAGGTGGCGCATCGTCCGGAGCGAGAGGTCGCGCAGGAGCTGGTAGTCGCGGTCGTCGAGGGTCTGGCTCGGAGCGACCACGATCGACTCGCCCGTGTGGATTCCCATCGGATCCACGTTTTCCATGTTGCAGACGGTGACCGCGTTGTCCAGTCCGTCGCGGACGACCTCGTACTCGATTTCTTTCCAGCCCGCGAGGCACTCCTCCACCAGCACCTGCGGGACTCCCGTGAAGGCGCGCTCGAGCGCGGCGGAGAGCTCCTCCTCGGTCCTCACCACGGCCGAGCCCTTCCCGCCGAGCGAGAAAGACGCGCGCAGGATCACCGGGAAGCCGATCTCGCGGGCCGCTCGCGCCGCCTCCGCGGGCGACTTCGCCGAGCGGCTTCGCGCAACCCGGACGCCGATCTCGGCCAGCCGGTCGTTGAAGAGCTGGCGGTCCTCGGCGTTCCGGATCGCCTCTACGGGAGTCCCCAGGACCCGGACGCCGTGGCGAGCCAGGACCCCCGCGTCGGAGAGCGCGAGGCCCGCATTCAAGGCGGTCTGGCCGCCAAAGCCCAGCAAAACCCCGTCGATCCGCTCCTCGACCAGCACCTTCTCGACAAACTCCGGCGTCACAGGCAGGAAGTAGACCGAGTCGGCGAGCTCGTGCGAGGTCTGGATCGTCGCGATGTTGGGGTTTAAGAGAACCGTGTGGACGCCCTCTTCCTTTAGAGCTTTGAGCGCCTGCGACCCCGAGTAGTCGAACTCGCCGGCCTGGCCGATCTGCAGCGCCCCCGACCCCAGGACCAGGACCCGGTCCGGCCGGGCGGGCAGGTAGGCGCGGGCGATGCCTCTCACGGGACGCGGACCCTGCCTTCGCTCCGCTCGGGGTGGGCCTTCATGGCGCGGACCATCCGCACGAAGTCGTCGAAGAGGTAGGCCGTGTCCCGCGGGCCGGCGGCGGCCTCGGGGTGGAACTGCACCGAAGAGAAGGGACGGAAGCGGTGGCGGATTCCCTCGTTCGTCTGGTCGTTCAGGTTGACGAACCAGGGCTCCCAGTCCGCGGGGAGCGATTCCGTGGCGACCGCGTATCCGTGGTTCTGACTGGTCACGTACGCCCGGCGACTGACCTGGTCCATCACCGGCTGGTTGTGCGAGCGGTGGCCGTACTTGAGCTTGTAGGTCTTCGCCCCCGCGGCGAGGGCCAGCAGCTGGTGGCCGAGGCAGATCCCAAAGGTCGGGACGCCCCGGTCGAGGATCCCGCGGATCCGTTCGACGAGAGGCCCCAGAGCCGCGGGGTCGCCCGGACCGTTCGTGAGCATGACCCCGTCCACCTGGTCGAGGAGCGACTCCCAGTCGGCCGAACACGGCGCGAGGACGACCGAGACGCCTCGAGCCTGGAGCGAACGCAGGATGTTCTCCTTCGCTCCGGTGTCGAGAACGAGGATCTCGATGTCGCCGCCCGGATGGCGGACGATCTCGCTACCTTCGACCAGATCGACGACCGTGGGCATGTCAATCGAGTGGGCGCGCCTCTTTCGCCCCTCGACGTCCGCGCCCTCGGCGAGAAGCCAGCCCTCCATGGTGCCGTGCTCGCGGAGGCGCCGCGTGAGCGTCCGCGTGTCCACGCCCTCGATCGCCGGGACTCCCTCGTCGGCGAGCCATGCGGCGAGCGTCCGCACGGCGGCGTGGTGGCTCGGCCGGGCGGAATAGTGGGTGACGACGAGGCCCTGGACCTGGATCCGCCCCGACTCAAACGGCCCCGCGGGGACGCCGTAGTTCCCCTGGAGCGGATAGGTCATGACGAGGATCTGGCCGCGGTACGACGGGTCGGTCAGCGTCTCGACGTAGCCGGTGAGGCCCGTGTTGAAGACGACCTCGCCCCGGACATCCCGCGCGGCGCCGAAGGCCCGTCCCGGGAAGACGGAACCGTCGGCCAGGATGAGGTCCATCCGCCCCTCCTCCCCTTCTCCCGGCATGATGCGCGTCTCCCTGACCCCGCGGTTCGCGCACCGCGGGATTTGTTGCTACCTACAAATCGCCCGGCGCGGTCCCCTCCGCGCGAGGGCCGAGATTGTTCGCGGAGGCCGCGGTCCGTGTCAAGAGGGAACGGGCGCGGAGGGCGGGAGGCTGTTCCAGCCAGGTGCGCCGGATAGACTTGAAGCAATGTTGAAGCTCATTCACAAGGGAGATGAGACCGAGCGCCGCGTCAAGATCATGGGTGTCAGCCGCGCACGTGACGATCGGTATGTCCCCCAACTTCTCGCACGTCTGGACAGCGAGGAGACCTACGAGAACAAACGGCACATCGTGCGCGCTCTGGGAAACATCGCCGATCCTCGGGCCGAACCGCGGCTGCTCGAGATGCTTGAGTCCGCGACGGGCCTGATGTTGGGGGACGTCATCCGCAGCGTCGGGCAACTCGGATTGAAGCAGGCAGCTCCTCGCGTGAGAACACTGGTCCATCACAGCGTTGAATGGGTGCGTCAGAATGCGAGGTGGGCACTCGACAAGCTGGAGCAAGATCGATAGCAAGTCCTGGCCTGGCGTCTCGGGCACCCGAGTTCGGAGAGCGTTTTGGGATGAGCTCCAGTTCTCGTTGACAGGCTCCGCGGGCTACCGTCCGAGGCTCTCGCGGCGGGCCTCCTCGATCCTCTCGCGATACTCGGGCGGCGCGACCTCGAGCGCCCGGTCGAACGAGGCCGCCGCCTCCTCGGACCGGCCCACTCCCGCCAGGGCGATCCCGCGGCTCGCCCAGGCCTGCCAGAAGGCAGGAGCGAGCCGGGTGGCGAGGTCGAAGGGTCCGATCGCCGCGGGGAAGTCGTCGAGCGCGAGGAGCATGGCGCCCTTCTTGTAGTGGGCCTCCGCGAAGCGCGGGTCGAGTTCGGCCGCGCGCGTGAACTCCTCCAGGGCTCCGGCATAGTCCTCCATGCTCTCGAGCGCGATTCCACGATTGAACGGGAAGTTGGGGTTGCGAGGGTCGAGTTCGATGGCGCGGTCGAGGTCCTCCAGGGCGCCCGCGAGATCGCCCTTCTCCTGGCGCGCGAGACCTCGATTGGCGTGAGCCGACGAGGAGCGGGGATCGATCTCGATCGCGACCGTGAAGTCCTCGATGGCTCCGTCGAGATCGCCCGCCTCCGCGCGTATTGCGCCGCGGTTGACGTAAGCGATACTGAGTCCCGGATCGAGCTCGATGGCGCGCCCGAAATCCTCCAGCGCTCCGGCCGCGTCGCCCAGGTTCGCCCGGGCGTTCCCGCGATTTGTGTAGGCGGCGGCGTATCCCGGGTCGATCTCGATGGCGCGGTCATAGTCCTCGATCGCCCGGCGGGAGTCTCCGCGGGCCGCCAGGGCCGCGCCCCGGTTGAGGTAGATCGCGGCTCGCGCCGGGCCGATCTCGGCGGCCCGCGTGTAGTCGGCGATCGCGCCCTCGAGATCCCCCATGGCCTTTCGGACGGCGCCGCGATTCAGGTAGGCGCTTCCCAGGCCCGGGTCGAGCTCGATCGCGCGTGTGAGATCGGCCAGGGCGCCCTCCAGGTCGTTCTGCAGCGATCGTGCCGTGCCCCGGTGTTCGTATTCGAGACCGGTTCGAGGCTGTGTCACGGGGAGCGGAAGCAGGGTGGAGGCGAGTTCCATATCTCCGGCGCCGGTGAGGCGGCCTCCTGCTTCATTGCGGCACTCGAAGAGCCTCGGGCCGAAGTCGATGACCTGGAGTCTCGATAGAGCCATCGCGGAGGCCATGACGAGTACCCTCTGGTCCGCGCGGACCTCGACCGTGGCGGTCGGGTCACGGCATGCCGACCACGCCGCTTCGAAAGCCGCGCGAACGACGGCGACCGGTGCCAAGTCCGGGGCGCCCGGATCGGGCGGATCGTCGTCGCCGTGGAGGCCGATCTGTCCGAGGACGAAGGCGAGCTGGAGGGGCGAGAGCTCGGCATCTCCCGCGCGACGAGTGAGGAGCGCCGTGTAGCCGCTTCCCGAGCGGGCGGCAGCGGCGGCCCAGTCGGCGAGCTCCTCGATCTCGCCGAGGAACGCGACGCGACCCGCGGTTCCCTCGGGCGGCGGGAGCGGCGATCCGTCGCGGATACGGGCCACGTGCTCCATCGTCTGCACTGAGGCGTGGGCCACGAGGCCCTTCTCTCCCTGGACCGAGGACAGCGCCCCGACCGTCCTCGCCAGATCGGGGATCGCCCCCGGCACCCTGGCCTCGATTCGCCCGGCCGCCCGGACCCAGGCGGCGAGCTCGCTCGCCCGACCGACGTCCCGGCCGCGCGCGCCCTCCTCCAAGACGCGCGTGACGACATCGACGGAACGTGACCCGTTCACGTCCGTATGAACATCCCCTTTTCGCCCCAGGACATCGATCAGGAAGAGAAGGACCTGTCCGCGCGGAGGGTCCGCCGGGTCGGTGAGGAGCTCCAGGACTCGCCCGGTGACGGCGGCGCGGCTCGCGCTTTCCATGGCCAGACGCCTCGCCCGCTCCGGAAGCTCTCCATCCATGAGGCCTCCCTGCCTCCCGGCCGCTCGCTCGGCCGCCCGGATTCGGGAGAGGATGCTCTCCAGGCGTTCGCGGTCGAGCGCGACGTCCCTCTCCATGGCTTCGTCCACGCTGGATAGTCTCGCCGACCTCTCCTCGGCGGAGGTCGCGCCCCAGGCTCGGGCCGATTCCGCCAGGACCTGCGCGAGGGCCCAGTCGCCTACATCCTCGGCCCTGTCCTGAAGGGTGCGGCTCCACGCGGCCACGCTCGCCGCCCAGTCGGCCGGTGGTTCGGGATGGAGCGCCAGCGCCTGCCCCATCTTCATGAGCGCCGCGGCGTGCGGGCGGATGTGCTCCTGCGGCGAGGCTGGATTGAAGGGCAGAGTTTCGGCCGCTCCCCATTCCAGGGCCCCCGCTCGGTAGAGCTCCGCGGCGGCCAGGGACCGCTCGGCGGCGATCTCTCGTTCCCGGTCGACCCGCGCGCGCTCGGTTTCCCGGAGCTTCTCCGATTCCGCCCTGGCCCACACCACGACGATCCCCACCAGGCCGGCGGCGAGCGCGACCAGGGTCGCCGCCGCTCCGGCGACCGCGATGCGGTTCCGCCGCGCCCACTTCACGAGGACCTCCCAAGGCGAATACCGTGCCGCCGCGAGCGGGCGGCCCGCGAGGAAGGCCTCGATCTCCGCGGAGAGCGCGAGGGCCGAGGGGTAGCGGTCGCGGGGCCGGCGTGCCATCGCCTTGAGGACGACCGCCTCGAGCTCCCTGGGCACCGGCCACGGGGCGACCCCGCGGGCCGATGGAGGGCGGTACTCCCCGCGGGCGGCACGCTCGATCGCGATGCCCACCGTGTTCGCCTCGATGGGACGCTCGAGGGAGAGGATTTCGTAAAGGATCGCGCCCAGGCTGTAGACGTCGCTTCGTTGATCCAGCGTCTCGATCTCGCCACGCGCCTGCTCGGGCGACATGTAGGCCGGAGTACCCATCACCGTCCCCGGCTGGGTTAGTTCTGCTTCCGTGCCCGTGGACCGTGACCGTGGACCGTGACCGTGACCGTGACCGTCAACAGCGACGGAATCTCCCTGGACCCTCGCAAGTCCCCAGTCCATCACGAGCACCTCGCCGAATTCCCCGGTCATCACGTTGTCGGGCTTGAGATCCCTGTGGACCACGCCGCGGCTGTGGGCGTAGGCGACGGCGTCGCAGACCTTGAGGAATACATGAAGCAGCCGCGCCAGCGTCTTTCCGGGATCCTGCGCGTCCGGACCGGATCCGTCCCCTCGCTCCGGGTCCTGCCGGATCTTCTCCAGCACTTCCCGGAGACTCTTGCCCTTGACGCGCTTCATGACGAGGTAGGGGCGGCGGCTCGACACGTCGACGCCCAGGTCGTGGACCGGGACGATGTTCGGGTGTTCGAGCTGTCCGGTGATCTGCGCCTCCAGGAGGAAGCGGCGCACCTGCCCGGGGTTCTTCGAATCAAGGAGGGTCTTCACCGCGACATCCCGCCGCAGGTCCCGGTCGGTCGCGAGCCAGACTTCTCCCATCCCTCCCCGGCCCAGTCGCTCCCGCGGCTTGTACTTGGGTCCCTGCGCCGGGTCCGTCGCGATCCCCCCCGCGAGGGAAAGGCCTGGCTCGGAGTCGAGGACGGTTTCGATCGAGGGACCGGGGGGAAGACTGAGGATCGTCTCCGCGTTCTCGGGTTCCTCCGGTCCGTCACTCTGCGCGTGCGCTCTCTCGGGGCGCGGCGCTCCCCGCCGGGTGCGCCCGGAGCGGCCCTTCTTGGGTTCCTCGGCCATGATCGTCTCTCTCGTCTGGACCAGGGCGGCGCGCGGCGTCTTTTCCGCGAGCGAGTCCTTGGATTGTAGCGACGGCTTCCCGATTCCTGAAACGGTTGCGGGATGCGGCCGGGCGCGGTATAAGACCCGTCCGATGAGCGACCTCCACCTGCGGCGCGGACGGCTCTTCGATCCCGCGAGCGGCCTCGACCGGGAGGGAGACGTCATCCTGCGCGAGGGGAGGATCGCGGCGCTGGGGAAGGGGCTCGCCACGCCGGCGGGAGCCGTGGTCGTGGACGCGCGGGATCTGCTTCTCGTGCCGGGGCTAGTGGACCTCCACGTTCACCTGCGCGAGCCGGGGGAGGAATACAAAGAGGACATCCGTTCGGGGACCGCCGCGGCCGCGGCGGGAGGCTTCGCGGCCGTCTGCTCCATGCCCAACACGAAACCCCCGAACGACTGCCGGTCCGTGACCGAACTCATTCTCGCGCGGGCGCGCGAGGCGGGATTGGCGCGCGTCTACCCCGTGGGGGCGATCTCGAAGGGGCTGGAGGGAAAGACCCTCGCGGACATCGGCGATCTGGCCGAGGCAGGGTGCGTCGCCATCACGGACGACGGGCGGCCGGTCATGAGCGCGCTCGTCATGCGCCGGGCCATGGAGTACGCGAGGTCGTTCGGACTCACCGTGACGCAGCACGCCGAGGACCTCGATCTCTCCGGCAAGGGCTCGATGAACGAGGGGGCGGCCTCGACGCGCGCGGGGCTCCGCGGCCAGCCGGCCCAGGCGGAGGAGGTCATCGTCGCGCGCGACATCGCGCTCGCCGAGCTCACGGGCGCGCGCTACCACGTGGCGCACCTCTCGACGGCCGCGGCACTCGCGCGCGTCCGCGAGGCGAAATCGCGCGGCCTCCCCGTGACCTGCGAGGTGACGCCGCACCACCTGACGCTCACCGACGAGGCCTGCACGGGCTACGACACCTCGACGAAGGTGAACCCGCCGCTCCGCACGCCGGCCGACATCGAGGCGCTCATCGAGGCCCTCGCCGAAGGGACGATCGACGCCATCGCGACCGACCATGCCCCGCACTCCTCGGTCGAGAAGGAGCTCGAGTTCGACGAGGCCGCCTTCGGGATGATCGGCCTGGAGACCGCGCTCCCGCTCGTCCTTTCCCTCGTCGTGTCGGGGAAGCTCTCGCTCGGGCGAGCGATCGAGTGCCTCACGTCCCGAGCGGCCAGGGTCTATGGTCTCTCCGGGGGGACGCTCGCCGAGGGGGCGCCAGGCGACGTCACCGCGATCGACCTCGCGCGGCGGTGGACGTACGATCCGTCGCGCGGGAAGTCGAAAAGCGCGAACAGCCCCTTCGCGGGCCGGGAGCTCGTTGGAATGGCCGTTCTCACCGTGGTCGCGGGACGCGTCGTCCACGACACGCTCTCCGCGGTCGGGAGATGACCGGGATGGCTGCGGGAGCGGGCGGCGAAAAGAAGAAGGACCGGACGACGGGGCTCGTCGTCGCCCGCGAGCTCCTCGATGCCGCGGGGATCGAAAAGGAGCTCGCGCGGATCGCCGAGGAGATCCTCGAGCGGCACCCGGACCCCAAGGACCTCCTCGTGGTGGGGATACGGACGGGGGGAGCGCACCTGGCCGAGCGCCTTCGCCAGATGCTCTCCCGGCGCGCGGGCGTGGCCGTTCCTCTCGGGATCCTCGACATCACTCTCTATCGCGACGACGTCTTCAGCGGCCTCCCGCGTCCCGAGGTCGGCCCGACCACGATCCCGGTGGGCCTCCCCGGGCGCCATGTGGTCCTCGTGGACGATGTCCTCTACACCGGCCGCACGATTCGCGCCGCGCTCGACGAGCTCATGGACTACGGGCGACCGAAGTGCGTCCGCCTCGCGGTCCTCGTGGACCGCGGGAACCGGGAGCTCCCGATCCAGGCCGACCACGCGGGGCTCCGAGTCGAGACCGGCCGGGGCCAGCACGTCCGCGTCCACCTGAAGGAGGAGGGCGAGGAGGAGCGCGTCGTCCTCTACGACAAGGGGTCCGGGCCATGACCCGCTCCTTCCCGCACCGGCATCTTCTCGGGATCGAGCCCCTGTCCCGGGAGGACATCGTCACGGTGCTCGATCTCGCGGACCGGTTCTACGAGATCAGCGAGCGGCCCCTGAAGCGAGTGCCGACGCTGCGCGGGAAAACGGTGGTGGCGCTCTTCCTGGAGCCCTCGACCCGCACGCGAACGTCGTTCGAAATCGCCGGGAAACGCCTCTCGGCCGATGTCATCAACGTCGCCGGCTCGAGCTCCTCGACCTCGAAGGGCGAGACCCTCCTCGATACGGCTCTCAACCTCGCCGCGATGCGCCTCGACGCCGTGATCCTGCGGCACGGGGCCTCGGGGGCGCCGCACTTCCTCAGCCGCCACCTCGATTGCGCGGTCATCAACGCCGGGGACGGGACTCACGAGCACCCAACCCAGGCGCTGCTCGACGCCGCTACGATCCGCCGTCACAAGGGGTCTTTCGAAGGGCTCACCGTGACGATCGTTGGCGACATCCTCCACAGCCGCGTCGCGCGCTCGAACATCCACGCCCTGGCGAAGCTCGGCGCGACGGTGAAGGTGGCCGGCCCCAGGACCATGATGCCGGCCGGGATCGAGTCGCTCGGCGTCCAGGCCTTCGACCGGATCGAACCCGCGGTCGAAGGCGCGGACGTCGTCATGGTCCTCCGGCTCCAGCTCGAGCGCCAGGCCGGCGCCTTCTTCCCGAACATCCGCGAGTACAGCCGGACGTTCGGGCTCTCCCCGGCTCGCGCCCGCCTCGCAAAACCCAACTGCCTCATCATGCACCCGGGCCCCATGAACCGCGGGGTCGAGATCTCGCCGGAAGTCGCGGACGGGGAACAAAGCGTGATCCTCGAGCAGGTGACCTACGGCGTCGCCGTCCGGATGGCGGTCCTCTACCTCCTCGCCGGCCCTTCGGGCGAGGGGGAGCCGACCGCGCCATAGACTGGGGTCAGGACCCCCGGGGCGCGGCGGTGAGCTGTAGGATGGCGTGACCCCGCCGTGCAGGGAGGTTGCCCTTCGATGCGCCACGTCCATCTGCTTCCGCTCCTTCTTCTCGTTCTCTTCCCCGGAGGAGTCGAGTCCCAGGAGCCTTCCTTCGACGGCCTGTGGGAAACGTCGTTCGGTCGAATGCGTCTCGTGGTCGATGGGGATCGCGCGGCCGGGCGCTACCAGCTCTCGGGGGGCTCTACGCTCGAGGGGACGGTCGAGGGCCGGCGGTTCGCCTTCCGCTACGTCGAGCCCGCGGTGCGCGGAGAAGGGTGGTTCGAACGGACCGAGGACGGAGGCTCGTTCGCGGGCTCCTGGCGCGCGGATGGGAGCGAGGAGTGGTTGGAGTGGACCGGACGGCGGGTCGTGCCGGAACCGGGCGTCTCGTGGCTCGTCGTGTTCGAGGCATCCTGGGAGGAAGGGCTCCTGGGCCCCGACTACTCCTTCGGATCGATGCTGGGCGCGTTCTTCGCGCGCCACCGGCGCGTCAAGGTGCGCCACCGGCGCTTCGGAGACGCGGCGGGCTTCTCGCGCTTCGCGATCGAGCTCGCATACCTCGCCGAGCCGGTCGCGCTCGTCGTCGCGGCTCACGGCGACGCCCGGGGCGTCCTGGCGGGTCCCGATACGATCGGAGCGGCCCAGGTCGGGAAGGATCTCGCCGGGGCGCCCGGCGTCTTCCTCGTCCACTTCTCGTCCTGCGGCGTCCTGGCGGGCGAGTTCGCCGCCGAGGTCTTTGATGCGCTCCCTTCCGGCCGCGGACTTGCCCTCTCAGGCTACGCGTCCAACGTCGATTGGAGCGCGAGCGCCCTTCTGGAGATGGCCTACCTCGACCTCGTGCTCGGCCGGGGCCTCGCCCCATCCGATGCGGCGGCGCTCGTCAAGAGCGAGTTCGCCTTCGCGGGCGACGAGGGGGTGCCCGGCTCTCCCTTCGGCGCGTCCCGGTTCCGCTTCGCGAGCCGCTAACAGCCGGCCCCTTCCGCGAAACGCACGCGGTCCGGCCGGTTCGGGACCACGCAAAGGAACTCGAAAGGTTCGGCTCCAAGGGTCTGGTAGTCGTGAAGGGCGCCGGCCGGGATGTAGAGGGCGTCCCCGGGTCCGACCTCGTGGACCTCCTCGCCCACGCGGATCCTCGCCCGGCCGGCCAGGACGTACTGCTCGTGCTCGACGTCGTTCGAGTGGAGCGGCATCCCCGTTCCGGGCGCCATGCGGAACTTGCGCAGGAAGAAGTTGGGCATCCCGTCGGCGGGTCCGAGGAGGACCTCCCGCGTAGTCCCCTGGCTCCCGGCGACCGACTCGGGCGTGGTCGTCCCGCGTTTCTTGTGCATCGTGCGACCTCCCGCTACGTTTTCTGTTTCGCCGCCATCTCCTCGCGGCGCAGGGCGGCGATCTCCTCGGCCATCTCGAAGGGGACCGCCTCGTAGTGCTCGAAGTGCATGGTGAACGAGCCGCGCCCCTGGGTCATGTTGCGGAGCGCGGTGACGTACCCGAACATCGTGGCGAGCGGCACGAGGGCGTGGATCTCGTGTTGGATCCCCGCGGAATCGAGCCGCTCGATCCGCCCGCGGCGGCTGCACAGGTCGCCGCCGATCGGTCCGGCGAATTCCGGCGGCACGACGACGTGCACCGACATGTAGGGCTCCAGCAGCTGGGGAACCCCCCGTGCGAAGGCATCCCGGAGAGCGTCGCGCGCGCAGGTCCGGAACGCGAAGTCGGAGGAGTCGACGTCGTGCGCCTTGCCATCCACGAGAGAGATGCGAAGGTCCACCACGGGAAAGCCGGCGTAGGGCCCCTTGGTCATCGCGCTGACGAGGCCCGCCTCGACCGACGGGATGAACTGCTTCGGGATGACGCCGCCCACGATCTTGTTCTCGAACTCGAAGCCTTGGCCCGGCGGAAGCGGTTCGATCACGAGCTCGACGACGGCGAACTGGCCGCGGCCGCCCGTCTGCTTGACGTGGCGGTGCTCGAGCTCGACCTTGCCGGTGAGCGTCTCGCGGTAGGCGACCTGGGGCCGGCCGACGACCGAGCTCACGCCGTACTCGCGCTTCATCCGGTCGAGGAGGATTTCCAGGTGGAGCTCGCCCATGCCCGAGAGGATCGTCTCCTTGGTCTCGGGGTCGGTCTCCACGAGAAACGTCGGATCCTCCGAGGCCAGGGCCATGAGCGCGCGGCCCATCGCGTCCCGGTCCTGGCGGCTCGCCGGCTGGACCGAGATCGAAAGGACCGGGGCCGGGAACTCGATCACGTCGAGGAGGATCGGGTCCTTCTCGTCGCAGATCGTGTCCCCGGTCGTCGTTTCGGAGAGGCCGATCGCGGCGCAGATGTCCCCGCAGAAGACCTCCTCGCGCGGCTCCTGGCGATTGGCGTACATCCGCACGAGCCGTCCGACGCGCTGCTTCTTGTCGCGGGTCGAGTTGAGGATGTAGGTCCCGGCGCGCAGCGTCCCGGTGTAGACCCGCAGGTACACCAGACGCCCCATGTGGCGGTCGGATACGACCTTGAACGCGAGCGCCGTGACCGGCTCGTCCTCGCGGACCGCCCGTTCGACCGAGCTGCCGTCCGCCCGCCGGATGCCCCGGACGGGCGGAAGGTCGCGGGGCGAGGGAAGGTAATGGACGACCGCGTCGAGAAGGCGCTGGACGCCCTTGTTCTTGTAGGCCGAGCCGGCGAGGACGGGGACCACCGTTCGCTGGAGCGTGGCCCGGCGCAGCACGCGGCGGAGCTCCTCCGGCGTGATCTCGTGACTCTCCAGGTACCTTTCCAGGAGGGCCTCGTCCTTTTCGCTCGCCTTCTCGATCAAGTGAATCCGCCAGTGCTCGACCTCGTCCTTCATCGCGGGCGGGACGGGCTCCTCGTGATAGGTCACGCCCTTGTCCTCGTCGGCGTAGTAGACCGCCTTGTTCTCCACGAGGTCCACGACACCCTCGTAGCGGTCCTCGGCCCCGATCGGGATGACGACCGGGATGGGGTTCGCTCCCAGGCGCTCCTTAATCTCCTCCACGACCCCGTAGAAATCCGCGCCCACACGATCCATCTTGTTGACGAAGGCGATCTTCGGGACCTCGTACTTCTCGGCCTGGTGCCAGACCGTCTCCGACTGGGGCTCGACGCCCCCCACCGCGCAGAAGAGGGCGATCGCCCCGTCGAGGACCCGCAGGCTCCGCTCGACCTCCGCAGTGAAGTCGACGTGGCCGGGCGTGTCGATCACGTTCACGCGGTGGTCTTTCCAGAGGACCGTTGTCGCGGCGGCGGTGATGGTAATCCCGCGCTCCCGTTCCTGCACCATCCAGTCCATCGTGGTCGTGCCGTCATGGACCTCGCCCAAGCGGTGGGTGAGCCCCGTGTAGTAGAGGATGCGCTCGGTCAGCGTGGTCTTCCCGGCGTCGATATGGGCCATGATGCCGATGTTGCGGACGCGATCGAGCGGGATGACGCGGGTCACGGTAGTTCTCTTCGAGGAAGGTCGGGCGGAAAATGCGCTTGTATATCGGATTCGCGTCCGCGGCGCAAGGAGTGGGGCCGCGGCGGTCTGCTGCCGGGTTGGATTCGCGACGCGATGCGGGCTAGGATCCAGTCCCAATGGCGCAACTTGCCCGTTTCCTCAAGCAGGAGTCGATCTCGCTCGATGTGGCTCCCGATCTGGAGCTGCCGGAAGAGATGACGGCGAGGGATCTATCCCGGATCAAGGAGGAGATCCTCGGGCGCCTGGCGGACCTCCTGTGCGGCACGGGGAAGGTCGCGAACCGTTCGAAGCTCTTCCAGGACCTCGTGAATCGCGAACGGAAGGCCACGACGGCGGTCGGGAAGGGGATCGCGGTCCCGCACGTCCGGACGATGCAGGCGCGCGAATTCACCATGGCGGTCGGCATCGCGCCCCGGGGGTTCCCGTTCGGCGCGCCGGACGGGGAGCCGGTGCGGATCTTCGTCGCGATGGTGGCGCCGCCCTACGACGATAAACTCTACCTCCAGGTCTACCAGCAGCTCGCCCAGGTGTTCCTCGAGGAGGGGGCGCTCGAGAGGATCCTGGAAGCGCGCGAGGCCGGGGAGATCATCCGGATCCTGTCGGAGTAGCGGGGCTCCGCCCCAGCCCGGACGAGTGTGTTGGTTTGTCGCCTCATCAAACCTAGAACTCTGAACGTCGAACTTCGAACATCGAACTTCGACGTTCAATGTTCAACGTTGAACGTTCGACGTTCAACCGTCGGCGGGTGCGAACTTGACTCACTTGTGAAGATCCCGGCCCCTCAAGGTTAGCTGCCGTCGCCATCCGCGTCGCCGTCGGCATCACCGTCTGCGTCGCCGTCGGCGTCGCCGTCGGCATCACCGACGGCGTCGTCGTCCCCGTCGCCATCGGCGTCCGCGTCGGCATCGCCATCGGCATCCCCGTCGGCGTCGCCGTCCCCGTCGCCATCGGCATCCCCGTCGGCGTCGCCATCACCGTCGCCATCCGCGTCCGCGTCGGCATCGCCATCGGCATCCCCGTCTGCGTCGCCGTCCCCGTCGCCATCCGCATCCCCGTCGGCGTCGCCGTCCGCGTCCCCGTCTGCGTCGCCATCCGCGTCCCCATCTGCGTCGCCATCCGCGTCCCCATCTGCGTCGCCATCCGCGTCCCCGTCGGCGTCGCCGTCCGCGTCCCCGTCGGCGTCGCCGTCCGCGTCCCCGTCGGCGTCGCCGTCCGCGTCCGCCTCTCCCCCTTGGCTCCCGCTTCCCGCGTCCGGATCGTCGGAGGCCCCGCCGCCCTCGAAGCCCTCCGAGGAGTCCCCATCGTCCGGGTCGTCTCCGGGGTCGTCACCGGAGTCCTGGTAGTCCTCGGGGTCGTCCTCCGGCGCAGGCGAACGCTCGCGGGGCTGTCGATCCGGAACCTTGTCCATCTCCTCTGTCGCGATCCGCGCCAGGAAGAGGAGCCTGTTCTTCGTTCCCGCGTCCTCGACCGCCCGTCTCGCCAGCCGGCGGGCCCCGAAGGGCTCCCGCAAGAAGAGGTAGAGGACGGCCGCCTCCTCGACATCCAGTCCAGCCGGCGGATCCGGGTCGCCCTTCGAGCCGAGGTCGCGACCCAGGGCGAGCGCGACCAGGTCGTCCGCGTGGATGTCGAGGATCCGGCCATCTTCCGCCTCGGAGTCGTTCCCCGTTCGGAAACTGAGCGCCGTCCGGGCGGGAGAGCTCGCGGCCCGAACCTCAGTGACCTTCCGCGCCTTGCGAGCGTCCTCGCCTTCCAGGCGAAACCAGAGCGTCCGGTTTGCGGCATCGGCTTCCGAGAGTCGCGCCGCGATCCGGCCGAGCGCCTCGGCATATCCCGTGACGAGCGCCCGCTCCCCTTCCACGGGGTAGGTCCTGTCCGCCAGGCGGATCTCCTCGGGCGGGATCGCCCAGGCCCGGGCTGCCCCTTCGAGGTCCCCTGCGAAGGCGCTCCGCCACATCTGCCGTCTCGCCTCGTCGAGCCGCGCGGCGATATCGTCGACTCGCTTCGCGAGTGCCGCGCCCTGCGGGTCGGCCGGTTCGATCCATGGGGCCGACGCCCTCGCCCTCTCCCGGGCGGCCTTGACGTTCCCCTCGGCGAGCGACGCGAAGATCCGGTCGATCTCGCTGGGCCTGGCATCGGCGAGAAGCCGCTCGGCCGCCGCGCGGCTCGCCTCGAACTCCGCCGCCTTCACGGGAGACTCGCCGCCGAGTCCCTCGACGAGCTCCCGGATTCGCGCGTCCTGGAGTTTCTGCTTCGCCTCGGCGATTTTCGCCGGCTCCCCCGACGCCAGGAGCTCGTCTACCTGCGCCTTCGCCCGCGAGACGGTTCCGGTGAGTTCGGAAATCTCTTTCGCCACGAGCTCCCGGAGCGCCGCGACCCGGCTCTCGGCGTTCGCGACTCCGGCTTCCCGCTCGAGGGGCGCGAGCTGGGCGTCGAGGATCTTCGCCGCGCGGTCCCGCGCCGCGAGCAGCCCGGCGGGAGTCCCCTTCGCGATCTCGCTCTCGATCTCACCCGTCTCGTGCTCGAAGAGTTCGCGTGCCCTGGATGCCAGGTCCGTCTGGAGCGTGTCGATCCCTTGCGTCCAGGGGAGGTCGGGATACCACGCACGCGCTGCGACGATCGCCGCGAACGCCTGGGAGACGTTCCACGCGTCAACCGCCGCGGCGAGATCGGCCGAGAGCGAGTCAAGACGGCCCCGCAGGAGCTCCGTCGCGCGGATCGCGCTCTTCACCCAGGCGGCCGTGCCGGGAAACCTGTCGACGATTCGCCGGTAGTTCCCGAGGACCGCCGGGAGCTCCTTCGAGTCGCCTCCCCACTCCAGGCGAACCGTCTCGGCAGCGGTCCAGAGCGCCTCCGTGTCGACGGCGGTCACGGCCGGGCCGCCTCCCGCGAGGTCGATCGGTGTCTCGCCGCCCCTCGGTCCGGTGTCCGCGGCGCGCGTCTCCGGGCCGGGTCCGGAGGCCGGGGAGCCGGATGCCGCGGGCCTCCCCGCCGGCGAGTCCGCGCGGGTGTCGGTCGCGGGAGCCGCGCCCTCCTCCTCGCCTTGTTCGAGGAATCCTCCGGCCCAGGCGACCGTCCCCGCGAGCGCGAGGACTGCGGCCACGATCCATCCACGCCGGACGAGAGCCCTCGCGCGCCGGGAGACGGGCCCCCGGATCTTCCCGCCGGCCTTGAGCGTCGCGATCTCCTCCAGGACCTCCTCCATCGTCTGCGGGCGGAGCTCGGGGTCCTTCGCCGTCATCCGATAGAGGAGCTTGACGGGCTCGCCCCGGGCCTCGGGATTGAGCAGGGCCGGGTCGGAGATGTTCTCGTGCCGCTGCTTGTCGATCAGGGCGAGCGGCGACGTGGCGTCGAAGGGCTGCTTTCCCGCGAGCAGGAAGTAGAAGGTAAGACCAAGGGAGTAGATGTCGGTGCGGTAGTCCACCACGTCGCCGGAGGCCTGCTCGGGCGACATGTAGTGGGGGGTCCCCAGGACCTGTCCCGTGGCTGTGAGGTGGCTGTCGATCGCGGTGTCGCGTGCGAGTCCGAAGTCGGCAACGAGAACTTTTCCCTCCTTGTTGATGAGGAGGTTGTCGGGCTTGACGTCGCGGTGGATGATCCCCACCCGGTGGATCGCCGCGAGCCCGTGCGCCGCCTGCTCGAGGAGATCGAGCGCCTCCTTCATGGAGAGGGGCTCGCTTCGGGACCGCACGTGGCGAGACAGGTTCGTCCCGTCCACGAACGGCATGACGCAGTAGTGACGCCCGCCATCCTCGCCGAAGCGCAGGATGGGGACCGTGTGGGGGTCGTCGATCCGGCTGGCGAGCTTCGCTTCCTCTTGCATCCGCGCGAGAAACGCCTTGTTCCGCGAGTGATCAGGGGTGAGGACCTTGACCGCGAAGGACTTGTCCAGCGCGGAGTCGTGGGCCCTGTAGAGCACCCCCATCCCGCCGCCGCCGACCCTGGCGAGAATGCGGTAACCTGCGAAATCCTGGCCGACCAGCGGGTCGGGTTCCTCGTCCTGGGCCGCGTCGGGCGCGGGAGTCGGCACCGGCCGCGGACCGGCCTGTGTTCGGCCCGAAACGAGAAGGGTGGCCGGCGTGACGAGCGACGCGGTGGGAGTCTCCGAGCCGATCGCAGGCGCGGTGGGCTTCTCGGGCTTTCCTCCCAGCTCGCCCGTGTCGAGGAGGGTGTTCGCGCTGTCCGCGTCGGAGACGAGCGTCTTCTCTTCGTGAGGCAGGGACTCCACCAAGGCAGAATTCCCTCGCGGACAAGGGATCGACCGCTGTCCGTTCCCGGACGGCGTCCGGATCTTACATCACGCCGAGGCGAAGGAACCAGGACGGAACCCGCGAGATCCCGCCATGTGCCGGTTATACTGCCGCCGTCCGCCTGGAGGAACCGCCATGCGTGGAGCGCCGTTCGTTGCCGCCCTCCTCCTCATCGGCCTCGGGGCCGGGGCCGTCCTGGCCCAGGGCGAGGCTACGGTCCAGTGGATCGAGATGGACCGCCCCGTCTACGAGAAGGAGCTCAAGAAACTCGGCTACCGGGTCTCCCTCACGGCCGACGAGGCGCAGAGGTTCGTCGCGGCGGCCCGGGTCCGCCACGAGGGGACGCTCGCGGTCGGCGGTGGATTCCTCCAGGTGAACCACATGGAGGACAAGAAGTACGTACAAGACTACAACTCGGAGATTTCGGGCGCGGGCCTGAAGTGCACGCCCGTGGAGAACGCGATCCAGCAGGGCGTCTCGGGGTCGTTCGAGCTCTCGCTCGCCGGCGACCGGATCCGCGCGCGGCTCCTCACGAGCCACACGTTCCTCTTCGAGCCGATGGAGCGCGTCGAATACGTCCGCGGGAAGAACGTCGACCTCCCGCGGGTCGGCACCGCGCGGATCGACGCGACCGTACCTCTCTCCGCCGCGCGGCCCGCCGGTCTTTTGGGCGGCGCGATCGGCGTCAAGTACGCGGCGCTCGCGGTCGTCCTGGGCTCCGGCTTCGCGGAGAACGCGGGGACGGACGCGGTCGGCGTCGTCTTCCAGTGGTACGCCGCGAGCGGTGTCGCCGAAGGCCCGCCGCGAGTCCTGGAGGAGAAGGAGGCGAGCGAGGTCGAGGCGAAATCGACCTTGATGGGCACGGCGATGCTTGGCGCGACCCTCGGGCGCCAGGAGAGCCTTGCGCTCTCCGAGCAGTTTAGCCGCGTCGCCGACTACTCGACGCAGCACGCTGGGGGACGCGCGATCTCGACCCCGGTCGTCGACCTGCCCCGGACGGTGGGGCTCGACCTCAAGGTCACCGTGGTGCGGGAGGGGGAGGGCTTCTCCGTGACGACCGCGGGCACTCTCGAAGTCGTCGCCGGCACGACCCCCCGGCAGGTCGACCGGTTCACGATCCAGGACCCGCGCTTCGCAACACTCCCCCTCGCCGGCTCCGGGTCCCTCGCGTCCGGCAAGGCGATCCTCTTCACCGCCCCCGATGTCGACCGCGGGAAGCGCCTGATCGCGCTTGTGCGGCTCGCGCCGGAATAACGCGACTCCGGAGCTCGACCTTCTAGTCCTCCGGGTTGGGAGGCGCGGGCGCGGCCCCTCCGGTCGGGCCGGGGTCCCAGTTGTCCCGCTTGAGGAGCCCGTGTTCGATCGCGAAGCGCACGAGCTCCGCCCGAGTCTTGAGCGCGAGCTTCGTCACGAGGTTCGCTCGATGTGTCTCGACGGTCCTCTGACAGATTCCGAGAGCGTCGGCGATCTCCGCGTTGGTGTGTCCGTAGGCAAGAAAGCGGCAAACATCGAGTTCCCTTGGCGAGAGGAGGCCCAAGGCGGTGCTCTTCGCCCCCTGACGGCCAAGGTACGCCGCGACGAGCACGTTGGCGAGGGACGAATCGACGTACTGCTCCCCGCGATGGGCGGCGCGGATCGCCTGGATCACGTCGGTACTCGCGGATTTCTTGACGACGAAGCCGCGCACCCCGATCCGGAGGCACGTCCTGAGATACTCCTCGTCCTCGTGCATGGTGAGCACCACGATCGCGAGATCGGGCCGCTTCTTCCGCAGTGCCTCCGCGACCGCGATGCCAGAGAGCCCCGGCATGCTGAGGTCGAGAAGGAGGACGTCGACTTCCGGCCTCTCCGCGGCCCGAATCGTCTCGTTTCCTTCCGCCGCCTCGCCGATAACCTCCATGTCCGGCTCCCTCGCGAGGAGCGCCATGAGACCCTGGCGGAAGACCGCGTGGTCGTCGGCAACTAGGACGCGGATGGGCATGGCTCCGTTCCGGCGAGGGGTATCGAGACGCGAACGGTCGTTCCCTGTCCCGGGGTGGATTCGATGCTGAACCGCCCGCCGAGGAGTCCCATCCTCTCCCTGGTCCCGGTGAGGCCCAGGGCTCGCGACGGATCCCGCAGTACCGCGTCCACGTCGAACCCGCGGCCGTTGTCCTCGACGATGAGCACGATCTCTCCGGTCCGGTGGAGGACCACGATGCTCGCGCGGTCGGCGCCCGAGTGCCGCACGACGTTCGTGATCGCCTCCTGCGCCACCCGGTAGAGCGTCACTTCCACCCTTCCAGGCGCGCGCCCCATGCCGATCTGGCGGCAGTACTCGTAGTGGATGTCGACTCCCGCCTTCCTCGACATGTCCTTCGCGTACCGTGAAAGTGCAGAGTCGAGTCCGTGGTCGTCAAGGACCGGCGGGCGCATGTCCCATGCGAGCCTTCGGACATTCTCGATGAGCTGGACGATCGCGCGCTCGGTCTCAACGCGCCTCTTTCCTTCCGGAGCGGCAGCGCCGCCGTTCGACTGGACGTCGAGGAGGAGCGCCGACAGGGACTGGCCGATCTGGTCGTGCAGCTCCCTCGATATCGCTCGCCGTTCCTCCTCCTGCAAGTCGACGATCCTCTCGATGATCGCGAGCCTGGCCCGCTCCTTCTCCTCGACCTGGGCTCGGTAGCCCAGAAGGCTCTCGCCCATCCGGTTGAACGCGAGGGAGAGGCGGCCGATCTCGTCGGACGAGTGGATTCTCGCTCTCGCGTCGAAGTCGCCCATCTCGACTCGACGACTCGCCTCGACGAGCTGGCGGATCGGTCCGGTGAGAAGCCACGCGAGCATCAAGGCGAGGAGAGTCCCGACGCTTGCGCACAAGATCAGTCCCCAGGCCAAGAGCTCCGAGAGCGACGCCGTCTCTTGTCTCAGGTCAAGGTCCGAGATCCCCAGGTCGAGAGTTCCGGCCCTCCCTCCCAGAATCGGCGCGGAACAGGCGAAGACCGCTCCCTCGGGCGAATCGAACACGACCACCTCCGCCTTTTCCGCGGACGGCATCACGAGCGGCCGCGAGAGATCCTCGGGAACGTTTCTCTCGAATGTGTGGGCGAGAACGTCTCCTTCCGTGTCGCGCACGATGACGTAGCGGATCGCGGGCGTGGTTCGAACGGCGTCATCGATGCGCTGCTTGATCGTGAGGATTTCGCCCGTGAGGAGCGGCCGGGCGCAACTGGTCGCCAGGCTGGTCGCGATCGAGCGGCTCTCGTCGTGGAGCATGCTATAGTGCACGCGCATCATGGCGGAGCGCACGAGAAGAAATGTCACGCAGCCGAAGAGGAGCACCACGATGGCGCCGATGCTCATGATCTTCCAGAAAACGGGCACGGACCGGAGGATCCAGGAGCCCTTCGATGCTGCCGCTCGCCATCTCATGCGGGTTCTCATTCTCCCGAATCGAGACTCGCGACGAGCGCCTGCACGCTGTCGTAAAGCCCCGCCGGCGGGATGACGAACCTGTCGATACGAGCCTGAAGCAGGGCGCGGCGACCCTCCTCGTCCTCGTGCATGTCGAGGAGAGCGGCTTGCATCCGGATCCTCAATTCCGGATCGATGGCGGGATGCACCACGAAAGGAGGCGCCCCGAAAGGCGAAGAGCGCTCGATGACGCGTATCGCCGACGCGATCCCCGGTTCCCGTTCCACCATGTAATCGTAGACCTGGCTGTCGACCGCCGCCCCATCGACGCATTGGGAGAGGACGGCGAGGATCGAGCGGTCGTGGCTCCCGGTGATGACGTGGCGGGAGAAGAAGGTGCCGGGGTCCGCCCCATCCCCGCGGATGGCGACCATGGGATAGAGCCACCCCGAGGCGGACAGGAGATCGGAAGAGGCGAATCGGGTGTCCCGCAGATCGAACAGGGAGGTCGCCGGAGAGCTTGCCTGCGTCACGATGAGCGAGTGGAACACGATCGACCCTCGCACCACGGGAACGGCGAGGATCTCCATCCCGAATTGCTGCTGTCCCCTGACGAGCGCGAAATCGCAGATGACCGCGAGGTCGCACTGGCGGTATCGGACGAGGTTATTGACATCCCCGTAGCTCTTGCCGTAGCACACGTGGAGTCGCCTGTCCGTGCGCTCGCCAAGGCGGCGAAAGACCCCCTCGTAGAGGGCGCTCGACAGCTCGGGGGAGATCACGGGAGCCACCGCGATGCGCAGCGATTCCTGGCGGGTCGTCGCTTCCGGCAGATCCTCCTTGGCGATGGCGGATCTTTCCCGAAGATCCAGCCAGGCCGCCGGGCGAGGTCGCGGGTCGCTCGGGAGCCCCATCGCGATCCGGTAGGCCGAGTAGGCTCCCAGGCACAGCGCGACGATACTCACCAGGATCGGCCCCGAGAATCGGCGGACCTGCCCGAGGCCGCAAAGCACCCGTAGGCCCACGGCTTCGAGGCGCGAACTCACGCGTGCGTCTCGCGACGGGTCAAGACGCCACCCCGCGGTCGCACGAGCCCGCAGGGCCCAGGTGGCCGGGCAATGAAGCTCGATTACAAAGCACGCTGCATGTCCTCCGAAGACCGCGCACCTCGATCGAACTGCAAACTCTGGGCCGCCTCTAGACCCAACCTGTATTCCGAGGGGATTCCCGAGGGGTGCGCTGGCCGCGCCGCAGTCTATCCCGTTGGGTGCATTCTGGTAGCGCGGCGCGACGAGAGGCGCGTACCGCGGACAACCTTGCCTCCCCACGAGCGCGAGCTGAGCGAGAGTTCCCCCACACGTAGGGGACAAACACACGTGCCGCCGGACGTTCAAATCAGGTGCTGGGGCAAGCGGTTCACATCTCCCGGTGAGGCGGCAGTCGACCCCCCAGTAAACATGCGCAAGTGATACGTAGTATTCCGAGCCACATCTCCCGCATATCTGGCACAACTACCTGTTGGCACGCGGTTTGTGGGTGCGCCACCGAGTCACTAACGACGACGGCATCACGACAAGCCCGTCCCAGCTATGGGAGACACGCCGTGAGGTGGTCCAGACACTTGGCCGCGGGAGCGAGCATCACGATGTTCGCGGCTATCCTCGCTGGATGCTCTGAGCCGGGGGCGAGCTCCTCTGGCTCCAAGGAACTCGTCCAGCTTCCCAGCGCGACCTACATCGGCGCCAAGAAGTGCGCCATGTGTCATGACGAGCAGGTAGCGAAGCTCGAGGGAAGCCGCCACTGGGTCGAGGGGATCCCCGGGTCGCCGCAGGCTACAAACGGCTGCGAGTCCTGCCACGGACCGGGCAGCCTGCACGTCGAAAGCCAGATGGAGGAGGGGGGCGGCTCGAAGCCGACCCTCATCGTCTTCGGCAAGGACTCTCCCTTCCCGGCCCGCCAGCAGAACGAGGCCTGCCTCGGGTGCCACCAGGAACGGCACCGCGACTGGGTGCAGAGCCCGCACGCGGCCGCCAACCTCGCCTGCGCCGACTGCCACGAGGGGCACTCGGGAAAGATGGCTCCCGAGAACGAGAGGGGCAAGTACGCGAAAGTCTGCCTGAAGTGCCACGAGGCCGTCGGGTCCCAGTTCCGGCTCGCGCATCACCACCCCGTCCCCGAGGGGCGCGTGGACTGCACCGGCTGCCACGACCCGCACGGCCGCTCGATCCGCGAGTACTCGGCGAACGAGGTCAACGAGACCTGCTACAAGTGCCACACGCAGATCCGGGGCCCCTGGGTCTTCGAACACGCCGCGGTCCGCGAGGGATGCACGACCTGCCACACGCCTCACGGTTCCTCCTCGACCCGGATGCTGAAGGAGCGCGACTTCAACCTGTGCCTCCGCTGCCATTATCAAGCGGAGTACTACCAGTCGAACGGCCACTATTCTCACCGCCGCGCGACGAACGTGCCGGTGATCGGGGAGAAGTACGCCCTCTGCTACGCGTGCCACCGCGCTGTCCACGGCTCGAACTTCAGCAAGGAACTCCGGTCCGAGTGAACGGGCCGTTCATGGAGACGCCATCATGAATTCGCCTCGATGGAGCGACGTCCTGGGCATCATTGCGGTCCTGGCGTACCTCGCGCTCGCCTTCGTCGCCCTCGGCTTGGTCTTCGTCTCGACCGCGGCCGCGGACGACGAACCGGCGCCCGAGAAGAAGGGCGAGTCCACCAAGAAGGAGGAGGTCTCCGCCGACGACGAGTGGATCGAGAAGTGGGAGCCCGGCTTCCTGACCAGGTCCGCGTTCAGCTGGGTCTCCGGGGACGACGAGCGCTACCGTTATTACTTCCAGGAGAAGGAGAAGTTGAAGGGCGGCGTGAGCGAGTTCTCCGCCCGGCGGCTCGAGGACGACGGCGACCTCCAGTTCTACGGCAAGGGCCTCTACAAGGACGAGATGGGCGTCGGCGGCCGGTTCGAGAAGTTCGGCTGGGGGTACATCGAGTCGTCCTTCGAGCAGTACCCCCGCTACTACGACTCGAGCGACGTCGACTACTACTGGGAGCCGCAGAAGGACGAACTGCCCGGCGAGCTCCAGCTCGATCTTGGCCGTTTCGCCCTGGAGGGCGGATTCCAGCGAGCGGACCTGCCGCGCGTCACGGTCGGCTACGAGCGGTTCAATCGCGATGGAGAGACGGACCTGCCGTACGGCGGCCAGCAGGTCCCCGACTTCAGCACGGTGTATGGAGACCCTCTCTTCGCCCCGAGGAACTACCCGGCCGACCTCTTCCACGCGTACGTGACGCCGCTCGAGCGGCGCATCGACACGATCGAGGACCACGTCTACACCCGGGTGTCCCACACGATCGGGCCGGTCGACCTTTCGGCACGCGCCGACTGGCGGGAGAAGCGGGGGGAAGAAGCGCTCGACGAGCCATGGTTCCTCGCCTCGGGCGCGAGCGGAGGCACAACGCGACCCGACCAGCTCGAGCCGCCGCCCACGGCGATCAACACCTGGCGCTGGTCCCCGCAACACGATGTCTGGCTCGTCGGCGCGAACGCGCAGATCCGCGCGATCGAGGACGTCCTCAAGTTCGAGTTCGACTACCAGTACACGGGGAGCGGCAGCGACTCCCAGCTCCGGACCGAAATCAACACGCCGGAGG
Source organism: Planctomycetota bacterium (assembly GCA_016209595.1). GTDB lineage: Bacteria > Planctomycetota > JACQVV01 > JACQVV01 > JACQVV01 > JACQVV01. The sequence continues at coordinate 48,422 of JACQVV010000046.1, forward strand.
GGGTCCGCTACCGTCCGAACCACGGCTTCACGTTCCTGCCGGGGACGGACGCGAACAACCGCGCCCGGGAGCACCGCCTCAAGGGACGCGTCGAGGCGACGCCGATCGACGCTGTCACGGCATGGTACGAGATGACCTACACGAACGAGCATACAAAGGGCGACAGCAAGCGTCTCGAGGACATCACCGAGGCGACCGCGCCGCCGGCGAACGCGAGCCCGCTCCTCGCCGACGAGATCTGGGACCACGACACCTTCGTAGTCGAGAAAACCTGGCGCGAAGAGGTGGGCTTGCGCGTAACGGGCATCCCAATGACGACCATGACCCTCATCAGCGCCTTCGAGCAGTCCGACGTCGACTACGACTGGCACGCCGACTTCCAGGACGGCCCCGACGTCACTGTCGTGCCCGACCAGGGCAACTGGTACTGGGACGCGGACGGGGACTATCAGCGCTTCCACGGCACGGCCCGCCTCACGTTCCAGCCCGCGGACTGGGTCGCGTTCCGCCCGCACTACCAGTTCCAGGACTCCGACTACGAGGTGAACGAAAACGACCGCTACTACGAGCGAAAGGTCGGAGACCCCGAGTACACGGTCAACGACAACGCCCGTTACTACCCCGGCCAGATCAAGGACACCTACCGCTACACGCACACCGTCGGGATGTCCGTCGATCTCACTCCGGTGAGTTCGGTGACATTCCGGCCGCGGTTCGAGTACCGCCGGCTGAACGAGGTGAACCACGACCAGACCTACGACGACAAGCTCGGCCGGTTCCGTTCGACCGAGCTTGGCCTCGCGATCGACCTCGTCCCCGTCGAACACCTCACGCTCAACCTCGATGGGTCGACCCGGTGGAGCGAGACCAGAACCCCCGCCAACAAGTACAGCTTCTCGACTCTCGTCAACTCCCAGAGCGGCGTGGGGAACCAGAACGGCTGGCGGGGCGGCATGGTCGACAAGTTCGAATCGAACTACTGGTCGGTCGCCGCCGGGGCGAACTACGAACTCGACGACTGGACGATCGGGTGCAACTTCACCCACACCAACATGGACGGGAGCTGGGAGACCCGCGTCGTCACCGCCCAGGCGGGTGTGGACTACAAGATCAGCAAGCACTGGCGGAGCGGGTTGCTCTACCAGTTCGGCGACTACGACGAACGCAACAACTCCGATCACAATGACTTTGGGTCGCACACCGCCCTGATCGGCGTGGAGTTCCGTTAGCAGCCCGTGGAAAAAGTCATTTGGGCTGCGCGCGGCTCTTTCGGCCGATCTCTTCGTTGCTCGGGCGCGGCGTAGCAGGGCTACGCCTCGGGGGCACCCGCGAAGTGGGTCAGCGCCTCGATCTCGGCCGAAACAGCTCGCGCTCGCCTCCAAAGCACTTTTCCCACAGGCTGTCAGACCAGGGGACTTCGCGAGTGTTCTGGGTTTCTCGGCACCATAAGGTCCCACGGAACCGCACCATGAGGTCAGCCATCCCACTCTCCGCCTTGATCGCGTGCTGGATCGCGGCGTGTGGTGCACCCGACGTCCCCGTGGACCCGCCCGGGGCGCGGAATCTACCGTCAGCCGCGGCGAGCGGCGCGGATGGAGCCTACCTGGAGGGCACACGGCGCGAAGCCGGAAACCCTCCGTCAACCCTGGCCGAGGTCGCCGGAGAAAACGTCACGGCGGACGAGTTGTCGAGCTTCCTCCTCCGTCGGGATCCACGCCTCTTCGAACAGATCGTGGACGAGCTCCTGCTGCGGCGGGTCGTCGAGATCGAAGCGCGAACCCAGGGGGTCTCCTGCGAGGGCAAGGAGCTCGAACGGCGGGTTCAGAGGGCGGTCGATGACGAGGTTGCGGGGGGGCGGGAGTTCCTATGGAGACAATACCGGGTCAGCCTCGAGAACTACCTCGCTTCGACTCGCTCCGACCTCGCCGCCTACCGGGCCGGGCTGGGCGAGCGGCTCCGGCGCGACACGGTCTCCAAGATCCTCTTCGAGCGCCTTGTGCGGTACTGGTCACTCACGACCGAGTGGATCGACATCCGCCGGATCGTGGTCAAGGACCCGGGGCTGGCCGGCGAGATCCGCGAAAAGATCCTCCTGGGCGCGAGCCCCTCGGTCCTCGCAAAGACATATTGCGTCTGTCCGTGCCGCGAAGACGGCGGAAAGCTCCCGCGCATCTACCGGGAGACCGCGGACCCCGCGATTGCGGACACACTCTTCGCCATGCAAGAGCGGGGGATCTCCGAGGTACTGGAGATGGAGGAGGGCTACGCGGTCTACGTCGTCCTCGCCCTCCAGCGCCGACGCGAGGTCCCCTACTCCGCTGCGGAGCGCGAGGTCTTGGCCTCCCTCGAGGAACACGGTCCCGATTCGGAGGAGACACGAGACTGGTATCAATCCGCCGTCCGCCGTCTGGGGGGAATCCGGTTCCCATTCCGCCCTGTCCCCTCCGACCGTACGCCCGCTCGCGAGTGACCCGTAGCAGCTTGTAGGAAAAGTGCTGCGGAGGCCACCGCTAATGGTCCCGTCCAGCGACCGGCCGCCCGGTTTGCGGCTTCGGATTGCTCGCTGCCTGCACCCCCATATTTTGGGGCAGGTGGCGCTAACCGCATACCCCCCCTTCTGGAGAGTGAGAGATCCCCCTGCCCTGGAGCGAAATCTCATTCCGGAATCCCCACTTTCCGGGCTAGCGGCGACCACCCGCCTGCCTCGTCGTTTCGCGCTTGCCGTCGCCCGGCCATGGCGAGGTGATACGGAAGGTCGCACGGCGACCCACCCGCCCGGAAACGGTTCGCGGCCGGTTGGCGTAGCTTGCCAACCGGCCGCGTCTTGAGTCTGGCACCCCCATGGGGATTTGAACCCCAGTCCTCGGACTGAGAACCCGATATCCTGGGCCGCTAGACGATGGGGGCGTTTCGAATGAAGCGCCGAAAGAATACGGATCCTCGCCCCCGCTGTCAAGGACTCTGCTCGGGGCTGATCTCGAGGACCCCTATCTCTCGCTCGCCCTTCGCCCCCGCGACGTCCTGATTCGCAATCTGCTGCAGGCCCAGGATCTCTGCGCCTCAGGCCGGTCCCCCGGTCCGACCGAAGCCCGATCTCATGCGATCACGAGATCTTGATGCGTTCGCCCCGGCGACGGGAGGGTTTCTTGGATGGGCTCTCAGTCGTCGAAGTTCTCGAGAACGAGGCGGAGCGTCGCCGCCCCGGGACGGCCGGCCGACTCCTCGAGCGCGCCCCGAACGAACGCGTGTGCGGCGGGCAGGACTTCCTCCAGATGCCTCGTCGCCTCGGCGTCGCCGCCGAGCGCGGACTCGACCCAGGCCGCGACGCGCGAGCGCGCCTCGGGAGCGAGGAATTCGCCGGCGTTGGTCGCGGTGAGCGCGGCGCGCGCCGGTAGGCGCAGCTCGCCGAGCCTTTCGTGGGCGAGGGTGGCCTCCCCCGGGACCGGCGCCAGCACGACGTCGAGCCGGCGCAGGACGAAGGACCTCCCGGCTCCGATCTCGACCTCGGCCCCCCGGCGAAGGAGGACGAGCGGGCCCGCGGCGCTCGAAACCGAGAGGGCGATCGTCCCCTCGTCCTCCCAGCTCCCGGCGTCGATCGTGGCGTAGATCGACGTAGCCGTCGAGAGGAAATCGCGCGGGAAGACGGGCTCGACCGCCCGCCCCGGAGGCGGCGCGGCCTTCGAACGCCACGCCTGGAACACGACCGCTCCGGTCCGGGCAAGCGCCTCGGCCAGCGCGTTCGAGACTCGGGCGTGGGTCTCCAGGCGCGAGTACAGCGACGCGAGAGCGCGCGGCTCGGCAACGGCGGCCGTTCCGGCGAATTCCCGGCTCCGGCGCCAGATCCACGCGACGAACCACGAGTCGAAGAGTCCGATTCCCTCCGCCGTGTCGAGAGCGCCGGCGAGATCGGAGAGCGCGAGCGGCGGGGCTCCGGGGGCGCCGGCGAGGCGATCGATCTCGGCGGTGAAGAAGGGCGCAAGCGGCCCGAGATCCTCGGCGTGGCTCCTCGCCTGGAAGTCGAACTTCCGCGCGGCGAGGTCCTGCTTGAAGGCGGTCCAGGCGCTCTCGGTTTGCGTCCACCAGGCCCAGGTCTCGGCGTGCGCGTGGAACCCGCGCGGGAACTCGCCGCCCAGGGGGACGAGCGCGTCTCCCTCGGGCCTCTCGGACCCGGGAGCGCCGTCCTCCTGGGCGGGGACGCGGGGGGCGAACCAACCGCCGGCGAGGACGATCATCACGGCGACCATCCGGACGAACCGCGGCGTCCAGCGGCCCCGGATCACGACCGGCTTGCCTCGCCGGGCGCGCGCGAGGTAGACGAGCGCGACCCCCGCCGCGCCGACCCAGAGGACAGGCGTCGCGAGCCTCATCGGCACGCTCCCGCCGCTCGGCAGCGGCCGAAGGCGTGCTCGCGGCACGCGTTCCCGTTCCGGCTCTGGAGCCAGCATTCCAGGCCGTCGGAGGCGACGCCGTGGCCTCGCTCGCGGAACCGGCGGAAGCCCTCGGCCCAGATCGCGGACAGCGGCTTCTGGCGGACGTTTCCCTCGCTCTCTCCTGGGTCCGTCGTAGTGCACGGCACGACCTCGCCGGTCGAGGTCACCACGCAGGAGATCCGGCCCGCCCCGCAGAGGAAGGGCTGGTCGCGGTAGAGCCAGTCATCGGCCCCCGCCGAGCCCCACTCGTTGCAGAGCTCGACGTGGAAGACCGAGCGCTTCCTGCGGGCGAAGGCCGCGACGCGGCGGAGCTGGTCGGGGGTCGGGAAAAGCTCGCGACGCTCGTTTCCCCTCGCCTCGGGGGCGAAGAGATGGAGCCCCCACGAATCGGCCCCCGACTCGAGGACGACGGGGAGGAGCTCGGGGACCCGGTCAGCGTTCGCCCGTGTGATCGTCGTGCCCAGGACGACCTCCCGGCAACCCGCCTCCTTCAGGACTCGAACGGCCTCGAGCGCGGCGCGGAAGCTCCCCGCGCGGCCTCGGAACCGGTCGTGCAACTCCTCGGTCCCGTCGAGCGAGATCGCGGCAAGCGACGGCGGGTACTCGGCGAAGAAGTCCCGGAGGCGCGGGACGTGGAGCCCATGGGTGTGCATCGCCCATTCGAGCCCGCTCGCGACGGCGTGCCGAACGATGCCGGGGAGGTCCTTCCGGAGCAGGAGCTCCCCTCCCGCGCAGACGAAGGTCGGGCGGCCGAGGCGGACAAGCTCGTCCACGAGGAGGGTCCTCGCTTCCACGGTCGTGAGCTCGCCCTGGGCGCGACGGCCGGCGGCGGAGTAGCAGTGCGGGCAGTGGAGGTCGCAGGCCGAGGTCACGATCCACTGGACCGCGACGGGCGCCCGGACCATGCCGAGCCGGGCAAGGAGGCGGGTCTCCGTCTCCCAGACCTCGGCGGCTCGGCGGGCGTAGAGGCGATGCAGGATCCCCATGGCGAAACCCTCCCCAGAACTCCTGAAGGATACCGTACCGGGGAGCCGCGTATTCCTCGACGCCGGCTCCTCGGGGACAGGAAACCCCAAGATTTTGTGGATCTGGGTGAGGCAGACCGCTAGAATCGGCGCCCCGGGAACCCAGTTCCGGGGAGATATCGGGCGAACATCCGGGGAGACTATCTGACGATGCGAACGAAGAGGGGCCTTTTCATCACGATCGACGCCAACATCGGCGCGGGGAAGACGAACGCCTGTCACGCCATCGCCTCGGCGGCCATGGCGAGCGGCCAGCGGGCACGGGTCCTGGAGGAGCCGACCGGCCATCCGAGGTTCGGGCACTTCCTGTCGCGCTACTACGGCGACCTCCGCACGGGCGAGAACCGGGGCGGTGGCTTCGCCATGCAGGTCTTCATGCTCTGCCAGCGCTACGAGCAGCACCGGCTCGCCGTGGAGCTCGCTTGGGGAGAGCAGGGGATCGTCGTCGTGCAGGACCGGCCGATCTACGGCGACACGGTCTTCGCGACGACCGCGATGGAGCGCGGCTTCATGACCCGCGAGGAGTACGACCTCTACGGCGACATGTTCCGGAACATGAGCCGGGATGTGATGCCGCCAGACATCTTCGTCTTCCTCGACGTCTCGCCTGAGGAGTGCCACGCGCGGATGTCGGCGCGAGCTCGGTCGGAAGAAGAGGGAGTCCCGCTCGACTACCTGCGCCAGCTCGACTCTAACTACAAGAAGCTCGTCGAGGAGATGCGGCGCCGCGGCGTCCGCGTGCTCGTGGTGGACTGGAAGGAATTCGGGCCCCCGGTCGAAATGTGGGCGCGAATCCGCGACATGGCAATCTCGACCGATTCCTGGTACGAGCACCTGACGTTCTCCTTCGCCAAGCACCCAAGACTTCCCGTGCCCGGCCAGCCACGGAGAGAGCCGGAGGGCGTCCTGACCCCATAGGCCCTTCCCAGCACAGAGCCCGAGAACGAACTCGTAGTCGTACTCGTTGTCGGACCCGGCTTTGCCGATACCACGCCCGGGGGCGCTCTGGCCGCCCGAGAGGCCGCTTGCGCCGATCGCCGGTGCCGATACCATGGGCTCTTTCTATCGACGCCCGCGGCCAACCAGACGAGGAGTCCAGCCGTGTCTACCGACGCCCGATGTCTTGCCGCTCTCCCTGTCCTCATCCTCTTCGCCGGCCTGCCGGCCCTCGCCCAGGAAACCCCGGCCACCACGCCGGCGGCGCCGCCCGACTTCCCGGCCCTCACGGAAGTGACCGCGGGGTTCACGCAGGTCGTCTCGACTGCCGACGGAAAGAGCCTCTACACGCTCTGGAAGAAGGAAGACGACGCGCAGATGATCGCGCAGCTCCCGGCGGACTACGAGAAGAGGAAGTATTTCATCGCGCTCACCGTCGGGAGCGGAGAGCTCTTCGCCGGCCTCCAGGCGCAGGACATGCTGGTCTACTGGAAGCGCTACGGCAAGAGGCTCGCGCTGATCGTGCCCAACCTGGCTGTCCGTTCGACGGGCGATGATGAGTCGAAGCGCTCGGTTCAGCGGCTCTTCACCGACAAGGTCCTCGTCGAGATCCCGATCCTCGCCCTCGCTCAGACGCCCGAGCGACAGCCGGTGATCGACCTCGACGAGCTCCTGCTCGGGAACGCGACCGCCTTCTTCGGCTCCGGCGTTGCGAACCTCAAGCGGTCCCTCGCGCGGATCAACAAGGCGAAGGCCTTCCCGGAGAACATCGAGGTCGCCTATGAGGTCCCGATGGCCGACGGGAAGATCAAGATCCTCCACTTCTCGATCAGCGTGATGCCGGAGAACACGGGATACCTGCCTCGCAAGGCCGACTCGCGGGTCGGCTATTTCGTCACCGGCTACCGGGATCTCGGGAAGTACCAGGACGATGAGGCCTGGGTGAGGTATTCCAACCGCTGGCAGCTCGAAAAGGCCGACCCCTCGCTCCAGGTGAGCCCGCCGAAGAAACCCATCGTCTTTTACATCGAGCACACGACCCCGATCCGCTACCGGCGCTTCGTGCGCGACGGCGTCCTCTACTGGGACGAAGCCTTCGCGAAAATCGGAATCGTGAACGCGATCGAGGTCTACTACCAGGACGCGGCGACCGGGGCCCACATGGACAAGGACCCCGAGGATGTCCGCTACAACTTCCTCCGGTGGCTCAACAACGACGTCGGCCTCGCGATCGGACCCTCGCGCGTCGATCCCAACACCGGGCAGATCCTCGACGCCGACATCATCCTGACCGACGGCTGGATCCGGCACTACGAATACCAGTTCAGCCGGGTGGTGCCGAAATTCGCGATGGAGGGGATGGGCGCGGAAACACTCGCCTGGCTCGAGAGCCGCCCCGGCTGGGACCCCCGGATCCGCTGCGCGAACCCGGCCGAGCGCCGGACAATGCTCGCCGAGCGCGCCCGCCGCGGCGCGCTTCCCCTGGGCGGTCACCCGCTCGCGAACCTCTCGACCGAACTCCTGGGCGACGACGAGTACGACGGGCTCGTCGGCCGCGTGAGCCAGGTGAACGGGCTCTGCCTCGCCGCCGAGGGGCGCGCCTTCGACCTCGCGGTGCTCCGGATGCACCTCGACATCGCCGCCGCTGCGGCGCAAGGCGAGGAGATGATCGACGGCATCCCGGTCCGGTTCATCGGGCCGCTCCTTGCCGAGCTCGTCGCGCACGAGGTCGGCCACACGCTGGGACTCCGCCACAACTTCAAGGCCTCCGGGATCTACTCCTTCGGCCAGGTGAACAGCGAGGAGATGAAGGAGAAGCCGCTCGCCGGCTCCGTGATGGACTATCTCCCGATCAACATGCGCGCCGGGAAGGACGACTTCCAGGGCCCGATCACGATGACCGGGATCGGCCCATACGACCACTGGGCGATCGAGTACGGCTACACCTTCGCCACGGACCTCGCTCCGGTGCTCGCCCGTTGCGGAGAGCCCGAAAACGCCTACGCCACCGACGAGGACACCAGCGGCCCCGACCCGCTCGCGCGCCGCTACGACTTCGCGAAGGACCCGATCGCGTACGCGCAGGAGCTCGCGGCCCTCTCGAGGTTCCACCGGGAGCATATCCTCGACCGCTACGTCCGGGACGGGGAGAGCTGGGTCAAGGCCCGCGAGGGCTACGAGCTCGGCCTCGAGCTTCAGACACGGGCCATCTCCATCATGGCGAACTGGCTCGGGGGAACCTTCGTCAGCCGCCACAAGAAGAAGGACTCCGATCGGCCGCCGCTCGAGGTCGTGGACGCCGACACGCAGCGGAAGGCGCTTGCCTTCGTGATCGAGACCGCCTTCCGCGACGAGTCCTACGGCCTTTCGCCGGAGCTCCTCTCCTACCTCTCGGTCGAGAAGTGGTACGACGGCGGCGGATCCGCCTATCTCTCGGAGGACGCGACGTACCCCGTTCACGACCGGATCCTCGCCATCCAGGCTTCGACGCTGACGCTCCTCCTCAACCCGACGAGGCTCCGGAGAATCCTGGACGCCGAGGGTCAGGTCCCAGCCGACCGGGACGCGCTGACCTTGCCCGAGCTCCTCGATTCGATCGCGCAGGAGATCTGGACGGAGAAGAGACAGGCCGCCGACGGAAAGCCGACGCTCCGAAAGCCATGGATCACGAGCCTCCGACGGAACCTCCAGCGCGAGCACGCGAGCCGCCTGATCGACCTCGCCCTGGAGCCGGGGGACAATGCGGCGATGGAAACGATCCGGAGCCTGGCGAGGCTACAGCTCCGCGATCTCACCCGCCGGATCGAATCGACGGGCGCCCTGGAGTCCGCCGACGCGTACACGAGGGCGCACCTGGAAGACATCCGGACGAGGATCGAACGGGCCCTCGAAGCGAGCTACGTCCTCGAGGACTGAAGCCAGGAGCGCGTTACCCGTGCCGGTCGCGGGCGGGGGAGAGGGCGAGCATCCCCTCGAACTCTCCCCCCAGGCGATGCGCCGCCTCGTCGACCTCGCGATGGAGCGGATCGTCCCCTTCGTGGAGTCGCTCCCCCGCCAGAAGGCGTCGAACCTGGAAAGGGCGGACGAGGCCGCCCGCGCCGTCGCCCAGGAGCTTCCCGAGAAGGGGCGAGAGCTCGCGAAGGTCCTCGGTCTCCTCTTCGACCAGGCCGTCCCCAAGGGCTTCGGCACCGCGGGGCCCGGCTACCTCGCCTATATCCCGGGGGGAGGGCTCTTCCAGTCCGCCGTCGCCGACCTCATCGGCGATACCGTCAATCGCTTTGTCCCCCTCTGGGCCGCCGCTCCCGGCCTCGCCACGATCGAGGCCGACGTCGTCCGCTGGTTCGCGAGAATCGTCGGCTACCCTCCACAAGCCCGCGGGTATCTCACGAGCGGCGGCTCGCTCGCGAACTTCGGCGCCCTCTTCGCAGCCCGCAAGGAGCGCCTCGGCGACGATCTCGCCTCGGCAACGATCTACGCCTCGGACCAGACGCACCACTCGATCTTGCGGGCCGCGATCCTCGCCGGCTTCCCGGAGGCGAGCGGACGCGAGATCCCCTCGGACGGCCGGTTCCGGATCCGGCTCGACCTTCTCGCGGAAACGATCCGAGGCGACCGCGCCGCGGGTCGCCGCCCCTTCCTCGTCGTCGGGAACGCCGGAACCACGAACACCGGCGCGGTCGACGACCTCCCGGCGCTCGCGGAGCTCGCGGCTCGCGAGGGGCTCTGGCTCCACGCCGACGCCGCCTACGGTGGCTTCTTTCTTCTCACCGACCGCGGGAGGCGAGCGCTCGCCGGGATCGAGCGAGCCGACTCGGTCGTCCTCGACCCGCACAAGGGGCTCTTCCTGCCCTATGGGACGGGGGCGCTCCTCGTCCGGGACGGCGAGGTGCTCCGGCGGGCGCACGCGGTTCGTGCCGACTACCTCCCGGCGATGGCTCCGGAAGAGGAGAAAGTCGACTTCTGTCAAATCTCCCCCGAACTCTCCCGCGGCTTTCGCGGGCTCCGTGTCTGGCTCCCCTTCCTCATGCACGGGGCCGGCGCGTTCCGGCGCGAGCTCGACGAGAAGCTCGACCTCGCGCTGTGGGCCGAGAGCGAGCTCCGGCGGATCCCGGGGATCGAGATCGTCGCCGC